>CAYYJB010000017.1:0-1850 GCA_964472135.1 uncultured Gemmobacter sp.
GTGCGCTACTCCGCCGCCTGCGCCTCGTCGGGGCGCAGGAAGCCGCCGGACTGGCGGGTCCAGTAGCGGGCATAGAGGCCGCCGCGGGCGAGGAGGTCGGCGTGGGGGCCGTCCTCGACGATGCGGCCCTGATCGATGACGACGATGCGGTCCATCGCGGCGATGGTCGAGAGCCGGTGCGCGATGGCAAGCACCGTCTTGCCCTGCATCAGGCCCGAAAGCGCCGTCTGCACCTCGGCTTCGACCTCGCTGTCGAGCGCCGAGGTCGCCTCGTCGAGGACAAGGATCGGCGCGTTCTTGAGGAAGGCGCGCGCAAGCGCGATGCGCTGGCGCTGCCCGCCCGACAGCCGCACCCCGCGTTCGCCCAGATGCGCCTCGTAGCCGCGCCGGCCCTTGTGGTCCTGCAGCGCGAGGATGAAGTCGTGGGCGTGGGCGGCGCGGGCGGCGGACTCGATCTCGGCCTCGGTGGCGTCGGGGCGGCCATAGAGGATGTTGTCGCGCACCGAGCGGTTGAAGAGCGCGGTTTCCTGCGTCACCGTCCCGATGGCCGCGCGCAGGCTTTCCTGCGTCGCGCCGCGGATGTCGTGGCCGTCGATCAGCACCCGCCCCGCCTCGGGGTCGTAAAAGCGCAGGAGCAGCGCGACGAGCGTCGATTTGCCCGCCCCCGACGCCCCGACGATCCCGATCCGCTCTCCGGGGGCGAGGTGCAGATCGATCGGCCCCACCCCGCCCGAGGGGCGGCCATAGGCGAAGGTCACGCCCTCGAAATCGACACGGCCCGCGACCGCGCCGAGGGGGCGGGCGTCGGCGGCATCGGTCAGCGCGTGGGGGTGGGCAAGCGTGCGCATCCCGTCCTCGACCTCGCCGACATGGGCATAGATCGTCATGAGCGAAAAGCTGACCCAGCCCGTCATCTGCGCGATGCGGATCGAGATCGAGCCCGCCGCCGCGATGTCGCCCGCGCTCGCCCCGCCATCGGCCCAGAGCGCGAAGGTGCCGCCCACGAGCAGCACGGGCAGGACGCCCGCGAGCATCATCAGCCCGAAGCGGAAGACGGTGGAGAGGCGGCCGAAGGCGACCGAGGCGCCGCGATAGCGCTCCATCGCATCAAGGGCCGCGCTGTCCTCGTGCTCGGCCCGGGCAAAGAGCTTCACCGTCTTGATGTTCGTGATCGTGTCGACGACCTGGCCCGTCACGCTCGCCCGCGCCGAGGCGCGCGCGGCCGAAAGCACCCGCACCCGCGGCATGAAATAGCGGATGAAGCCCAGATAGGCCGCGAGCCAGACCGCAAGCATGAGCGCCACGCCCCAGTCGATCACCAGAAGGAAGATCACGGCGCCCCCGACCGAGGCGAGCGCGAAGGCCACGACGTTGATCATCTCGACCACCGTCTCGGTCAGGGCACGGGCGGCCTGCATCTGCTTTTGCGCGATGCGGCCGGCGAAATCGGCATCAAAGAAGGTGACCGAGTGGCCCATCGTCCAGCGGTGCAGCCGCGAGAGCACGAGCGGCATCAGGTTCGGCCCGATGATGACGGCGTTCATCCCCGAAGAGAGGGTGAAGACCGCGGGCCTGAGCACGAGGTAGAAGAGGACGAAAGCCGCGATCAGCACCCCGTTCTGCGCGAGCACCGCCGCCAGCCCGCCCTCGGCCGCGGTCTCGGCCGCGATGTCGACGACGCGGCCCAGAAGATCGGCCGAGATGACCTCGAGCACGCCCGAGCCGACCGAGAAGAGGGTCGAGAGCGCGAGCACCGGCCACGCCCCCGCCACCCCCCAGAGGAAGAACGCCCCGAGCCGGCGCGGCGGCGGCCCCTCGGCGGGCCGGAAGGGATCGAGGCGCAGGAAGGA
>CAYYJB010000017.1:1950-3677 GCA_964472135.1 uncultured Gemmobacter sp.
ACGATCCGGTCCATCGCCGCGATGGTCGAGAGGCGGTGCGCGATGGCGATGACGGTCTTGCCCTCGATGAGGCGCCAGAGCGTGTCCTGGATCGCGGCCTCGGCCTCGCTGTCGAGCGCCGAGGTCGCCTCGTCGAGCACGAGGATCGGCGCGTCCTTGAGGATGACGCGCGCGAGCGCCACGCGCTGGCGCTGCCCGCCCGAGAGCTTCACCCCCCTCTCGCCGACATGGGCATCATAGCCGCGCCGCCCCTCGGGATCGGCGAGGTCGAGGATGAAGTCGTGGGCGTGCGCGGCATGCGCGGCGGCGAGCATCTCGGCCTCGGTCGCATCGGGGCGGCCATAGAGGAGGTTGTCGCGCACCGAGCGGTGCAGGAGCGTCGCCTCCTGCTGGACCATGCCGATGCGGGCGCGCAGGCTGGCCTGCTGGACCGCGCGGATGTCCTGCCCGTCGATGAGGATGCTGCCGCCCTCGGCCTCGTAAAAGCGCAGGAGCAGCTTCACGAGCGTGGATTTGCCCGCCCCCGAGCGGCCGACGATGCCGATCTTCTCGCCGGGGCGGATCGTCAGGTCGATGCCATGGAGCCCCCCGCCCCCGCCGCGGCCATAGCTGTGGCGGAGCCCGCGCAGCTCGATCGCGCCGCCCTTCCAGTCGATCGGGCAGGCGCCCGGCGCATCGGCGAGCGTGATCGGCTGGGCGATGGTCTCGAGCCCCTCGGCGACGACGCCGAGCGCGCGGAAGAACCCCGTCAGCGCCCACATGATCCAGCCCGTCATCGCATTGAGCCGCAGCGTCAGCGCGGTCGCGGCCGCCACCGCGCCGACGCTCGCCTGCCCCTCCATCCAGAGCCAGAGCGCCCAGCCCGTGACCGCGACGATGAGAAAGCCGTTGAGCGCGACGAGCGCGATATCCATGAGGGTATAGAGCCGCATCTCATGGGCGAATGTGCGGCGGGTGGCCTCGATCGCCTCGCGGGCATAGGCAAGCTCGCGGTCGTGATGGGCGAAAAGCTTGACCGAATGGATGTTCGAATAGCTGTCGACGACCCGCCCCGTCACGGCGCTGCGGGCGTCCGCGCTCGCCTGCGAGGCGGGGCCGACGCGGGTGACCGTCCAGCGCACCAGGAGCCCGTAGAGGGCAAGCCAGACCAAGAGCGGCAGCGCGAGCCGCGGGTCGGCATCGGCCAGCAGCACCGCCGCCCCGAGGATGTAGGCGATCGAGAAGGTGATCGCATCGAAGACCTGAAAGACCGCATCGCCCGCCGCCGGTGGCGTCTGCATCACGCGGTTGGCGATGCGGCCGGCAAAGTCGTTCTCGAACCAGCCGACCGACTGGCGCAGCACCTGCGCATGGCCCCGCCAGCGATAGAGCGTGCCATAGTTGGGCAGCACGGAGTTGTTGAGCAGCAGCGTGTTCAGCGCCTGCAGCGCCGGGCGCAGCACCAGCACGAACACCCCCGCCGCGATGAACTCGGCGCCATGCGCGGCCCAGACCTCGGCCGGTGAGGCGCGGCCCAGCAGATCAACGAGCCGCCCCATGTACCAGATGAGCGCGATCTCGACCGCCGCGACGATGACCGAGCTTGCGGTCGCGGCGGCAAAGACGCGGGCGAAGGGGCGCGACCATTCGCGGATGAAGGGCCAGAGCCGGCGCGGGGGCGTGTCGGTCTGCGGCCAGGGGGCGTAGGGGTCGACCAGGTTTTCGAAGAATCGGAACATCGGGCCGGC
>CAYYJB010000017.1:3777-9311 GCA_964472135.1 uncultured Gemmobacter sp.
AACCGCCGCCCGTTCTTGCGCCCGTTCTTCCCCCGTCAGCCCGCGAGCATGTAGACGACGCCGAGCGCGATCATCGCCGCCATCAGCCGGTTGAAGGCCGCAAGCCGGGCAGGCGTGGCAAGAAACCGCCCGAGTGCCGCGCCCCCCGCCGCCCAGCCAAGGGCCGAGGTGATGCCCGCCACCACGAACACCCCCCCGATCCAGAGCGCCGATGTTACCGGCGCCTCGGCCCGGACGAATTGCGCGGCGGTGCCGATCGCCATCACCCAGGCCTTGGCGTTGACCCACTGAAAGGCCGCCGCCTCATGCGCCCGCAGGGGCCGCGGGGCGGACCCCGCCCGGCCCATCCCGCCCGCCGTCGCGATCTTCCACGCCACCCACAACAAGAGCGCCGCCCCGCCCCAGCGCAGCCCCTCCTGCAAGAGCGTGCTGCGCTGGAACGCCTCGCCGAGGAAAAGGCCGACGATCACCGCCATGACCGGAAAGCCGAGCGCCACGCCCATCAGATGCGGCAGCGTCCGCGCAAGGCCGAAGGTCGCGCCCGAGCTTGCGAGCATCGCGTTGTTGGGGCCAGGCGTCCAGCACGAGGCAAAGGCGATGGCGGCAAGCGAGGCGAGGGTTTCAGGCGTCATCATCGGGGCCTTCGAGCAGTTCGGCGCGGGTCAGCGTGAAGTCGGACGCAATCCAGCGCGCCCGGAGCCGCCCGAGCCGGGCGCCGAGCGCGGGGCCCTCGAGCGCGGGCATGAGGTCGGCCGCGCGGATGGGAAAGCGCGCGCGCGCCCCGCGCAGGATCGCGGCCTCGGCCCCCGGATCGGGCGCGGAGAGCATCAGCGCCGCGCGCAGGAGCACCGCGGCGCGCGCGGCCTCGGCCCCCGCCAGATGGCCAAGCGCCGCGGGCGTCGCCTCCGAGCGCGCCGCCGCGCCAAGTGCCGCGAGGTCGCGCGCCTCGGCCCGCGACAGGCGCAGCCTTCGGGCCGCACCCTCGCCCCCGAGGGCCGCAAGGCGCGCGATCCAGCCCGCGGGCCGCCCGCCCTCGGCGTGGACGAGGGGGGCGAGATGCGTCGCCACCGCCCCCGGCAGCACGGCCGACAGTACCCCCGCCGCCGCCATCGCTCCCACCGCCAGCGCCGGGTCGGGCGCGGCCAGAAGGCGGCGCATCTCGGCCCCGATCCGTTCGGCCGAGACGGGGGCGAGCGCCTCGGGCACCGCCGCGGCGCAGGCCGCGAGGCCGTCCGCGTCGATCCCGCCCGCAGGGTCGGCATAATGGGCGGTGAAGCGGAAGAAGCGCAGGATGCGCAACCCGTCCTCGGCGATGCGCCGCGCCGGATCGCCCACGAACCGCACCCGCCCCGCGCCGAGGTCCGCAAGCCCCTGCCCCGTGGGGTCGATCACCTCTCCCTCCGGCGTGGCGTAGAGGGCGTTGATCGTGAAGTCGCGCCGCGCGGCATCCTCGGCGAGGGAGGCGTCGAAGGCGACGCGGGCATGGCGGCCAAAGGTCTCGACATCGCGCCGCAGCGTCGTGACCTCATGCGCGCGGCCCTCGGCGATGACGGTGATCGTGCCATGCGCGAGCCCCGTCGGCACCGCGCGCAGCCCCGCGGCGGCGGCGATCTCGGCCACGCGCTCGGGCGGGGCGTCGGTCGCGATGTCGATGTCGCCGACCGGGCGGGCGAGCAACGCGTCGCGCACTGCCCCGCCCACGAACCACGCCCCCTGCCCCGCCGCGCGCAACGCCGCGATGACCGCGCCCGCCCCCGGCATCTCGGCAAGGGCCACGCGCGCCGTCATGGCCCGAGCCTGAGCGCGAGCGCCCGCAGGATGCGGGCAGTCGCGCCCCAGATGTAATGCGGCCCCCAGGGGATGACGGGATAGCTGCGCAGGCTTCCCTGCCAGAGGCGGGCCTCGAACCGGTAGCGGGCGGGGTCGGCGAGATGGGCGAAGGGCACGGCGAAGACCTCGGCCACCTCGGCCGGGTCGGAGCGCGGATCGAACCGCCCCTCGATCCAGCCGATGACGGGCGTGACGTGATAGCCCGTGACGGTCTCGTGCCCCGGCAGCCGGCCGATCAGCCGGACCTGGGCGGGGGGCAGCGCGATTTCCTCGGCCGCCTCGCGCAATGCAGCGGCCTCGGGGCCGGCGTCGGCGGGATCGAGCCTGCCGCCCGGAAAGGCGACCTGCCCGGCATGGTGGCGCAAGCCCGCCGCGCGGCGCGTCAGCACCACCTCGGGGCCGGCAGCCCCCTCGGCGAGCGCCATGAGCACGGCCGCGGGAATGAGCGGGGCGGCGGGGGCGGTGCGCGTGCCGGGCCCCGCCGGATCGAAATCCGACGAGGGCGGCGCGGGCTCGGCCACGAGGCGCGCGAGACGGTCGAGGAGCGCGGGCGCGTCCATGGCGCCCGTCAGGCACGGCCCTTGGCCGCGCCGGGCGGGGTGCCGCCGGGTGCCTCGAAGCCGACCGTCGCCGGGTCGAGGACGTAATGGGCGCCGCAGAACTGGCAATCGGCCGTCACCGTGCCCTCGGGCGTCGTCATCGTCGCGATGTCACGCGCCGAATAGATCGAGAGCGAGGCGCGCACGCGATCCTCCGAGCAGGTGCAACCGAAGCGCACGGGCTGGGCGGGAAAGGCGCGCGGCCCTTCCTCGTGAAAGAGCCGCACCAGCACATCGGGCGGCTGCACCTCGGGGCCGGTCAGCTCGCCCGCCTCGACGGTGTCGAGCAGGATGTTGACGCGCGCCCAATCCTCGCCCTCGGCCCCGCCGAGCAGGTCGGTCGCGCGCAAGAGCCCGTCCTCGGGCGCCTCCGCGGCGGCGGCCGCGCCCGATCCGAACCCCGGCGAGGCCTTGGGCATGACCTGCAGCATGATCCCGCCCGCCCGGCGGTTGCCGGCCTCATCCCGGCCATGGGCGGTGGCGAAGCGGGTCGGCAGCTGCTCGGACTGGGCGAAATAGGTCTCGGCACAGGCCGCGAGCGCGCCGCCCGCGATCGGCGTGATGCCCTGATAGGGCAGATTGCCCGCTCCCTGATCGATCAGGATCGCAAAGAACCCCTGCCCGATCTGGGCAAATCCCGGGCCCTCGGGATCGAGCCGCTCGGCATCGAAGCTCGCGTAGGCGCGCAGCCGCGCGGGCGCGCCCTCGGTCTCGGGGGCGTAGTAGTCGGTCGCGATCAGGCGCGCAGGCCCGTTGCCCCGGATCTGGAGCGAGAGCTTCCAGCGCAGCTTGATCGCCTGGCCGATCAGCGCGGTCAGCAGCACCGCCTCGGCCACCAGTTCCTCGATCGCGGGCGGATAGGCGTGGCGCGACAGGATGCGCGCCAGCGCCCCGTCGACGCGGGCGAAACGGCCGCGCACATCGGCGCGGTCAAGCTGAAACGGCAGGACGCTGTCGTCCCACACGATCTGGGGGCCCGTCGGCATGGGTGCTTTCCTTCGCGGATCGGCGCTGCAATACATCCATCCCGACCGCCCCACAACCGCAAGGGCCGCGATGATCCGCCGATTCGAAACCCCGCCCGAGGCCGGCCGCAGCTATCGCCGCCGACCGGGCGTCTATGCCATCCTGCTCCGCGGCGCCGAGATGCTGCTCACGCATCAGGATGCGCCGGCCCCCGAATTCCAGCTGCCGGGCGGCGGGGTCGATCCGGGCGAGCATCCCCTGCCCGCGCTGCACCGCGAGGTCTTCGAGGAGACGGGCTGGACGATGCGGCTCGATCGTCGCCTCGGGGCGTTCCGCCGCTTTACCTACATGCCCGAATACGACCTCTGGGCCGAAAAGGTCTGCACGGTCTATCTCGCGCGCCCCATCGCGCGGCTCGGCCCCCCGAGCGAGGCCGGCCACACCGCGATCTGGGCCGAGCCGGGTGCCGCGCTCGGCATCCTCGCCAACGAGGGCGACCGGCATTTTCTCGGCCGGGTGCTGCGCGCGGGCCTGATCGGCTGAGGCATTAACCGAATCGCAGGGCGAATGTGGCCCAATCGGGGCATGTCGCCAAATATCCGCCACGCCGCCCCGCCCGTGCCCGTCCACCCGCCTTGGCGGCTCGGGCCGATCTTCGCCCTCGTCCTCGCCACGCTCGCCGGTTGCGGCGGCGGGGCGACGGGATCGGGGGGCGGCAGCTTCGCCGAGGGCGGGGGCAACAGCGGGACAGGCGCCAGCGCGCCCTACACCGAGACCTTCCTGCCGATGTGGAGCGCGCTGTCGCCACCGCCCGTCGCGGCGCGCCAGGTCGCGGCCTTTGCCGACGGCAGCGGCGTCTTTCGCGTCACCGCCGAGGGGCGGGCGCATGTCGTCCTGGCCTCCGACGCGGCGGGTTTCGTGCCCGACGCGCCGGGCGCGCCGGTCGACCCGGCAACCATCGTCCTCTTGAACGAGACCGGGGACATGTCCGTGCATCGCGGCAGTTTTGTCGATGCGCAGGGGCGCAGGCATGTCGCGACCATCCTGCGCCACGCGGTCGGCGGCCAGATCGCGGGGTGCAGCGGGGCCTGCGCCATCGTCGCGATCGGCCATGTGGTACGCGACGGCGACGGGGCGATGACGCTCCAGTCGCTGGGGGCCGTGCCGCGCGATGTGCCGCGCGGCAGCTTCGTCTATGAGGGTGCCCATCTGGCGGGATTCGCGGGCGGGGGCTTTCAGGACGGCACCTTCCGGATGCAGGCCGATTTCATGGCCGGCGCGGCGTCGATCGAGGCAACGACGCAGGATCTGCGCCTTTCCGGCACGGGGGTGCGGATCGACCTTGCGACGGGCGAGTTCGCGGGCGAGGCGCTGAGCCTCGAGGGCCTCGGCGACGCGCCGCGCGGTGCGAGCCTGCGCGGCAGCTTCCACGGCGCGGGCGCAACGGGCGTCAGCGGGATCTGGACCGAGAACGCGCCCGCGCCGCAGGTCTTCGGCGCGATCGCGGGCAGCCGCCCCTGAGGGCGCAGGGCCCCGGGTGATGTCTTTTTCGCGGTTGACTTGCCCCCCCGCTTTGGGCAGAAGCGCCCGGTGCAGTCGCCGGTTCACCCCGGCGCAGGGAGATTTGCGATGGCCAAGCCGACGACGATCAAGATCCGCCTGAACTCGAGCGCGGGCACGGGGCACTTCTACGTCACCAAGAAGAACGCCCGGACCATGACCGAGAAGATGACCGTGCGCAAATACGACCCCGTCGTGCGCCAGCATGTCGAGTACAAGGAAGGCAAGATCAAGTGATCCTGCGCCCCTGACCGGGTTCACGGGCCGCGCCTTGGCGCGGCCTTTTCGTTTCGGCCCTGCTCAGTCGGCGATGCGATAGGGCGTCTCGGCCGGATTGCCCGCAAGATCGGTATGACGGCGGGTGTCGGGGTCGCGACCGACGTGCAGCACCCGGTCGTGTTCGGGATAGGTCACGACATCGCGCGGCGCGCGGGTGCCGACGACGACATAGCGCGCCTCGCCCGGCCCCGGGTTCTCGAGGCAATGCGCCACCGGCACCCCCGCCTTGAAGGTCGCGGTATCGCCGGGGCCGAGGCGGTGCGCGGCGCCCCCCTCGTGCAGCACGACCTCGCCCGAGAG
>CAYYJB010000017.1:9411-35224 GCA_964472135.1 uncultured Gemmobacter sp.
GTGGCCGACTTGTCGAGCCACTCCTGATCGCCGTGGGCGGCGTGGGCGACGTATTCCGACTTGATCGCCTGCGTGTCGTAGGCGGTCAGCCCCGCGAAGATCAGCACCCCGATCGCCGAGATCGCGAACATCACCGCGGGCGAGCCGAGGAAGATGTTGACGATCGAGGCGACGATGAGCCCGATCAGACCCATCATCAGGAACGTCCCCATCCCCGAGAGGTCGCGCTTCGTGGTGTAGCCATAGAGCGACAGGCCCGCGAAGGCCGCCGCGGTGGCAACGAAGGTCTGCACGATCGAGAAGCTGGTAAAGGTCAGGAAGATCCAGCTGATCGACAGGCCCATGAGCGCGCCGAAGGTGTAGAAATAGAGTTGCCCCGCCGCGGCCGAAAGGCGGTTCGCGACCGCCCCGAAGCCGAACACCATGATGAGCGGGGCGAACATGATTACCCAGCGCAGCGGCGAGGTATAGAGCGCGACGCCGAGCCCGGTCAGGTAGACCCCGTTGCCGAGTTGGCCCGCCGCGACCGAGGGATCGGTCGTGGTCGCAAGACCCGAGATCGACCAGGCCGCGAGCGCGGTGATGATCATCCCCACGGACATGAGCCCGTAGACCTTGTTCATGTGGGCGCGAAGCCCCTCATCGATCCACGTTGCGCGCGCGCCCGTCGCGGTCGTGCGGATCGTTTCAAACTGTGCCATCTGCAAGCCTCCGTCAGTCATGGCGAAAGCAGTCCCGGCAGACGGCCGGAACCTCGCTGTGGAATATCGGGGCTCGGTGGGCTGTTTTCAAGCTTTCCCGGGCGAGGTCGTGCCGGTTTCGCCACGATGTCGCAGCGCGGTCACGGTTCGATCACGATCTTGCCCGCGCTCGCCCGTCCGCGCAGCATCCCGAGCGCCTCCTCGGCGCGCGCCAGCGGCAGCCTCTCGCCCACGACGGGCCGGATCCGCCCCGCCGCGTGCCAGTCGAGCAACTCGGCCATGCCGGCCCGCGCGACATCGGGGGCAAAGGCGAAATAGCCCCCCCAATAGACGCCAAGCACGCTCAGGTTCTTGACGAGCAGGTGATTGGCCGCGATCTGCGGCACCTCGCCGCCGGCAAAGCCGATCGGGATCAGCCGCCCCTCGGGCCGCGCGGCGCGCAGCGCGGCCGTGAACATCTCGCCGCCCACCGTGTCATAGGCGACATCGATGCCGCCAAGGGCGCGCAACTCGGCGCGCAGGTCGGGCGTCTCGGCGTCGATCAGCACCTCGGCCCCGGCGTCGCGCGCGACCGCAAGCTTGGCCGCACCGCGCGCCACGGCGATGACGCGCGCGCCCACCGCCGCCCCGATCTCGACCGCGGCAAGGCCCGTGGCGCCGGCGGCCCCCGTCACGAGCAGCGTCTCGCCCGGCCGCAGGCGCGCGCGGCGCATCAGCGCCATGTGCCCCGTGCCATAGGCGATCTGGAAGGCGGCCGCGGTCGCGAAATCCATCGCGTCGGGGATGGGCAGGCAGCGGTCGGCCCTGAAGACGCCGCGTTCGGCAAGACCGCCCGAGGCCGCGAAGACCGCGACCCGCGCGCCGGGCAGCGGCGCCGAGACGCCCGGGCCCACGGCCTCGACCTCGCCCGCGACCTCCATCCCGAGGACGAAGGGCGGCTCGGGCCGTTCCTGATACCGCCCCGCCCGCATCAGCGTGTCGGCGAAATTGAGGCCGCAGGCCCTGATCCGCAACCGCACCTCGCCTGGCCCTGGCTCGGGCACCGGCAACTCCGCCAACCCCGAATCCCCTGAAAAATCCCGCACCACATAGGCCAGCATCGGCACCCTCCGCCCGTTTCGCGCCCTGCCAGATAGCGCGCGCCCACATGCACAGCCAGAGCGGATGCGGGACCCGCGCCTTTCGCTCCGCGCGGCCGTCTTTCTGCCCCAAAGTTGTGCGAGACCCATTTTCGCGCACCCGAACGGATGCACCTTGGGCAGAAAGCTCAACTTATACACAAATTGAAGTGGATACAAATCAACCTCTGGTATATCTCAGGGGGATTGACGGAGACTGGCATGAAACACCCGATTGACGTGAACGTGGGGCGGCGCATCCGGCAGAGGAGATGGATGCTCGGCATGACCCAGCAGCATCTGGCCCAGAGTGTCGGCATCAAGTTCCAGCAGATCCAGAAGTATGAAAGCGGCATGAACCGCGTCAGCGCATCGCGTCTCTACGAGATCGCCGTCGCCCTCGACGTACCGATCAGCTTCTTTTTCGAAGGCGCCGGCGGGTCCTCCGATCCCGAGGATGAGGAGGACCTGCTCGCCAACCGCGAGGCACTCGAACTCGTGCGCGCCTTCTACGCCATCCCCGAGGCGCAGCGGCGCAGGCTGCTTGATCTGGCGCGGGTGCTTGGCGACGCGGCCTGAGGCCCGTCAGACATAACTGCGCACCAGCGCCCCCGACAACAGTGCCCAGCCGTCGGCGACGACGAAGAACGCGAGCTTGAAGGGAAGCGCGACCACCGCGGGCGGCACCATCATCATGCCCATCGACATGAGGATAGCCGCAACCACGAGGTCGATCACGAGGAAGGGCAGGAAGATCAGGAAGCCGATCTCGAAGGCCCGCGCGATCTCGCTGAGCAGGAAGGCCGGCACGAGCACCGAGAGCGGCGCCTCGGCGATGTTGCCGGGCACGGCCGCGTCGGGCCGCAGCGCCACCAGCGCCGCGAAGGTATCGGGATCGAGCCGCGCCGCCATGAAGCCGCGAAAGGGGCGGATCGTCTCGACCAGCGCGGGTTCGAGCGCGAGTTCCCCCGCGCTGAGCGGGCCGAGCCCCGCCGCCCAGGCCTCGGTCAGGACCGGATCCATCACGAACCAGGTGAGGAAGAGAGCGAGCGAGACGATCATCATGTTGGGGGGCGCCGATTGCAGCCCGAGCGCCTGGCGAAGGATCGAGAGCACGGTGACGATGAAGGGAAAGCATGTCACCATCACCGCAAGGCCTGGCACGAGGCTCAGCAGCGTGACGAGGACCAAAAGCTGCACCGCCCTTGCGGTGAAGGATCCGCCGTCGCCGATCGTCAGGGTGACTTCCTGCGCCACGGCCGGCAGCGCGCCGAGCACGAGGAACGCGACAATCAGCGCCGCCCGAAACGGCAACGGCACCCTCATCCCAGAGGCCGACGCAGGCTGATGACTTCCGTCAGGCGCACCGCGAGGGTTCCCTCCCGGTCGCCCTCGACCTCCTGCAACTCCCCGCGGCCGATCAGCCGGTCGCCGACATAAAGCTCGACCGGATCCTCGACCCGCCGGTCGAGCGGCAGCACCGCATCCTTGCGCAGTCGCAGCAGATCGCGCACGAGCGGGCGCGCCTTGCCGACCGAGATCGTTATCTCGACCGGAACCTGGCCGAAGGGGCTGTCAAAGTCGAAGGGGCTATCGTCATCCATACTTTCGTTCCTTGCGGGGAAGTTCGAAGAAGTCGCGGATGAGCGCGGCGATCGCCGCCACCGCCCCGTCCATGTCGATGCGCGTCTCGACCTCGCCGAGGCGCAGCGTCGCCTGTCCCGGGCCGAGGGCGTCGGTTTCCTGGATGGCGATCGGCAGGCCCGAGGGCAGGCTCGCAAAGGCTTCGACGTCGGCACGCGAATCGGGATGGATCACCAGCGTGACCGGCACCTCGGTCGCCTGCTCGGCAAGCGGCAGCAGGACCGCGCTGATCTGCGCTGGCAGGGCCGCGCCGGCGATCTCGGGCAGGAGGCGCGCGGCGATGTCGGTCAGCAGCGGCTCAATCGCGCGCAGGATCTGGCCGCGGGCCTCGTGATAGGTAAAGGACATGGCCTGCAGGTTGCGCGCGACGTCGGCGCGCAGTTCGGCCTGCCCGGCGGTATGGGCCGCGCTCGCGTCCTCCCACCCCGCCTTGTAGCCCGCCTCGTAGGAGTGCAGGCGCGCGTCCTCGATGTCGCCCGCGTTGACGACGAGCACATCCGCCGCCCCCTCGTCGGCAAGGCTGAAGACCTCCAGCCGGACCCTGCGTGCCGTCATGTCGCCTCCTCGCCCTCATCCATCCAGGCGCGCAGGATGACGAGCGTCTCCTCGCGCCGGTCGGCGATGAGGCTGCGCAGCCGCGCGACCGGATCGGCCTCGTCGGCGCCGGCCGGCGCGGTGGCGGCGCGCACCGCAGGCAGCGGCGGCGCATCGGCGGGCGGCCCCAGTTCCGCGAGTTCGGTGGCATCGTCGATGACCCCGCTCAGCGCGGGCGGCAGCACCTGCTCGGCGCGCGCCCCGGCCGGGAGCGCGATCGTCCGCGCCGGACGTCCGAGCGCCGGGGAGGGCGGCGGCGCGCGCCGCGCAAGCAGGATCGGCCGCACCACGAACAGCCCGAGGATGAGCGCGACAAGCGCGATGATGGCAAGCTGGATCAGCGACATGGTGTCGAGGGTGCCGATCATGGTCTGCTCGGCGAGCGTGCCATCGGCCGGCGGCACCTCGAATTCGAGCGACTTGATGGTGACGATGTCGCCCCGCCCCTCGTCGTAGCCGACGGCCGAGGTGACAAGGTCGCGCAGATCGGCAAGCTCCGCCTCGGAGCGGGGCGACCAGCTTCCGTCCTCGGCGCGCAGCCCGTCGACCAGCACCGCGACCGTGAGGCGTCGCACCGACCCGGGCGCGCGCTCGATCTCGCGCCGCGTCTCGGAGACCTCGTAATTGATCCGCTCGCGCGTCTGCGAGGAATTCGACTGGCTCTGGCTGCCGTCGCCCGCGTCGCCCTCCGGCAGGTTCGACGCGACCGAGACACCCGCACCCTGCCCGGTCGCGTTGGAACTGCGGCTCTCGCTCTCGGTCGAGATGGGCACCCGCCCCTCGGGGTCGAAGACGCGCTCGACCACGGACTCGCGTTCGGTGACCAGATCGACGCTGACCTCGACCAGCGCGCGCCCGGCGCCGACGCGGGCCGCGAGCAGCCGCTCGAGGCTCTGGCGCAACGCGACCGCGCGGTCACCCGCGAGTTGCGCCGGCGTGTCGGCCTCGTCTCCCGCGAGGACGAGGCCGCCGGCGGTGTCGATGATCGCGACATCCTCGGGCCGCAGCCCCGCGACGGCCGAGGCGACGAGATGCTTGAGCGCGCGCGCCTGCACGGGCGGCAGGCCGCCCTGCGCGGTCGTGACGGTGACCGAGGCGGTCGTGCGCCGGTCGCGCGCGAAGGGTTCGGACATGGGCTGCGCGATATGAACCCGCGCCGCGCGGATGCTCGGGCTCGAGACGATGGTGCGCGCAAGCTCGCCTTCCTTGGCGCGCAGATAGGCCGCATCGAACATCTGGGTGGTGGTGCCGAAGCCCGACAGGCCGTCGAGCAGCTCATACCCCGCCGCCCCCGTCGCCGGCAGGCCCTCGCCCGCCAGGGCCATGCGGAGGGCGTCGCGCTCGGCCAGAGGCACATAGATCGAATCACCCCGCACCTCAAACCGCATGCCGCGTTGATCGAGCGCGCGGATCACCTCGCCCGAGGCGGCCGGGTCCAGGCCCGCATAGAGCAGCGCCATCGACGGCGTCCCCGCCATCCGCGCCACCCCGAGCACCGCAAGGAACATCCCGATTGTCGCCACCGCGACGACAAGCCGGCGACGCGGGTCGAGGCCGCCCCACAACGCTAGAAGTGACTGCACGCTGGTCTCCGCTGCGCCCTGCCCGGATGCCGGGCCACGCGGCGATGCTTCGTCCGTCAGCCTTAAGATTCGGTTAGTCGGGCCGAGGATATAGGGGGCAGGTGATCGCCGCGACCTGGAGGAAACCATGGCAACCGCCGATGCCGCCGACAATGCCGCGGACACGCCGCCACGGCGCAGCCGCAAGCCGCTGATCTTCGGCCTCGCGGGGGCGCTGTTGCTGGGCGGGGCGGGCTTCTTCGTCACCTGGTCGGGGCTGATCGGCGGCGGCGAGCATGCCGGGGATGCCGCGCCGGACCACGCATCCCCGAGCCTCATGGCCGACATCGCCTTCGTCCCGGTGCCGCCCCTGACCGTCAGTCTGCCGCCCGGAGCGCGCAGCCGCCACCTGCGCTTTGCCGCCGAGCTCGAGGTTGCGGCCGTCCACGCGGCCGAGGTCACGCGCCTGCTGCCGCGGGTGATCGACGTGCTGAACGGCTATCTGCGCGCGATCGAGATCGCCGACATCGAGGATCCGGCCGCCCTCGTGCGGGTCCGCGCGCAAATGCTGCGCAGGGTCCAGCTCGTCACCGGCGAGGGGCGGGTGCGCGATCTGCTCGTGACCGAGTTCCTTCTCAACTGACGGAGGGGTGATGCAACTGATTGCCGATGTGCTGCTTGCCGCAGGGGCCTTCGGGGCCGCGCTCTATTGTTTCGTCCTCTCGCGCCGCCTGACCCGTTTCGCCACGCTCGAGACAGGGATGGGGGGGGCGATCGCGGTCCTGTCCGCGCAGGTCGACGAGCTGACGCGCGCCCTCGCCGAGGCGCAGGCCGCCGCCCAGGAGTCTGCGGCGCGGCTCAAGGCGCTGAACGGCCGGGCAGAAGCGGGGGCGCAGAAACTCGAACTCATGCTTGCCGCCCTCCACGACCTGCCCGAACCCGGCCCGCGCGGCGCCCCTCCAACGCCGCCCGCGCCCGAACCGCGCGCCGAGACCGCGCGCGTGACATTGCGGCGCCGCCGGGCGCAGGCCGCTGCCACACAGGACGCGGCAACGGGCGCGGCCATGGGCGCGGGGATCGACGCATGAGCGTCCCGCCCCGCAAGGCCGAGACCCGGCCGGCCAAGGCCGATGCCTTTCCGCGCGTGATCGCCCGGCTTCGCGCATGGCTCGGCGCGAGGGCGAAGGCCACCCAACCCGACGCCCAGCCCGCCAAAGGCCCGCCCCCGGCGCCGGCGGCGCGGCGCGGCCCGCGGCGCGCGCAGGGTGTGCTCGCGGTGCTGATCGCGATGTTCGTGCTGTCGGGCGCGGTTCGTCTCTATCTCGGGCTCGATGCGGCGCGCGCGCTCGGGGGCGGGGATGCCGCGGCGGCAGCACCCGAGCCCGAGCCCGCCGGCTGCGCGCCGCCGCCCGAGGAAGTCGCGCGCGCTCTCATGGCGCGCGAAGATGCGCTCTTCGAGGCGCAACTGCGGCTCTCCGAGCGCGAGGCGGCGCTCGCCCTCAGCGAAGAGGTGCTGCGCGCGCGCATCGCCGACCTCGTGGCGGCCGAAGAGCGTCTGGCCGCCACGATCGCGCGGGTCGACGGGGCAGCCGAGGCCGATCTCGCACGCCTCACGGCCGTCTACGAAAGCATGAAGCCCAAGGAGGCGGCGCTGCTCTTCGAGGCGATGGCCCCCGATTTCGCGGCCGGGTTCCTCGCCCGCATGCGCCCCGACGCGGCCGCCGGGATCCTCGCGGGGATGTCGAGCGAGGCCGCCTATCGCGCGAGCGTGCTCCTCGCGGGGCGCAACGCCCTCGCACCGCGCGACTGACCTCGACGAAATCTTAACCCGCCGCGCCGAGGATCGGCCCGCAAACGCCCGAAGGAAAGACGCGCATGATCGGCATCATCGGCATCGTGGTGATCTTCGTGATGGTCTTCGGCGGCTACATCGCCGCCGGCGGCAAGATCGGGATCATCCTGCACGCGCTCCCCTTCGAGATGATGATGATCGGGGGCGCCGCGGCGGGGTCGTTCCTGCTCGCCAACAGCGGCTCGACCGTCAAGCAGGCGCTGCGCGACATCGGCAAGGTCTTCAAGGGCCCGGGCTGGAAGCCGCAGGATTACCGCGACCTGCTGTGCCTGCTGTTCGAGCTGATCCGGATCGCGCGCGCCAATCCCGTGGCACTCGAGGAACATATCGAAGCGCCCCACGAATCGGCGCTGTTCGGCCGATATCCGCGCATCCTCGCCGACCACGAGGCGATCGACATCATCTGCGACACGCTGCGCGCCGGCACCATGAACTACGACGACCCCCACCAGGTCGAGGAGGTGCTCGACAAGCGGATCGAGGCCCACCGCCACCACGCGCTGCATTCGAGCCACGCGCTCCAGACGGTCGCCGACGCGCTGCCTGCCCTCGGGATCGTGGCGGCGGTGCTCGGCGTCATCAAGACGATGGCCTCGATCGACCAGCCGCCCGCGATCCTCGGCAAGATGATCGGCGGTGCCCTTGTCGGGACATTCCTCGGGGTGTTCCTTGCCTACGGCTTCTTCGGACCCTTCGCGAGCCGGGTGAAGGCCGTCTGCGAGGAGGACGGCAATTTCTACGGCCTCATCCGCGAGGTGCTGGTCGCGAACCTGCACAACCATGCCCCGAACATCTGCATCGAGGTAGGGCGGCAGAACACGCCCCACCACCTGCGCCCGAGTTTCACCGACATCGAGACGGCGCTGCGCGCGCTCAAGCAGGAGGCCGCATGACCCCGGGGCGATGGACCGGCGCGGCGCTGCTCGCGACACTCCTCGTCGCGGCCGCCGCCCTGCCCGCCCGGGCGCAGGAGGGCGCGCGCGTGCGCGTGCTCTCGGGTGAGCACGGAGGCTTCACCCGGCTGGCGATGGTGCTGCCGGAGGCGCCGCGATGGCAATTCGGGCGCATCGATGACGGTTACGGGCTGCGCATCGCAGAGCCTGCGGACATCGCCTTCGATATCGCGGAGGTCTGGAACCTGATCGACCGCCGCCGCATCGCCGCCCTGACACCGATCACGGGCGGGCTCAATATTGCGCTCGGGTGCCCCTGCCATGCCGAGGCCTTCGTCGACGGCGAGCGGGTGCTCGTGATCGACATTCGGCCCGGCCCGCCGCCCGGGGAAAGCCCTTTCGAGGCCACGCTTCTGCCGCTGGCCACCGCAGCCGACGCGAACCCGCCCGAGCCGCCGGCCACCGCCGCTTCGCCCGTGGCGACTCCCGAGGCGACTCCCGAGGCGGCTCCCGCGGTAGCTCCCGGCCTTCAGGCGCGCACGACGGCCGACGGCCGCCTCGTCAGCCACAGTGCCGGGGGGCAGTTGCGCGCCCCCACGACGGCCCCACCCCCTACCATGCGGTTGCCGCACGAACGTTTCGCCAACGTGCTCGGCCCCGTCACGCTCCCCCGGGGCACGAATGCCGACAGCCCCCCGCCCCCCTCCGCCAGCACTGAGCCCCCCCTGCCCGACCCCTCGCGACCCGAGCCGCCCCAACCGGCGCCGACAGGCGGCGGGGGCAATCCGCCCGTCGCGGAAATTGGCGCCTTCGACCCCCGCATCCTCGAGGCGCAGGAGGATCTGCTGCGCGGCCTCGGCGAGGCGGCGGCCCGCGGCGCGATCGAGATCGAGCGGCCGTTGCAGCGCTTTGCGGCAGAGGTTCAGGCCGATCCCGTTGCCCAACCCTCCCCGGTGCCGCCCCTGCATCTGGGCAACGGGGCGGAGGGCCAGCTTCTGATCCGCGACGACGCCACGATGCCCCGCCCCGGCAGCACCGCGGACGGACGGGCGTGCCTGACCGACGCGGCGCTCGATCTCGCGGCCTGGGGCCACCGCGAGACGTTGAACGACGATCTGTCCGCCGGCCGGCGCAACCTCCTGGGCGAGTTCGACCGCCCGGATCCCGCGGCCCTGCTCGGCTTGGTCCGGCTCTATCTGCACGCGGGCTTCGGGGCCGAGGCGAAGAACTTGCTCGACGCCTTCGCCCCACCCGAGGCAGAAGCGGCAGCGGGCCCATCCGGCCCGGCGGCATCGGCCCTCGCGGAACTGGACGCCCTCGGTCCTGCCTATCGGGCGATCGCGGACCTACTAGACGGCCGGCCCGCGGGATCGGCAAAGGGTGCGTTCGCGGGCATGGCGGTTTGCGACAGCCATGCGGCGCTATGGGCGGTGCTGGCCGAGGGCCGGATCGAACCGGGCAAGCCGCTTGCCATGCCCGCGGTGCTGCGGGCCTTCTCGGCGCTGCCGGTGCATCTGCGCGGCGCGCTCGGTCCCCCGCTGGTGTCGATCCTGATCGAGGGGGGGGCGCAGGATGCCGTCGTCACATTGCAGGCCATGCTCGCGCGCGCGCCCGACGGCGCCGGCGAGGCGCTCGGACTCATGGTCGCGCGGCTTGACCTCGCCGCCGGGCGAACCGAGGCCGGCGAGGCGGCGCTCGGCGCGATCGTGACGGCGAACAGCCCGCTGTCGGTGGCGGCGCTGGGCGATCTGGTCGACAGCGTGGTCGCGCGCGGCAGCCGGATCGATCCGGACATGATGCTGATGCTCGAGGCCCTTGCGCGCGAGGAAGGGGGCGGGCCCGAGGCACCGGCGCTGATCCGCGCGCTGGCGCTTGCCCGTGCGGCGTCGGGGGATGCCGAGGGCGCCTTTGCCGCGGCGGCCGGCGCGCAGGACGCGCCGGCCGTCACGACCCGGGTATGGGAGGTGCTGGCGAACGGGCCCGACGCGGCGGCGCTGCTGCAACCCGCGCTCGGCCAGGCCCAGACCGGCGCGCCGACCGCCCTGCCTGAAACGGTCCGCCTTGCCGTGGCGCGCCGGCTCCTGGGGCTCGGCTTCGCGCGCGAGGCAGAGGTCTGGATCGACGGCAGCACCACGGCCGGGGCGCGGCTGACACGCGCCGAGGCACGGCTGCGCCTGGCCGACCCGGCGGGCGCGCTCACCGAACTCGAGGGTCTTGACCCCGGAGCCGAACCCGGAGCCGAAGCCGAAGCCGCGCTGCGGGGACGGGCGCTGCGCCTTGCGGGCGCGCCCGTCGAGGCCGCGCGGGCGCTGATGGCGGCGGGCGAGGCCGAGGCCGCGCAGCGCGCCCTGCTCGAGGCCCGCGCCTGGCCCGAGGTCGCAGCGGGGCCCGATCCCGCGCTCGCGACGCCGATCTCGTCATTGATCGCGCCACCGCCCGCGGCCATGCCCGAGGCGACCATCCCCAATGCCCCGGTCGAAGGGATGCTTGCCGCGGGGCGCGACATCCTCGCGGGCGCGTCGGCGCAGCGCAGGGCGGCAGAGGCTCTCGTCCTTTCGGTCGCGCCGCCGGACGGCTGACCGGACCGGGCAACGGTTACCTTTCGTCAAGACGCGCGCGGCTAGGCTCCGCCGCGTCCAATCGGATCAGATCCTCGGAGAAACCGGGCATGCCGCATCAGACCCCGAACCCGCGCGCCACCGGCCTGCCGGCCACCGATGCCCCCGCAACCCGCGCCCGAGGAACGCGCGGGCGGGCACACCGCCTCGCGCGCGCCGACATCGCGCTCGCGCTCGCCTGCGGCATGGCGCTCGCGCCCGCTGCGTCGGCGGCCCCCGGCGCGACGCTGAGGCTCGCCCACATCCCAGACGATCCCGCCGCGCTCTGCGAAGAGGCGACACATCGCGCCAGCGCGGAGGCCGGGGTGCCGCTGGCGATCATGCAGGCGATCGCGCTGACCGAGACGGGCCGACAGAGTGATGGCCGCGCCCGCCCCTGGCCCTGGGCGCTGAACTTCGGCGGGCCGGGCGCGTGGTTTCAGGACCGCGACTCGGCCCTCGCGGCCTTGCGCGCGGCACTCGCGCAGGGCCGCCGCAACATCGATGTGGGGTGCTTTCAGATCAACCACCGCTGGCACGCCGAGGCATTCGCCTCGGTCGAGGAGATGATCGATCCCCTCTCGAACGCCCGGCACGCGGCGAAGTTCCTGCGCGCGCTGCACGCGGAGACAGGCTCGTGGATGGCGGCGGCCGGGGCCTATCACTCGCGCACCCCCGCCCATGCGACGCGCTATCTTGCCGTATTCTCGCGCCATCTCGAGGCAGGCGCCGACGCAGCGGGGGCCGAGGTGCCGGTGCGCGCGACCCGCGCAGCAAGCGCGCCACCCTTCGCCGACGGGGGCGGGGCCGGCGCCCTGTCCACAGCACCATCCACAGCCCCAGCCCCGCGAACGCCCGGATCGCTCTTTGACGGCGAGGCGTGGAACCGGGGCGCAGGTCCGCTTTTCGGCGAACGGGGCGGGATCAGCCCCGCCGGGGGCTGACGGGCATGAACGGACTCGACATCAGGGCGCTCTTCCGGCCCACGGTGCTGCTCGCGCTGGCACTCATGGCGATCATCGCGATGATGATCCTGCCGGTGCCGGCTTGGCTGCTCGATATCGGCCTCGCGGCCTCCTTCGCGCTCGCGATCCTGATCTTCACGATCACGCTGTTCATCGAACGGCCGCTCGATTTCTCGTCCTTCCCCACGATCCTGCTCGCCTCGCTCATGCTGCGGCTCGCGCTCAACGTCTCCTCGACCAAGCTCATCATCGGGCAGGGTCACAACGGCACCCACGCCGCGGGCGCCGTGATCGAGGGATTTGCGAGCTTCATCATGGGCGGGTCGGTCCTGATCGGGGTCGTGATCTTCTGCGTGCTCCTGATCGTCAACTTCATCGTCATCACCAAGGGCGCGGGGCGGATGGCCGAGGTCGCGGCGCGATTTGCGCTCGACGGGATGCCGGGGCGGCAGCTTGCCATCGACAGCGACATGTCGGCGGGCGCGATCGACCACGCCGAGGCCAAGGCCCGGCGCGAGCGCGAACTGGCCGAGACTACCTTCTTCGGCTCGCTCGACGGGGCGTCGAAATTCGTCAAGGGCGATGCGGTGGCGGGGCTTCTCATCACGCTGCTCAACATCGTCATGGGCCTCGTGATCGGGGTCATGGTCCATGACATGCCGCTCGGGCGCGCGTTCGAGACCTATGCGATCCTGACCGTGGGCGACGGTCTGGTGAGCCAGATCCCCGCCGTCATCATCTCGATCGCGGCGGCGCTGCTGCTCGCGCGCGGCGGGGCGACGGGGGCCACCGATACCGCCCTCTTCGGCCAGCTCGGGCGCTATCCCGCGGCACTCGGGACGGTCGCGATCCTGATGGTGGCCTTCGCGCTGATCCCCGGCCTGCCCTTCGTGCCCTTCATCGCGGGGGCCGCGATCCTCGGGGGGACGGCGGCGATGATCGCGGCGGCCACGCGCCGGCAGGCGGGCAAGGCGAGCGAGGCGCAGGCGCGGACCGAAACCGAGCGGGCGAAACCCATCGGCGACATCCTCGACATCGACGAGATCCACATCGAATTCGCCCCCGACCTCGTGCCGATGGTCCTCGACCCGGCGACGGGTCTCGATGCGCGCATCTCGAACATCCGCAACCACATCGCGGCGTCATTCGGCATCATCCTGCCCGACATCCGGCTGACGGACGAACCCTTCCTGCCCGAGGGGACCTATCTCGTGCGCATCCATGGCGCCGAGCAGGCGCGCGCGCGGCTGCGGCCGGGGCGCGCGCTCATGCTGCTGGGCGAGGGCGCGGGGGCCGAGGCGCCGATGGGCGAAGAGGTGGCCGAGCCCGTCTTCGGCGCGCCAGCGCGCTGGATCGACCCCGCGCGGCAGGAGGAAGCGGCGCTTGCGGGCTTCACGGTCGTGAGCCCGACCGAGGTTCTCGCGACCCATCTGCTAGAGGTGCTCAAGGGCAGCCTCGCGCGGCTCCTGACGCTCAAGGGCCTGCGGCGTCTTCTCGATGAAACGACGCAACTCAGCGATCCGGCGCGCGCGGAGGCGAACCGGCGACTGCTCGACGAACTCATCCCCGAGAAGGTGCCAATCGACACGCTGCTCGGCGTCTTGCGGCTGCTGCTCGAAGAACAGGTCTCGGTGCGCAACCTCGGCCTCATCCTCGAGGCGATCGCCGAGATGCGCGGCGGTCAGGCCACGCCCGAGGTGATCTGCGAGCATGTGCGCCGCCGGATCGGCTTTCAGCTCATCGCCGACCTGCGCCGCCCAGACGGCACGGTGCCGTTGCTGCAACTCGCACCCGAGTGGGAAGAGATCTTCGGCCGCCACACACTCGAGCCTATGCAGGGCATGGCCGATGTCGCGCTCCCGCCCGAGCAGTTCAACCGTCTCGCCTCGGCGATCGCCGAGCGCGTCACGCGCGCGGCCGAAGGCGGAACGCGCGTCGCCCTCGTGACCTCGGCCATGCGGCGGCGCTTTCTGCGAACGGTGCTTGGGGCGCGCGGGGTCGCAGCCCCCGTGCTCGCCTATGACGAGATCGGGACCGACGCGCGCCCCGCGCTTGTCGGCGTGGTGCCGGCCTGAGCGCGATTCTCGATCTCGCGGCCGCCCTAGAGGCGACCCTCGCGCCGCTCTGGACGGGGATCGTGCTCGTGTTCGTGCGGGTCGGCGCGGTGATGGCCGTGCTGCCGGGCTTCGGCGAAGCCTCGGTGCCGATGCGGGTGCGCCTCGTGCTGGCGGTCGGCTTCACCGCGATCGTCTTTCCCGCCGTGGGGCCAGAGGCGGCCGCGACGGTCCGGCTCGGTCTGGGCGCGGTGCTGATCGAGGCCGCGGCGGGCCTCGCGCTCGGAATCGGGTTCAGGCTTCTTGTCATCGCGCTCCAGATCGCGGGCACCATTGCGGCGCAATCGACATCGCTCGCGCAGCTCACGGGCGGGGCGGCGCCCGAGCCCCTGCCGGCGATCGGACATCTTCTGAACATGGCGGGGCTCGCGGTCGCTGTCGCGGCCGGGCTGCATGTGCAGGTCGCGCAGGCGCTTATCCTGTCCTATGATGTCCTGCCCGCGGGGGCGCTGCCCGCGGCCGAGGAGGTCGCGCAATGGGGGCTCGGCGGCGTCGCCCGGGCCTTCGCCCTCGCCTTGCAGCTGGCCGCGCCCTTCGTGGTGGCGGCGCTGCTCTACAACCTCGCGCTCGGCGCCATCAACCGCGCCATGCCCCAACTGATGGTGGCCTTCGTCGGCGCGCCGGCACTGACCTTCGGGGGGCTTGCGCTGCTGCTCCTCACGGCGCCGGGCGCGATCATGCTCTGGCAGGGGGCGCTCGGAACCTTCGCCGCCGCACCGTTCGGGGCCATCCCATGAGCGCCGAGAGCGAGGCTGCGGAAAAGGAGCATGACCCGACCGAGCAACGCCTGCGCGAGGCGCGCGACAAGGGAGACCTGCCGCGCGCGCGCGACCTATTCGCCGCCGCGGGTGCCGCGGGGCTGCTCATCGCCCTCATCGTCGATGGCGCAGGCGCGGTGGCGCGGCTCGGCACCTTCGGGATGGTGCTGATCGAACAGGCCGAGCGTCTGGCGCCGCTGGTGCTCGGCGCGGGCGGCGGGCCCCTCGGGGGGATGCTGGGCGCGGTCGCCCTCGGGACCGCAGCGCTGCTGCTCCTGCCGGGTCTCGCTGCACTCGGGGTGATCGTGGTGCAGCGGGCGCTCGTGTTCACGCCTGCCAATGTGATGCCCAAGCTGTCGCGCATCTCGCCGATCGCGGGAGCGCGCAACCGCTTCGGGCGCTCCGGCCTGTTCGATTTCGCCAAGAGTTTCATCAAGCTCGCCACCGTCTCGGCTGTCTTCGGGGGGTTCCTCGTGCTGCGCACAGATGCCATCCTCGGTACGCTGCACCTCGATCCCGGCGTGGCTATGGGGGTGCTCGGGCGGCTGACGATCGAGTTTCTGGCGCTGATCGTCCTCGTCCAGGGGGTGATCGGGGCGCTCGACCTCATGTTCCAGAGCGCCGAGCACCGGCGGCGCAACCGCATGAGCCGGCGCGAGTTGCTCGATGAGATGAAGCAGGCCGAGGGCGATCCGCACCTCAAGGCCGAGCGACGCCAGCGCGGGATGGACATCGCGACGAACCGCATGCTCGCGGATGTGCCGCGCGCAGATGTCGTGATCGTCAACCCCACCCATTACGCCGTCGCACTGCGCTGGGATCGGGCCTCGGGGCAGGCGCCCGTCTGCGTCGCCAAGGGAACCGACGCGATCGCGGCGCGCATCCGCGAGCGGGCGGCCGAGGTGGGCGTTCCCATCCGCCGCGATCCGCCGACCGCGCGCGCCCTCCATGCCGCGGTGGAGATCGGGCAGGAGATCGCCCCCGAGCATTATCGGCCGGTCGCGGCAGCGATCCGCTTCGCCGAGGCGATGCGCCGGCGTGCCCGCGAGCGGGGTGGCAGAGAAGGGCGGGCACGCGCATGAGGGAGAGGGCGCAGGACCTCGCGCGGCTTCGCGCCCTCGCCTCGATCATCGCCGAGGCGCATCTCGGCCGGCTGTCGGCGATCGGGGCCGAACGGCGCCGGCTCGAGGCAAGGCTCGGATCGCTTGAGGAGGGGGTGCGGGCGGCGGGCGCACCGACCGATCTGGTAGAGGCCGAGGCCGGCGTGCGCCATCGGGCCTGGGCCGAGGGGCGCGCGCGCCTCCTGCGGGCCGACATCGCCGCGCTCGAGGGGCGCAGGGCGCTCGAGGCGGCGCGCGCGGCACGTGCCGTGGGCCGGCGGGCCGTGCTCGAGGAACTCGCGCGCCGCGCGGGCCGGGCGATGCGCGCCGAGGGGTCGGAGGAGGGCTGAGGAATTCAGCTGTCCTGACGGACGATCTCGGTGATCAGCACGTCGCTGACGGCGGCGCCCAGCACGCTGCGGGCGGCCTCGCCCAGCGCGCCGCGCAGCGGTGCCATGGCGGCGGCATCGGTGAACGTGCCGCGGAACCCGCCGGCGGTGGCATGATCGAACATGACCTGCAGGAAGGCGTCGCGCAGCTTGGGTTCGGCCTTGAAGACGGTCTCCGAGCTGCCCTGTTCGATCTCGAGCGAGAGCGACAGCACGACGAGCGCCGCAATCCGCCCGCCTTCGACGATGGGCACGATGAACTGGTTGTTCAGACGGACATATTCCCGCGGGATCAGGGGCTCGGCCGCGGCCGCCGGCGCCTGCTCGCCCTCGTTCGCGGCGGTTGCGGCATCTGGCGGCTCGGGCGGGGCGGGGCGCAGCACGAGGCCGAGCGCGACGCCCGCGGCCAATCCGAGGATCGAGAGGGCGAGGGGAAGGATCAGGCGTTTCATCGCATCTCCTAGAACGGCAGCACCATGTCGGTGACCTGCTGGCCCCAGGCCGGCTGCTGGACGTCGCTCACGAGGCCGCGCCCGCCGTAGGAGATGCGCGCGCCCGCAATCTTGTCATAGCCTATCTCGTTCTGGCGCGAGACATCGCCCGGGCGGACAAAGCCCGCGACGAGGAGTTGGCGAAGCTCGTGGTTGACGCGCACCTCCTGCTCGCCCTCGATGCGCAGGACGCCGTTCGGGAGCTGCTCGACCACCGTCGCGGCGATGCGCAGGGTGAGTTTCTCGTTGCGGCGCACCGATCCCTGACCCGAAAAGCTCGTGTTGCCCTGAGCGTCGGCCGCCTCGGCGAGCGACCAGTCGCCATCGCCCTGACGGGCGAGGTTCTGAGGCAGGCCAAGGAATTGGGCGATGCCAAGCCCCACCTCGCCCGATCGGGACCGGCCGGAGCTGTTCGAGATCTCGGCCTCGTCGTCGATCTCGATCACGACGGTCAGGATGTCGCCGCGCCGCGCCGCGCGGCGGTCGGCAAAGAGCGCCTCGCGGCCGCTCGACCAGAGCGAGGCGCTGGGCGCCGTGCCAGGACTGGCGGCGGGCGCCGCGTAAATCGAGCCGTGCTGCGGGCTGCCCTCGAAGGGGGTGAATCCCGGCGCCCGCCCGACCTCGTCGAGCCGGCCGCATCCGGCCGTCCAGCCAAGGAGCATGAGCGCCGCGAGAGAGGTCTTGCGCATCCGCGCCTCCTATCTTGTCGATGGGCCGACGCGGACCGTGCCGTTCGCGAGGACAAGCCCCGTGACGACCGTCTTCGACCCGAGGTTCATGACCTGCACCGCTTCTCCGGCGCCGGCTCGGCCGAGGGCCCGCCCTTCGGTCCGGATCGCGAGGCCGCCCGTCTCGAAGGCGAGCACCACGCGATCGTTGCGATCGACGAGGGCCGGCGCGCCAAGATCGGACGGCCGTATCGGCCGCCCGGCATAGAGGACCACACGCGCCTCGCGGCCGATCGCCTGCGCGGGATCGGCGAGCGCGCCCGGCGTCGCACCCGGCAGGAGTTGAAGGTCGCCCGCGGTGATGAGTGTCTGCGCCCGAAGCGTGCGCGCGGCGACAAGTGTATCGGCGGCTGCGGCGGCCGCGGGGCAAAGGGCGGCGAGGCCGAGCGCAAGCAGGGCAGGCGGGGCGCGCATCCTCAGCGGACCTGGTTCGTCGCGCCGAGCATCTGGTCGGCGGCGGTGATGATCTTGGCGTTGAGTTCGTAGCCCCGCTGGGCGTTGATGAGGTCGGTCAGTTCGCGCACCGGATCGACCGAGCTTTCCTCGAGATAGCCCTGCCGCAGGGTGCCGAAGCCGTCCTCGCCGGGAACCCCGGGAATGGGCGGACCCGAGGCGGCGGTCTCCTGATAGAGGTTGCCGCCAAGGGCCTGCAGGCCGCGTTCGTTGATGAAGCCCGCAAGGGTAATCTGGCCCAGGATCTGTGCCGCCACCTGATCGGCGAAATAGGCGTGCACCTCGCCCCCGGGGGTGATGGTGATGCGCTGGGCCTCTTCGGGGATGACGATGCCAGGCGCGACCGGATAGCCCTCGGAGGATACGATCTCGCCATCGGCCGAACGCTTGAGCGTGCCGTCGCGGGTGAAGGCCGCCCCGCCGTCGGGCAGCGTCACCTCGAGGAAGCCGCGCCCCTCGATCGCGAGGTCGAGATCCTCGCCCGTCTGCGCGAGCGCGCCCTGCATGCGCACGACCGACACCGAGGACGGGCGGGCGCCGAGGCCGAGTTGGATCCCCGTGGGCAGCACGGTGCCGTCCTCGGCGCTGATCGTGCCGGGCGAGAGGGTCTGCTGATAGTGCAGGTCGGCGAATTCGGCGCGCCGCGCGTCATAGGCCGTCGTCGACATGTTGGCGAGGTTGTTCGAGATGACATCGACCCGCATCTGCTGGGCCGCCATCCCCGTCGCCGCGATCTGAAGTGCCTTCATCGCCGTTCTCCTATCTGCGGCCGAGCGTGTCGACGACGCCGCGGATGCGTTCGTCCTCGCGCTCGAGCATCGTCTGGCCGGCCTCGTAGGCGCGTGTGACCTCGATCATCCGCGCGAGCTCGGCCATCGGCACGACATTCGCGGCCTCGAGCCGCCCCTGCAGGATCGCGCCGGGCCGGGTGGCCTCCTGCACCTCGGCCGCCTGAAAGAGCGTGCCGGTCTCGTGGCGCAGCGTAGTCGGATCGAGGGCCTCGAACAGGCCTATGCGCGCGATCGGCTGGCCGTCGGCGACCATCGTGCCGTCGCGGCCGATGTTGACGGCCGCCGCCTCGGCCGGCACGAACACCGGCGCGCCGCCCGCATCGAGCAGACGGTGACCGTCCGGGGTCACGAGTTCGCCCGCGACATTGGGGATGAAATGCCCCGCCCGCGTGAGGCGCTGCCCGGCGGGCGTCTCGACGAGGAAGAACCCCTCCCCCTCGATCGCGAGATCGAAGCTGCCGCCCGTGGCCTCGATGTCGCCCTGGCCAAGGTCGATGTGGCGCGCGGTCGCGTGCGGGATCGAGAGCGAGGGCGCCTCGCCCGCCCGCCTGACGTGTTCGGCGAAGATCACACCCTCGCGGCGAAAGCCTGTCGTGCCGATGTTGGCGATGTTGTTCGCGACGGCCTGAAGTTCGCGCATCAGCCCCGATTGCCGCGACAGCGCTGCATAGATCGCGTTTTCCATCCCCTACCCCCCGGCAACCAGCGGCACGATGCGGTCCTGAAAGAAATTGACGAGCGTCGCGGTCATGAAGCTCATCGAGACCCAGAAGATGATCAGCATCGCGCCGACTTTCGGCACGAAGGTGAGGGTCATTTCCTGGATCGAGGTCAGCGCCTGGAAGAGGCCGACGGCAAGGCCCGCGATCAGCGCCACGCCGAGGATCGGGGCCGAGATCTTGACGGCGATCCACAGGCTCTGGCGCAGGGTGTCGTAGATGTCGGCCTCGTTCATGGCGCGCCCCCTCAGACCGGCATCCGCAGGATTTCCTGATAGGCCTCGACGACCTTGTCGCGCACCGTCACCGCCGTCTCGACCGCGAGTTCGCTTGCCGCGAGGGCCTCGACGAGGGCGTGCGGGTCGGCGCGGCCCGTCATGGCGGCGCGCGCGGTCGTCTCGGCACGCTCGAGCGTGTCGGCGAAGCTGCCGGCGAGGCGCGAGAAGCCCTCCGCCGGCCCCTCGGGCGCGCGCGGGGCGGCGGCGGGCTGGGTCGCGGGGCGCGCGCTCGCATAGGCGCGGGCGGCGAAGGCTGCGTTGAGGTCCATCGTTCCTCCTAGCGGCGCAGCAGCTCGAGCAGGCTCGCCGTCATCTGGCGGGCCTGATCGAACATGCGCAGATTGGCCTCGTAGCTCCGTTGCGCCTCGCGCGCGTCGGCGATCTCCAGGATCATGTCCACGTTCGAGCCCTCATGGTGGCCGGTCTCGTCGGCGAGGGGGTGGGCGGGATCGTAGATGAGCGGCAGCGGGCGCGGATCGAGCCGCAGCGCCCCGAGGCGCACGCCCGCGCCGTCGGGATCGGCGCGAAACTCGACCGTCTTGCGCCGATAGCCCGGCGTGTCGGCATTGGCGATGTTCTCGGTGACATGGCGGATGCGGCGCGATTGGGCCTCCATCCCCGAGGTGGCATGCGATAGGCTTTGAATAAGATCCGTCATCAGGCCCTCCGCCCGAGGCTCGTGCGGATGACCCCGCCGAGGCTGCGCGTGATCGCGAGCGCCATGTCGTGCTGCTGGCGCGCCTCGGCGGCGGCGAGCATCTCGCGCTCGATCGAGACGGTGTTGCCGTTGGGCGCGGCCTCGCCCGGGCGGGCACGGACGGCCGCCTCGACCGTGGCGCGGCCGGCGCCGACATGGCCCGCGCGCGTGGTGCGCAGCGCGAAGGTGCCGGCGTCCTCGTAGGTTTCGGCAAACCCCGCGACCTCGGCGGCGCGAAAGCCCGGCGTGTCGGCGTTCGAGATGTTGCGCGCGACCGTTGCCTGACGGGCGGCCGCGTGCGCGGCGAAGGCGCGCGCCATCGTCTGGACTGCACTCGACTTGCCGAACATCGGGGTTCTCCCTGCGGGCTCTTCACCTCCGCTTAAGGGCGATTCGTTTAGAAACGGTTTCCGGATGGCAAAGGCAGAGGGCGCAGGCGGATGTCCGAAACGGTGTTCGACGGGCTGAGGGCCGAGATCGGGGCGATCGAGATCGTGCGGCGGATCGGGCGGATCGCCGCCCTCAACCGCGGCGGGATCGAGGTCACGGGAATCTCGCAGGAAGCGACGCAGGGCGATCGGGTGCGCATCACCGGGCGCGACGGGCAGGAGATGGGCGGCGAGATCCTCGGGCTCGACCACGAGCGCGCGCGGGTGCTGCCCGACACGGGCGCCGAGGGGCTCGCGATCGGGGATGCGGTGGCGCTCGTCGGCCGGCCGGAGATCGCACCGGACCAGAGCTGGATCGGCCGCATCGTCGACGCCTTCGGCCGCCCGCTCGATGGCCGGCCGCTCTTTCGCGGGCCGCATGGGCGGGCGCTGCGCGCACCGGCCCCGGCCGCGGCGGTGCGCCGGCGCCTCGGCGCCCGGCTCGAGACCGGGGTGCGCTGCTTCAACACGCTGCTGCCGCTGGTGCGCGGGCAGCGCCTTGGCGTCTTTGCCGGCTCGGGGGTGGGGAAATCCTCGCTGCTGGCCAAGTTCGCGCGCGGGGTCGAGGCCGATGTCGTCGTCATCGCCCTGATCGGCGAGCGGGGGCGCGAGTTGCGCGAGTTCACCGACCGCGTGCTCGGGCCCGAGGGGATGGCGCGGGCGGTGGTGGTGACGGCGACATCGGACCAGTCGCCCCTGATCCGGCGCCGCGCCGCCTGGACGGCGATGTCGGTGGCCGAGCATTTCCGCGATCTCGGGATGCATGTGCTCCTGCTCATGGATTCGGTGACGCGCTTTGCCGAGGCGCACCGCGAGGTGGCGATCGCTGCCGGAGAGCCCGCCGGCCTGCGCGGGTGGCCGGCCTCGCTCGCGCACCAGATCATGGCGCTGGCGGAACGGGCGGGGCCGGGGCCGGCGGGGATGGGCGACATCACGGCGGTGCTGACGGTGCTGGTGGCGGGGTCGGACATGGAGGAACCCGTGGCCGACATCCTGCGCGGGGTGCTCGACGGGCATGTCGTGCTCGACCGCAAGATCGCCGAGCGGGGGCGGTTCCCCGCGATCGACCTGCTGCGCTCGACCTCGCGCAGCCTGCCCGAGGCCGCGAGCGCGCGCGAGAACGCCCTCATCGCCGAGGCGCGGCGGCTGCTCGGGGCCTATGACCGGGCCGAGCTGATGGTGCAGTCGGGCCTCTATGCCACGGGGTCGGACCCCGAGGTCGATGCGGCGCTGCGGGTCTGGCCCGCGCTCGATGCGTTCCTGTCCGAGGATGAGGGGCAGGATGCGGCCGCGAGCTTTGCGCGCCTCGATGCGATCCTTTCCCCCGCGCGGCCGCCCCGCACCGCCGCCCCGCAGGTCAGCGCAGGCGGTTGAGCTGCCCGCCCCCCGCCTGCAGGAGCGTCAGCGCCGTGGCGGCCCCCGATCCCATGCCGGGCGCCAGCGCCGCCGCGGCCTCGGCGCGCAACAGGAAGCGGCGGATCAGCCCCTCGCGCCGGTCGGGATCGGCGAGGTCGGCGATCCGGCCCGATCCGAGCTGACGCCCGGCGCGCTCGGCGAAGACCTCGCGCTGGCGGTCGATGTCGAGCCGCCCGAAGGAGGCCGGCAGGCCGAGTGCGGTCTCGAACACCTTGCGCAGGGGCGGGGCGCCCATGACGGTGAACCACTGCGCCGCGTCGCTGCTGTCCGAAGCCGCGAGGGCCGCGATCTCGCGGTCGGCATTGAGGGCGAGGCGGAGGTTTTCGTCGCGGGTGCCGATCGCGGCCTCGAACCGGCGCGCGAGATGGGCCGAGACGATATCCTCGGCGAAACCGGGCGGGCGGACCCCGGGGCCGCCCGGCTGGCCGAAGCCGAAGGCACGCGCGAACTGGCCGTAGCGGCGGTCGGCCAGGCGGTTGGCGAGCGCGCGCGGATCCGATGTCGGGCTTTCGAGGACCTTGCGCACGAAGGCGCGCGCGTCGATGTCGGCCTCGAGCCCGAAGGCGCCGAGCGCCACGCCGAGGAGCCGCCGGTCCGAGACCAGCGCCTCGGCCGAGGGCACCGACGCGAGGGTGGCGCGCGCATGATCGGCCTCGCGCCGGAGCGCGGGGGATGCGGCGAAGGCGGCAAGCTGCGCCGCCTTCGTGCGTTTCAGGATCGCCCAGCCGCCATAGCCGCCGACGGGCATGACGGGAACGAAGCTCATGCCGCGCCGGCCGCCGCCAGCAGACGCGCCTCGCGCGGGAGGAGCGCGCGCAGCGCCTTGAGCGCCTCGTAGGTCTGGTCGCCGAGCACCGCCGCCGTCGCCTGATCGAGATGCGCCCGGCTGTCGTGATCTGTCAGCACCTGCGAAAGCTGCTCAATCCCGCGCAGGAGCTGGTGGCGCGCCTCGGCCGGGTCGGCATCACCCGAGAGCACGAGCTGGGCGATGTAGCACACCCGCCGCACCGGGGTCGTCACCTCGCCCGGGTGGATCGCGTCCTTGAGGCGCAGGATATGCGCCCTGGGGGTCACGATGGCAAAGCGGGTTCGGCGGTCGCCGTTCTCGATCACCGCGCCGTTGATCAGCACGCGCTCGTGCGGGGCGAGCTTCAGCACGAGGCCGGTCATGTCGCCTCCTCGCCCGCGTTGCCGCGCAGGCCCCTCATGACGGCGGTGTTGATGTCGACGAGAACCTCGGCGCTGGCGCTGTGCTCGAGAACCTTGCGGCTGTGCTGCAGCGTGAACTCGTAGAGATAGAAGAGCCGCGCCCGGAGCGCGACCGGCAGGCCGTTGCCCGACCCCGCCACATCGGCGGCGAAGGTCGACCAGACGCGCAGGTTTTCGGCCAGCGCCCGGGCGAGGCCCGGAAAATCCTGGTCGCGCACGGCATGGGCGCGGCGCAGCCCCTGGGTGACGCGGGCGAGCAGGTCGTATTCGAGATCCCGGCTGGAGCGCGCAGGCGCGCGGGGCCGCGCATAGGTGGCGCGGGCAAGCTGATGCATGGACATGGGTCATCCTTCCCGAAGGGTTCAAGGCGTTGTGGTGGATTGAAGGATCGGGGCGCCGGATGCCGGCGCCCCTGCCTTGAGCCTCAGCGGAAGAGGGCGAGGATGCTCTGCGGCGCCTGGTTGGCGATCGAGAGCGCCTGGATCCCCAGCTGCTGCTGGACCTGGAGGGCCTGGAGCCTGGCCGAGGTCTCCTCCATGTCCGCGTCGATCAGCGAACCGATGCCGGCCTTCATCGAATTCGTCAGCTGGCCCACGAAGTCGCTCTGGATGCTGATGCGGTTCTGCACCGAACCGAAGGCCGCCGCCGCGTTGATCGCGTCATCGAGCATCGTCTCGATGTTGGCGAGCGACAGCACATGGTCCGAGGTCACGTCGATCGTGGACATGAGGGCGAATCCGCCCGAGCCCGCGTTCTTGAACTGGCCCGTCACGCTCAGGTCGATGTCGCCTTCGTTGCTGAAGCTCAGCACGCCGGGCGAGGCGCTGTCGTAGTCGACGACGAGGCCCTCGATCCCGAGGGCGTCGATCTTGCTCTTGAGGCCGACCGCGATCAGGTCGGGGATCGTGTTGTTGCCCGAATCGACGTCGCTCGCGCTCACGGTGTAGGTGACGGTCTTGCCCGCCACGCCAATCGAGACGCGGTCGCCCACGGCCCAGGCAGTGGCGCCGTCCTGGAAGGTGATCTCATCCGTGCCCGTGCCCTGGTTGAGCGACATCACGAAGGTGTCGCCATCGCCCGAGACGACCGCGTTGCCCCCCCCGGCATCGAAGATGTCGTTAGCGGCATAGTCGCCGATCGAGAAGTCCTGCGCCGTCACCGTGATCGAGGAGCTGGTGACATTGCCGCTCGTATCGCGGTCGAGCGAGGCGAGCACATTGACCGAGGTCTGCGTACCGTTGACGAGGTTCAGCCCGTTGAACTGGGCCGCCGAGACGACGGCATCGATCTGGTCCTTCAGCGCGTCGATATCGTCTTGCAGCTTGGCGCGGTCGACGTTGGGTTCCTGTGCGGCCACGATCTTCTCCTTCATCGTGGTCAGAAGGCCCGTGACGGTCTCGGTCGCCTGGCGGGCGACGGCGACGGTCGACGCCCCGAGCGCGAGGCTGTCCGAGATGGTCTTGAAGCCCGCCACATCGGCTTCCATCACCTTCGAGATGGCCCAGGTGGCGGCGTTGTCCGACGCAACCGAGATGCGCTTGCCGGTCGCGATCTCGGATTGCGCCTTCTGGAGGCCGGCGTTCACGCCCTTGAGCGTCTGGAGCGCGACCATCGCGCCGGAGTTCGTAAGAATGGACGACATTTTGCGTATCCTCTACGGAAGGGCGCGCGCTTTGCACGGGCCCGGGTTGACGCCGCCTTGCGGGCGGCACTGACAGGGTCTTCTGACCGCTGCGCCCGGACGACCGGCCGCGCCACCCCACCACGAGATGCGCGCCAAACCTGCCGCCCGATCCGCTAAGCCTTTCCTAAGGCCGAGGCGGAGGATTCCGTGGATTTGAGGCAAAATGACGGCCCGCTTCGGGCCATCGGCGGGCCATCGGCGGGCCGTCAGCCGCGCGGCGGCTGGCGCCGTCCGGTCGGGGCAAGGACGCTGCGCGCGCCGCTGCGGTCATAGGTGCCGATCCCCTCGCGCGCGGCCGCGAGCGCGCGCAACCGGGCGCGCGCCGCCAGCACGCCCTGCCGCGCGGCATCGATCCTGGCAAGGAGCCGCCCGGTGCGCTGGCGCAGCACCGCAAGGTCCGCCGCTGGCGCCCCCGACGCCGCAAGCGCGGCCGCAGCCGCCTCGATCTCGGCCACAAGGTCGGGCATGCCGCCCGGCACGCCGGCGCGCAACCCCGCCTCGAGCCCGTCGAAGGCGCGCGCGAGCCGCAGCGCGGGGGGCATGTCCTCAGTCATTTTCCGCCCGCCGCACCAGCGTGTCGAAGATCGCCTGCGCCAGCCCGATCCCGCCCCGCGCGACGATCGCCTCGGCCT
>CAYYJB010000017.1:35324-38598 GCA_964472135.1 uncultured Gemmobacter sp.
TCGAAGATCGCCTGCGCCAGCCCGATCCCGCCCCGCGCGACGATCGCCTCGGCCTGCGCGTCGCGCAGGAGCGAGGCGAACTGCGCCTCGCCCGACCCGCCGCCCATCTGCTCGAGCGGGCGACCCACCCCGGCATGGCCGAGCATGACCGAGAGGAACGCACTTTCGAGCGCCTCGGCCTTGCGGCGCAGCAAGGCGCGGTCGAGCTCGGGCCGCACCTCGGACGCCGCGCGGATCGGGGCGGCGGGAGAGGGGATTGTCGGGGGCTGGATGGGCATGGCGGCCAACCTTGGTGGATGCGTGTCATGAATGAAACTCGCAGCCGGGGGTAAACATTCGGTAACCCGCGTGCCGCTATTGTCAGCCCGTCCGGACCAGAGGCCCCCATGTTGCCAGCATCACCCGTCCCCTCCCAAACCCAACCCGCACCCCGCACCATGCCGCACCCCGCCGCACAGGTGCCCGAGGCCGGGCCAGCCCCGCACGCGCCCGGCACGCGCGGCGCCGACCGCTTCAGCGCGGCACTCGACGATGAGAGGGGCGCATCTGCCGCAGGGCCGGTGTCGGTGGCGGGGGCGGGAGCGGGGGCGGCAGAACCGGGCTTGACGGCCAAGGGCACGCCAAACTCGACGGTTGCGACGCTACGGGGGGCGCGCACGATCCGGTCGGGCGACACACCCGACCCGGCCGAGATCGGTAGCGCGCAGGCTCTGTCCGGTGTCCCGGTAGCGGCAGGGGCGCCCGCCACAGCACCGACCGACCCGGGCAGCGAATCACCCGAGGTGACGGCGGCTGCGGCCGCGGCTCTTGCCCATGCGCAGGAATTGGCGCGCCCGGCGCCGTGGTCAGGCACCCCAGAGTCCGCCGACGGGCCGGGGACGGCCATCCTTGCGCGCGCACCGGCAGAACCGGCGATGGCCGGGGCGCGATCGGTAGCGCCGGATGCCCCCGTTGCCACCGCCGAGATGCCCGCGAAGCCCGACCCCGGGCCTGTGGCGGCGACAGGGCGGCGCGCGGACGGGCTGGCAGAGGGGCGGACGGACGGGCGGACGGGCGGGCGGACGGGCGAGGCGACGGATGCCCCTCGGCCGAGCGGTGCGCCGAGCGGCCCGCCGCAAGCGACGGCGCATCCGCGCGCCGCGGCGGAGGTCGCGGCCGCGCAATTCGCCGCGTCGCCTGCGTACGGCGCCGACCGATCGCGCGCACATCCGGCGCCGGTCGGGCCTGATCGGGGCGCGGCGCCGGCATCCGCGGCGCCCGATGCGGGCCCCGGCTCGAACCCCGACTCGAACCCCGGCACGATCCCCGGCACGATACCCGACACAAGCCCGGCCGCACCGCCCCGCGCGGCGCCCGCCAGCGCCGAGTCGGCACCCGCTCCGGTTGCTCCGGCCGCCCCGGCCGCGACCGGCGCCGAGGTCGCCCCCCCCCGCGATGGCCCCGGGCGGCTCGAACCGCCAGCCCAGGGGCAGACCGTTCCGGATCCGGCAGGCACCGCGCTGCGCCCCGAGACCACGCGCCAGATCGCCGCGATCGGCGTCGCGCGGATGCCCGAAGGGGCCGAGATCCGCCTCGCGCCGGACGAACTCGGCGCGGTGCGGCTCCAGCTCGTCGTGGAGGGCGACGTGCTGCGCGTCGCGATCAGCGCCGAGCGCCCCGAGACGCTCGACCTCATGCGCCGTCATGCGCCTGACCTCGCGGCGGAATTCCGCGCCCTCGGCTATGGCGGAGCTGCATTCTCGTTCGATCGCACCGCCGATCAGCGCGACCCCGGCGGATCGCGATCCGCCACGGCGGAGGGGCTGGCGGAGGACCGCCCGCCTGACGCGCCCGCCCCTGCCGCGACACGACGCGCCGGCGTTCCCATGGGCACAACCCTCGACATCCGCATCTGAGAGGAAGAGATGACACCGACCGCCACAGCCCCGTCCACGCCCGCCCCCAATTCGCCCATACGGGCCGCCGGCCCCGTCCAGACCGGCGCGACAGCGGCGCCCGCCGGGACGCGCCCCTCACTCATTGGCAGCGACTTCGAGACCTTCCTGCGGATGTTGACGACCCAGCTGCGCAACCAGGATCCGCTCTCGCCGATGGAGTCGACCGATTTTGCGGTCCAGCTTGCGACCTTTGCCGGTGTCGAACAGCAGACCCTGACCAACCAGCGCCTCGCGGGGCTCGCCGCCAGCCTCGGATCAGGTGATATCGGCCGGCTGGCCGGCTGGATCGGGATGGAGGCGCGCGTCGCGGGCCCGGTGCGGCACGAGGGGGGGCCACGCACGCTGGAACTCGCGCCCGACCCCGCCGCCGATCAGGTGCTCGTGCGGATCAGCGACACCGCCGGCCGCGCCGTTGGCTTCATCCCCGCAACGACCGCGGCGGGCAGCTTCGAATGGGACGGCGTCACCGGAGCAGGCACGCCGCTCGAGGCGGGCAGCTATATCTTCACGCTTGAGAATTATGCTGGCAGCGAGCTGATCTCGACCGCCGCCGTCGAAACCTTTGCCCCTGTCACCGAGACGCGCCTCGATGCCGACGGAAATGGCCGCATCGTGCTCGCCGGTGGGCATTCCGTCGCGGCGCAAGAGGTCCGCGCCTTGCGGCTGCCGCGCGGCTAGGGCAGGATTCGGGCGCATCTGCACGGCGGCAGATGCGGGCGGGGGACGAATGCGGATGCGGACGGGACGGGCCTGGCAAAGGATGCTGTCGGGCCGCCGTCTCGACCTGCTCGATCCGAGCCCGTTCGACATAGAGATCGAGGATATCGCCCACGGGCTGGCGTTCGTGGCACGATGGAACGGCCAGACGACGGGGGAGCATCCCTATTCGGTGGCGGAACATTCCCTGCTGGTCGAGGCGATCTTCGCGGAGCGCAATCCGGGCATCGCGTCGCGCTGGCGACTGGCGGCACTGCTGCACGATGCGCCGGAATATGTGCTGGGCGACATGATAAGCCCCGTGAAATCCGCCATCGGCCCGCAATATCGCGAACTCGATACGCGGCTTGCAGCCGCGATCCATCATAGATTCGGCCTGCCTGCCGAATTGCCGCGCGCCATCCGGGCGGAAATCAAGTACGCCGACCGGACCAGCGCGCGCGCCGAGGCATCGGCCATCGCCGGATTCTCGGCCGCCGAGGCGGATCGGCTGTTCGGAAAGGCTGACATAAAAAGGATCGATGTGAGGATAAGGCCGCCCTCTGAATGCCGGGCGGCCTTTCTGGCGCATTTCGGCGAGTTGATGTCGGAAATCACCGCTTGAGCGGCCGACGCCTAGA
>CAYYJB010000018.1:0-38303 GCA_964472135.1 uncultured Gemmobacter sp.
CGGGGCGACGGTCATCGATTACGCGAGCGAGTTCGCGATCACGCCCGCGGCCGAGGTCGACTTCGACCTCGACAATGCGACGCCCGCCTCGGGCGCCCCGGGTGCTGCGGGCTCGTCCATCGCCCCTATTCGAAGACGATGGACTCCATCTCCGAGATGATGTCGCGCATCAGTGCCGGATCGTAACCGGACCGGTTCTCGATCACGGAGAGGAACGCCGCCACCCTCCCTTTCCTCGGATCAACCATCAGGAACTGTCCGCCATAGCCGGCATGTCCGACCCAGCGGCCGTTCGTCATGAGGTGGCGACTGTAGCGCTGCCCCGGGCGGCCCCTGATCCCGAGGGCATCGCGGTGCATCGCGCCGAGGAGATATTCCCGATCGCCGACCACGGCACCATCAACGCCCAGTCCGCCGCGACCCAACAGGAGCCCGAAGCGCACAAGGTCGCGGGCCGAGAGGCAACCTCCGCCCGAAAGGGCGGGCAGCCCTTCCGGGCTGAGGGTGATGTGGAAAGCCCCCTCATAGCCGGCGGCATCGGCCATGCGCTGCAACGTGTCGTGAAACGGGACCATTCGCGCAAAGACAAGTGTCAGGACATCCGAATTTGCGGACTTGTAATCTGCGTCCGGCCCGGAATGGCGCGCTCCGGTGCCGGTGATTGCGCGCGCAAAAGCCTCAAGCGTGGTCTCGCTTCGCTCTGGCGGCGCAAGGCGAAGCCCGAGGGCTTCTTCTTCCGAATAGCACGCGGAAAGGGGGTTTTCGTAGTCCTCGGTGAAGTCGTTCTCGACCGCCATGTCGAGGACATCCTCGATCTTCGCCCCGGCGTATCCCGAACCGATCCGGGGCAGATAGTCGGAAACGCGCCTCGAGGGATCGAGACGCCCCTCGCGGATCAACCACCCTGCGATGAGATGGAGATGCAGCTTCGTCACGGACTGGATTGAATGCGGCCGGTCAAGCGCGAAATCGGGGGCCGCCGCTTGGAAGAGCACATCCGACCCTTCGGCGACGACAAGCGCGGAGAAGCCCGGCGTCCCAAGGAGGCCAGAGGTCCGGACACGCGCCGCCGTCACGGCAGAGGGGGCATCGGTCAGGGTCAGGACGTTGCGGGCGCGGACCATTAGGGCGCGACGCGCGCGCAGGTGAAGGTTGTGAAACCCTTCGCGGCGACGCTCTGGTTGGTTCCAGCCTTGCTTGTTGTCGGCCCCGACGGCAAGGTCGGGGTTCGGGGTCAGGGGATAATCATTCATCCGCACTCCGATCTCCAGACAAGGGCGTCGATAACGAGGACGCCCTGCGGATAGCAGAAGAGAGGGTTGATCTCGATCTCCGCGATGCCGGCGCCGGGGTCGGAGAGGAGTTCGGACAACCGCATTACCGTGGCGACGAACGCGTCGATATCCGCTGCGTCGGCATTGCGCCAGCCCCCGAGGAGTTGCCACAATCGCAAGCTCTTGAGTGCGCTGACGATATCGCTCGAGGTCGCGGGAAGGAGGCAAGTGGTCGTATCCGCGAGAAGTTCGACAAGGGTTCCGCCCGCTCCGATGGTCAGTACTTGCCCGAACTGCTCGTGATGACGCAGGTTGAGCAAGACTTCCGCAACCGGCCGAGGGGCCAAAGCCTCCAGGAGGAAGCGGTCCGTCAGGGCGTCAGCGTCATGTTCGCCGACCCGTTCGATGATCCGCGCATGCGCGCGGTCAAGTTCGGCCGCATCCCGGATGCCGAGCACGATCGCCCCTGCCTCTGACTTGTGCGCCAGTCGCGGCCCGATCATCTTGAGGGCGACAGGATATCCGATCGCCCCGGCAGCAGCGCGCAGGCCGGCGCCGGAGGAAACCCTTGCGGAAGGTACCCCGACGCCCACTCGCGAGAGCAACTGCTTCGATTCACCCTCATCGAGCATGGTCAGCGCGCTCGTCTGGCGCGGGGGCCAGAGCGGCGCCGCCCTCGGGCGCGACCGCGCCGCCGACCACCGGGTCGCGGCGGCGATCGCATCGATGGTCTCGGTCAGCCCTTGCATCGGCGCGACGCCCCTGGCCCTGAGGTGGTGACGGGTTTCGGTGTCCATGTTCTCCGGCAGGGTCGCACAGATCGCGGCGGGGACGTTCCGGGCATGTGCCGCCTCGGCAAAGGCGTCTGCGTCGGCACGATAGAAAGGCTTGGATTCGTCGAGGCCCGGCGCGGGGTAATCCTGGATCAGAACCGCCGCCCCGACATCCAGCGCCTCGATCGCAGCCGCGAAGACAGGCCCGGTGCGCGCGCTGTTCCCCCAGATCGGCGTCGTGTAGTCGAGCGGATTAGACACGGTGGCGATGTCGGGCAGGAGTTGCGAAAGCTTCTCCTGCGCATGCGGTTGAAACTGGGGAAAGGCCAGTCCGACGCGTTCGGCCTGATCGGCGAGCATCGCCGCGCCGCCGCCAGAGCATGTGAAACCCGCAAGGCGATTGCCTGCGGGAATGCCCGCCACGCAGATGAATTTCAGCGTCTCGAGCAATGCTGCTGGGCTGTGGACGCGCTGGATGCCGGTTCGATCGAACAGCGCCTGATAGAGCGCATCCGCACTCGAGAGGGAACCTGTATGGCTGACCGTAAGGGCTGAACCGATCGCCGATGCGCCCGTCTTCAGGGCGATGATGGGTATGCCGCGAAGGCGGGCCTCTTCGGCGACGGCCGCAAAACGGGCGACATCGCGCAGCCCCTCTATGTGCAAGCCTATGGCCTTCACATCGGGGTCGTCGATCAGGAAAGAGATGTAGTCTTCCAGCCGCAACACCGACTGATTGCCGCACGATATCATGTGCGTCATTGGAAGGGATCGCTGCGCCATGGTAATGTCGGAACTGAGCATCCCGCTCTGGGTGATGATCGCGGCCCCCGGACCCGCGGGGCTCGGCCCGTGCGCAAACGGCCAGAGTGCGGATCTGCTCTTGTAGTTTATCAGGCCATAGCAGTTCGGGCCGATGAGCGCGAGATCCTGCGCGGCCTCGACCAACGCGCTACCGAGCGCTCGCCCCTCTGCGGTTCCCGTTTCGTCAAAGCCGGCCGTGTAGCATACCACGCCGCCCGCCCCGGAGGCTGCGAGTTGCGCGACCGTCTCTACCGCCGCGCGCGCCGGAACTGCCAGAAACACGGCGTCCGGCGGTTCGGGCAAATCCGAGAGGCGGGCGTAGCACCGGTGCCCGCCCATCGCATCGCGGCGAGGATTGACGGGCCAGATCTTGCCGGCAAAGCCGATCCTGTGTGCCTCACCGATCGCGATCTCGGCGTCGTTGCCGCCGATAAAGGCGACATGCCGAGGCGCCATCAGCCGCGCAAGATTGCGATGCAGTCGCGGATTCATCATGCACCAAGCGGCCGCAGGATCGCGCGCGTGATGATGTGGCGCTGGATCTCCGAGGTGCCGTCCCAGATCCGCTCGAGCCGGCTGTCGCGCCAGAGCCGCTGGATCGGCAATTCCTCCATCAGCCCCATCCCGCCATAGATCTGCACCGTGTCGTCGGCGACCCGGTTCAGCATCTCCGAGCAATAGACCTTGACCATCGCGGCATCCGCATCGGTCATCCGCCCGGCCTCGGCGCGTGCGACCGCATCCGAGACGAGCAGATCCGCCGTGCGCAGGCCGATGGCCATGTCGGCAAGCTTGAACCCCGTCGCCTGGAACTGGCCGATGGGCTGTCCGAACTGGCGCCGCGTCGCCGCCCATTCGGTCGCGAGCCCGATGATCCGCTCGGCCTTGCCGCAGCAGCAGGCACCAACCCAGATGCGGCCCATGCCGAGCCATTTGCCGGCCAGCTCCAGCCCCATCCCCTCCTCTCCGAGGATCTGCGCCGGTCCGAGGCGGACGTCCGAGAAATGCAACTGGAAGGTCTTGTAGCCGCGATAGCTGACCGAGCGGTTGCCCTCGCGGATCTCGAAGCCCGGCGTCCCGACATCGACAAGAAAGGCGGTGATGCGCTTGCGCGGGCCCCGCTTCGTCTCATCCGTGCCGGTCGCGGCGAAGACGATGGCGAAATCGGGCATGCAGGGGCCCGAGATGAAATGCTTGGAGCCGTTCAGGATCCAGTCCGCCCCGTCGCGCCGCGCGTTCGACTTCATCCCCATCACGTCCGATCCCGCCTCGGGTTCGGTCAGCGCGAAGAGCTCGCGCTTTTCGGCCCGCACGCAGGGCAGCAGGTAGCGCTGCACCTGATCGCCCTCGCAGGCAAGCAAGATCTCGGTCGGCCGGCCGATCCAGGAGTGGAGCGCGTGCGAGGTCTTGCCGTATTCGCGCTCGATCAGCATCATCGCCCGCTTGCCGAGCCCCCCACCCCCCACCGCCTCGGGCAGGTTGGCCGAATAGAGGCCCGCCTCGATCGCCCGCCGCTCGATCTGACGGCCGAGATCGTCGGGGACATGGCCGAGACGGTCCACCATTTCCTCGTGCGGATAGATCTCGGCCGCCATGAAGGCGCGTACGGTGGACAGCAGCAATTCATGTTCATGATCAACGGCGACGTTCACGGGGGTTCTCCGGTTCAGGCGGTTGCCTTGCGGCCCGCGCGCGTGATCAGCGCCCGGAGCCCGAAGGCCAGGAGCGTCATCACGATCAGCACGACCGCCGCGGCGGCAACGGTTGGATCGGTATTCTCGCGGATGCCGTTCCAGATGCGGCGCGGCAGGGTGTAGACATCGAACTTGGTCAGGAAGAGCGTCACCACGATCTCGTCCCACGAGGCGATGAAGGCAAAGACCGCCCCTGCCACCACCCCGGGCCGGATCGCGGGCAGGATGACCCGGCGCATCGTCGTCAGCCCCGATGCCCCGAGGTTGCGCGACGCCTGCTCGAGCCGGACGTCGAAGCCTGCAAGCGATGCCGAGACGGTGATGAGCACCAGCGGCGCGGCGAGCACGGTGTGCGCGAGGATGACGCCCGCATAGGTGTCGATGAGCCCGAGCGGCACCATGAGGCGGTAGAACGCCATCGCCGCGATGATCGGCGGCACCACGAGCGGCAGCAGCAGAACCGAGCGCAGCACCTCGCCCGCCCGCGACGACAGCCGCCAGAGCCCGATCGCGCAGAGCGTGCCGAGCAGTGTCGCGAGCGCAGCGGTGGCGACCCCGATGATCGCGCTCTGGGCAAAGCTCGTCATCCATTCGGGGCTCGAGAACAACTTCTCGAAGTGCCGCAGCGAATACTCCCCCTTCGGCATCGACAGGAAGCGCTTGGGCGTCAGCGACACCGGCAGCGCGATCAGCACCGGCGCCACGAGGAAGAACAGCAGCACCCATGCCGCCTTGTGGTTCAGCCACTGCGCGAGGCTCGGCCGTCTCATGCCCGGGCCCCCCCGAACACGGCCGAGAGCTTCATCATCCGAGACATCACGAAGAGCATCGCGAGCACCCCGGCAAGCATGATCACCGCGAGCATCGCCGCCGTCCCCCAGCGCAGCGTGATCAGCACCTGCACCGAGATGTATTCGGCCACCATCAGCACCTTGCCGCCACCGAGGATCGCGGGCGTGACATAGAAGCCGAGGCTCAGGATGAAGACGAGAAGCCCGGCCGCGACAAGCCCCGGCCGCGTGAGCGGCAGGTAGATGCGCCAGAACGTCTGCGCCCCCGATGCCCCGAGCCCCTGCGAGGCCGCGAGCACCCGCCCGTCGATGTTCTGCATCGAGGCGAGGATCGGCAGCACGGCGTAGGGCACCATGTAATGGACCATGCCGATGAGGACGCCGAGTTCGTTGCGCATGAATTCGATCGGCTGGTCGACCAGCCCCGCCGACTGGAGCGTGCCGTTCACGAGCCCGTTGCGACCGAGCAGCATCAGCCATGCGAAGGTGCGGACCAGAACCGAGATCCAGAACGACACGAGCAGCAGCCCGAGCATCGCCGACCGCTCGCCCCCCGCGGCGCGCACCATCGCATAGGCGATCGAGTAGCCGAGCATGACGCTGCAGATCGTCGTGATCGCGCAGACGCGCACTGTCGTCCAAAGGATCCCGCCGAGCGTGTCCGAGGCGAAGAGGTCGACGTAGTTGCCGAGCCCCGGCTCGGGGTCGGTGAAGCTCAGCCAGATGATGTTGAGGATCGGCCCCAGAAAGAGCAACCCCACGAGCGCCGCGAAAGGCAGCGCATAGAGCCAGCCGGTCTGGATCTGGGGCAGGCGCGCGGTGTGCACGGGGCGTCCTCGGGGTTGCGGCAGGTACCGGGGCGGCCCTTCGGCCGCCCCGGGAGGTGTATTTTCAGCTGATCGCCTCGAGGAAGGCGTTCACGGCTGCATCGGTGTTCTCGCCCCACCAGACCGGGTCGTTGAAGGCGACGCGGTCGATGTTGGCGGCCGAGGTGATCGCATAGGATGCGTCCTCGCCAGCGAGCATCGCGAATGCCTCCGGGTTGGCCGGGGTCATCCCGAGGCACTGGAAGATCTCGAGCTGCGCCTGGACGGTCTGGGCGGTGGCGATGAACTTCATCACATCCGCACCCGCCGGGTTGCCGCGCGGCACGATGTAGGCCCCGGGCATCGCCAGCGCCTCGTTCATCACGAGCTTGTAGCGCCCCTCGGTGTCGATCTCAATGTTCCGGCCGCGGTTCTGCCAGATCATGCCCATCGAGACCTCGCCGTTCACGACCATCGCATGCGCCTCGGAGCCCGAGCCCCAGTAGATCGAATGGTCCTTGATCGCCTTGATCTTCGCGAGCGCGCGGTCGAGATCGAGCGGATAGAGCGCGTCCTTCGCCACCCCGTCGGCCATCAGCGCCGCTTCGAGCGAACCGTTCGCCCATTTGTAGAGCGAGCGCTTGCCGGGGAACTTCTCGACGTCGAAGAAGTCCTTCCAGCCGGTGGGCGGGTTGTCGCCATAGGCTTGGGTGTCATAGACGAAGGCATAGCCATAGAGGATGACCGAGATGCCGTGCTCGAGCGCATAGCCGTTCACGGTGCGATCCTTGCTCACGACCGAGTAGTCGATCGGCTCGAGATGCCCGGTCTTGCCGAGCGCCACCGCGTCGAAGAGATCGCCGTCGCAGACATCCGCCGTCACCTTGCCGCTGTCGACCATCTCCTTGATCTTGCCCTGCAGCGGGCCCGAGGTGTCGAATGCAACCGGGATGCCGGTCTCGGCGGTGAAGGGCTTGCCGATGGCGCTGCCGTGGCACTCTTCCGAGCTGCCGCCCCAGTTCCAAAGGACGATCTGGTCGGCCGCCGCCTTCGCGTCGCCGGCCGAGACGGCGGCGGTGGCAAAGCCCGCCATGCCGCAGAGCGCGAGGAAGGTGCGCCGGTCCATGCGCCCGGCCTGATATGCGCGCGCCCCCTCGATCAGCGTCTCGCGCATGAACTGTCTGTCGTGCATCTTGGTTCTCCTTGTTGGGTTGGGCGGAAATGGTGCCCGGGGGTTTCCTGCGCGGCTTGGCTGTGCCGCGTTCTTCTCGCTCAGATCCTCTCGTCCTGTTCGAGCTTCACCTGTGCCGCATCGCTCCAGCTCAGCTCGACCTCGGCGCCTTCGGGCAGCGCCGGGCCGCCGCGCCAGCCGTCGACATCGACCTCGATCGACCCGAGGCCGGGAACGTCGACATCGTACTTGAGCACGGCGCCGAGGTAGGTCAGCCCGCGCACCCTGCCCGAGACCCTGTTCGCGCCCGCTCCCTGACCGGCGGGGGCGATGTCGATCCGCTCGGGGCGGAGCGCATAGGCGACCCCGTCGCGGCGGATGAAGTTCGACTTGCCGAGGAAGGCCGCGGCGAAGGCCGTGCGCGGGCGGGTATAGAGCTCTTCGGGGGTTCCGACCTGTTCGATGCGTCCCTGCCGCATGATCACGACGCTGTCCGACATCGACAGCGCCTCGTCCTGATCGTGGGTGACGTAGATGAAGGTCGTGCCGACCCGGCGGTGGATCTCCTTGAGCTGCGCCTGCACCTCGACCCTGAGCTTGCGGTCGAGCGCGCCGAGCGGCTCGTCGAGCAAGAGCACCGGCGGGGCGAAGGCGAGCGCGCGCGCGAGTGCCACGCGCTGCTGCTGGCCGCCCGAGAGCTGCGCCGGGAGCCGCGCCCCGAGGCCCGAAAGCTGCACGAGGTCGAGCATCTCCTCGACCCGCGCCGCGATCTCGGCCTTGGGTCGCCGCCGGACCGAGAGGGCATAGCCCACGTTCTCGGCCACGCTCATGTGCGGGAAAAGCGCGTAGCCCTGAAAGACCATGCCGAAATTGCGCCGCTCGGCAGGAAGCCCCGCGATCGACGCGCCGTCGAGCAGGATGTCCCCGCCCGTGACGTCCTGAAAGCCTGCGATCATCATCAGGAGCGTCGTCTTGCCCGACCCCGACGGCCCGAGCAGCGTGAGGAATGCCCCCCTCGGGATGTCGAGCGTGACGTTGTCGACCGCGACCACCTCGCCGTAGCGCTTGGTCACGGACCGAAGCAGCAGCCCGCCGGATGAGGGGCGCGATAGGGTCATGCCGGCTTGTCCGCCCCCCGGAGCTTCAGCTTGTTGCGGGCCTCCTGCGGCGTCAGGACACGCGCGCCCATCCGTTCGATGATGCCCGTGACACGCTCGACAAGCTGGGCGTTCGTCGCGAGCACGCCCCGCTCTAGCCAGAGATTGTCCTCGAGCCCGACCCGGACGTTGCCGCCGAGCGCCACCGCCGCCGCCGCCATCGGCATCTGCATCCGCGAGATGCCGAAGCTTGCCCAGCTTGCGCCGGGGGGCAGATGTTCCTTCATGGCCTTCATCGTCTCGACCGTCTGATCCGCCCCCCATGGTATGCCAAGGCAGAGCTGGAACATCGGCGGATCCGCGATCAGACCCTCCTCGACCATCGCGCGGGCAAAGCGGATATGGCCCAGATCGAACACCTCGAGTTCGGGCTTGACGCCCCACTCCTTCGTCAGCGCCGCCATCCGGCGCAGGATCGGCGGGGTGGAGATGTAGATCGTGTGGTCGTTGCCGAAATTCAGCGTCCCGCAGTCGAGCGAGCAGATCTCGGGCAGACAGTCGCGCACATGCGCCAGCCGTTCGTCGGGCCCGATCATGTCGGTTCCCGGCCCCGGCATCGACCAGTCGTCCGGGTGCGGCGCCCAGTCGCCCCCCATCCCGGCGGTCAGGTTCAGCACGACATCCGTGCCGGCCGAGCGGATGCGATCGACCGTCTCGCGGAAAAGCGCGGGGTCGCGCGAGCCCTTGCCGGTCGCAGGGTCACGGACATGGATGTGCACGCATGACGCTCCCGCCTTGGCCGCATCGATCGCCGAGGCCGCGATCTGGGCAGGTGTCACGGGCACATGCGGGCTCTTGCCGGCCGTGTCGCCCGCCCCTGTCACCGCGCAGGTGACGACTACCTCGAAATTCATCCCGAACCCCCCTCGCATGCCCCGGCCATTGGGCGATCATCTGCTCTCGCCTTGGGTTTCATTTTTGAATTTCGACAGATATGTTGATGTGATGGCGAAAAGCGGCACCCCCTCCGCCCCGGTCGATACCCCTCTCCGGACAAGCGCCGACGAGGGGCCGGGGCATTTCGCCTTTCTCGTGCTGCCGCGCTTCAACATGGCGACACTCTCGACGATGATCGAGGTGCTCCGCGTCGCCAACTCGGCAGCCGGACGTGCCCTTTATGAATGGGAATTGCTGGCATTCGATCCAGTCCCGGTGGTGGCGAGCAACGGCTTGCCGCTGCACGCGGCCACCCCGCCCGAGCGCCTGCCGCGCGGCGCGGTGATCGTCCTCATGGGAAGCTGGGGGGCCGAGAACTATCGCGGCCGCGATGCGCTCGCCTGGCTCAGGCGGCAGGCGCGGGCCGGCACGCGCATCTGCGCGGTCGAGATCGGCAGCTATGTCGCGGCGCGCGCCGGTGTGGTCGGGGCGCGGCGGGTGACGACGCACTGGTCATACGGGCCCGGTTTCCGCGAGGCGTTTCCGGATGCCACCTTCGCCGAGCAGCTCTTCACCTCGGATGGTCCGCTGATGACCTGCGGCGGCGGCCTCGCGGGGGTTGATCTCATGCTCGATGTCGTGGCGGGCCGGCAGGGCGCCGATTTCGCGGCGTCGGTCGCCGAAGCGATGCTCTGGCCCGGGCCGCGCGCGGGCAACGATCCTCAGCGCCGGCCGCTGTCGCGCCGGCCCGATACGCTGCCGCTCATCGTGCGCGACGCGGTCGCGATCATTGAGGCCAATGTCGCGGCACCGCTGCCGATCCCGCAGCTTGCCGCCCGGCTCGGTGTGTCGCAGCGCCAGCTCGAACGCCGCTTCCGCCATGCGGTCGGGTGCAGTGTCGTGCAGTTCGGAATGCTCCTGCGCCTCCAGCACGCGCGCGCGCTGCTGATCTCGACCGATCTCGGCGTGCGCGAGATCGCCACCGCCTGCGGCTTCAACACGCTTTCGCACTTCATCGTGTCGTTCCGCCGCTTTCTCGGCCGCCGGCCGAGCGATTACCGCCAGGCCTGGCCCGAGGGCGAACCCGCGCCCGCCTGGCCCGGAACCCTGCAAGAGGTGCTGAGCCATCGCAACCTTGCCGCGCAGCAACGCCCGGGCCAGTAATCAGGCGCTGCGCGCTGCGCGTATCGCGTTCAGCACCGCCACGATCTCGCGGTCGCGCTGGGTGGCCATGTCGGTGAAATGCCGGCCTGCGGCGATTTCATTGCAGCCGTCCACCATCCGGTCGCGCAATTCCTGCGTGAGTTCGGGCGCCTCGAGGCGCGTCCACGGCCATTTCAGCGCCGGCCCGAACTGGTCGAGGTTCGTCGCCATCCCGCCCTCGCCGCAGGCGACGTGAAAGGCCATGCACTGGCCCTGAACCGCCATCCGCGGCGCCGGACCGTTCATCAGCGCGACGTCGATGTCCTCGGGCGTCGCCTCGCCGTTCGCGACCATATGCAGCGCCTCGCGCCAGAGCGCCTCCTGCAGGCGCGTCGCGACGAAGCCCGGGATCTCCTTTTTCATCACGAGCGGCACCTTGCCGGCCGCGCGATAGAACGCGGCCGCCCAGGCCACCGCCTCGGGCTCGGTGCGCCGCCCGCCGACGAGTTCGACAAGCGGCAGAAGGTAGGGCGGGTTGAAGGGATGGCCGATCACCGTGCGCTCGGGCGTCGGGCAGCGGGCCTGGATGTCCGACATCATGAGCCCCGATGTCGACGAGGCGATGACCGCCCCGCGCGGCACGATCTCGCCCAGCCGGGCATAGAGCGCCTGCTTGATCTCGAGCCGCTCGGGCGCGCTTTCCTGCACGAACTGCGCGTCCGCCGCGACCGCCTCGAGGTCGGTCGAGATCACCAGCCGCTCGCGCGAGGCCCCCGGCGCGAGGCCGAGCGCCGTCAGGCTGATCCAGGCGGTTTCCAGCACATCCATGAAGGCCGCGCGCTCGGCCTCGGCGTGGATATAGGCCGAGACATCATAGCCGCGCGCGAGGAAATGCGCCGCCCAGCCCGCCCCGATGGGGCCGGCACCGATGGAGGCGACGCGACGGACAGAGGCGGGATCGGGGTACATCATCTTCCCTTGAAGTTGGGGGGGCGTTTCTCGACGAAGGCCGCGACCCCCTCGGCCGCGTCCTCGGAGCGCAACATCGCCCGATAGGTGGGCAGGTCACTCGTGCGCATCAGCGCGAAGGCGCGTTCGAGCGGGTGGCATTCGATCGCGCGCTCGACCTCCTTGACCGATTGCATGGCAAGCGGGGCCGAGGCGGCGATCCGCCCGGCCCATTCGCGCGCCGCCGCCATCAGCTCGGCCCTGGGCACGACACGGTTGACAAGGCCGTAATGCGCCGCCTCGGCCGCACCCATCCGCCGGCCCAGCAGGAACATCTCCATGGCGATGTTGTGCGGGATGCGCCGCGGCAACCGCTGAAGCGCGCCCGCATCGGGCACGATGCCGAGCGGCATCTCGGGCAGGCCGAATTCCACATGATCCGCCGCGATGATGAGGTCGCAGGCCAGTGCCAGCTCGAAGCCGCCGCCGATCGTCAGGCCGTTCAGCGCCGCGATGACGGGCTTGTTCAGCCGCCAGTTCTCGGTCAGCCCGGCAAAGCCGCCCTCGCCGTAGTCGGCACTTTCCCACCAGTTGTCGAGCGCCATCTCGCCCGAATTGACCGACTTGAGGTCCCACCCGGCCGAAAATATGCGGTCGCCCTCGGCCGTGACGATCGCCACCCACAGGTCGGGATCCTCGCGCAGAAGGGCGAAGGCGCGGCCGAGATCCTGGCTCATCGCCAGATCGATGGCGTTGACCTTGGGACGGTTGAGCCGGACCTCGAGGACGCGGCCGTTGCGGGTCAGTTCGACATGCGACATGGGATGCTCAAGCAAAGGCAGGGATGACTTCGGTGCAGAAGAGCTCCATGGAGCGCTTCTGCTCGGCCAGACCGAGGCCGAGGCTCGCGTAATAGATGAACTCGTCCACCCCGAGCGCCTCGTAGAGCTTGAGCTTGGCGATGACCTGGTCGGGGGTGCCGAACATCAGGTTGCGGTTCAGCATCTCGGGGTCGTATTCGGCGCGGTTGGCAAGCTCGCCGAAGGGGATTTCCTTGGGGAAGCCGTTCGTGACATCGCCCATGTTCTTGAAGAGGTTCTCGAACTGCGAGAGCTGGCGCTGGGCGGCGCGCACCGGCACCATCCAGTCCTCGCGGCGGTCATAGACGGCCGTATGGCGCATCATCGCCATGATGGGGCGTGCCGCGCCGGGGTTGTTCGCCACCGCCTCGTTCAGCCGCCCCATGTAGAGTTCGGCCTCGCTCATCTCGCGCGTGAGCGGCCATGACATGATGTTGCAGCCGTTCTTGACCGCGAAATCATAGGTGATCGGCGCGCGCGCCGCGATCCAGAGCGGCGGGTGCGGCTTCTGCAGCGGCTTGGGCACCGAGGTCGAGGTCGGGAACTTCCAGAACTCGCCGTCATGCGCATAGTCGCCCTCCCACAGCCTCAGGATGGCCGGCAGCATCTCCTGCATGTAGCGCCAGGCATCGGTCTGCTTGAGGCCCGGGAACATGCGGTCGAACTCGCGCTGATAGGCGCCCGAGCCGATCCCGAATTCGAGCCGCCCGCCCGAGATGAGATCGAAGAAGGCGGCCTCGCCCGCGGCCTTGATCGGGTGCCAGTAAGGCGCGGCGAGCACCGCCGGCCCGAGGCGGATGCGGTCGGTGTTCTCGGCCCACCAGGCAAGGATCGTGAAGGGGTTGGGCGCGATCGTCATCTCGAGCGCGTGGTGTTCGGCCGCCCAGGCGATCCGGAAGCCGCCCCGGTCGGCCATCTGGACCATCTCGAGCGTGTGGCGCGCGACCTCGCGCATGTCGAGGCTGTCATCCATCCGTTCGAGGTTGATCGCCAATTGGAACTTCATCGCGTCCTCCCTGGTGGCCAAGCCCGGCCATGATCACCGCCACCCTTCGCGGCAGTGTCGGTCTTTCGCCAGTCTCGTCGGTTTTTCGTCAGATTGCCTCAGCGCATCACGAAGGGATTTGCCATCGGTTCGGTCGAGGTGTTGACCCAGACGGTCTTCGGCCGCGTGTAGTCGTACATCGCCTGAAACCCGCTCTCGCGCCCGTAGCCCGATCCCTTGACGCCCCCGAACTCGGCGATGGGCGACACGACGCGATAGGTGTTGATCCAGACGATCCCGGCCCGCAGGGCGCGCGCCATCCGCATCTGCCGCGCCCCGTCGCGGGTGAAGACACCGGCCGCGAGCCCGTGGCGCGTGTCGTTGGCAAGCGCGACGACCTCGGCCTCGGTGCGAAAGCGCAGCACGCTCAGCACTGGCCCAAACAGTTCGGTATCGACGATCCGCAAGCCCTGGCGGGGGCACTCGAGGATCGTCGGCTCGTAGAAGTTGCCCGACATGCCGTCGGGCTGGCGACCGCCGCACAGAAGCCGTGCGCCTTCGCCGATCGCATGGGCTACCTCGCGCTCGATGTTGGCAAGCTGGCCGGGGGTGCAGAGCGGGCCCATCTGGGTTTCCTCTGCCAGCGGGTCGCCGATGCGGATCATCCGCGCCTGCGCGACCATCCGTTCGAGGAATTGCTCCGCGATGTCCTCGTGCAGATAGAGCCTCGACCCGGCGACACAGCTCTGCCCCGTCGCCCCGAAGATGCCGGCGATCGAGCCGTTGACCGCGCTCTCGAGGTCCGCGTCATCGAACACGATGAAGGGCGACTTGCCGCCGAGCTCGAGCGAGACCTGCGCGAAATTCTCGGCCGAATTGTGCAGCACATGGCGCGCCGCGCCGGGCCCGCCGGTGAAGGACACGCGCGCGACGAGCGGGTGAGAGGTCAGCACCCGCCCGCAGGGTTCGCCGTGGCCGGTGACGATGTTCACCACACCCGGCGGGAAGCCCGCGGCTTCGATCAGCTCTCCGAATTCGAGCATCGCCGCCGAGGCGTGCTCGGACGCCTTGAGCACGACGGTGTTGCCCGCCGCCAAGGCCGGGCCGATCTTCACCGCCACGAGGAAGAGCTGCGAGTTCCACGGCACGATCGCGGCGACGACCCCGAGCGGCTCGCGGCGGGTGAAGACGAAGAGGTCGGGCTTGTCGATGGGCAGCGTCTCGCCTGAGATCTTGTCGGCGCAGCCGGCGTAGAAGTGGAAGAACTCGGCGATGTATTTCGCCTGCCAGCGCGTCTCCTTGAGCATCTTGCCGGTGTCGACGGTCTCGGTCCGCCCGAGGCGTTCGGAGTTCTCGGCCAGTAGATCGGCGAGCCGGCGCAGGCAGCGGCCGCGCTCGGTCGGCGTCATCCGCGCCCATGGCCCTTCGACAAAGGCGCGGTGCGCGGCCTGCACCGCGCGGTCGACATCCTGCGCGGTCGCCTCGGGAATGCGCGCCCAGATCTCGCCGGTCGTGGGGTTGACGCTGTTGAAGGCCGCCCCGTCCGATGCCGCGGTCCAGACCCCGTCGATCAGCATCCGGTATTCGCGTATTCCATCCATGAGACCACCCCGATTCCCGTTTGACATTCAGCGCTCCGCCCCAACACTCTGACGCGCCGGACTGGTCAGGCGTGCGATTTTCCGCCGCTGCCTGACGAAATTCCGGCACGCCATCGGGTGCCGTTCGTGTGAGTTGTGATTCAGAGGAGGCTTGACACAATGGCAGTGAGCAAAGTGGTGATCGGTGGCCCGCTCGAGATCGGCGGGCGCAAGCTGTCGCTTTCGCGCGCCATCCGGGCGGGCGCGAATGTCTATCTGACGGGCCAGATCCCGATGAAGGACGGCGCGCCGATGACCTCGGGCACGATCGAGGAGCAGACCCGCGCCGTCCTCGACGACATCACCGCAACGCTCGCGATGGCCGGCTGCACGCGCGACCATGTCGTGAAGGCGATGGTCTGGCTGCGCGAGCGCGCCGACTTTCCCGGCTTCAACGCGGTCTATGCCGAATACTTTCCGAACGATCCCCCGGCGCGATCGGCCATCGTGAGCGACCTGCTCGTCGATTGCCGGGTCGAGGTCGAGGTCGTCGCCTACAACCCCGATGCCGCCGCGGATGTCTGAGCAATTGCAAGAGGCGCCCGACGGAACGCGCTTCCGCCTCGATGGTCCCGAGGGGGCGCCCGTCGTCGCGCTCGTGCACGGGCTCGGGCTTACCCATGCGGTCTGGAAGTGGATGCGGCCCGATCTGGCCCGGCGGTGGCGGGTGCTCTCCTACGATCTCTTGGGGCACGGCGAAACGCCGCCGCCCGCGGCGCCGCCGACGCTCGCGATGCTTTCGCGCCAGCTTGCCGGCCTGTTGGACCATTGCGGGGCCGATCGCGCGGCGGTTGTGGGCTTTTCGCTCGGCGGGATGATTGCACGGCGCTTTGCGCAGGATTTCCCCGGCCGGGCGGTGGGCCTTGCGATCCTGCACTCGCCTCATCTGCGCTCGCCCTCGGCGCAGGCGGCCGTCGAGGCGCGCGTCGATCAGGCTATGCGCTCGGGCCCCGGCGCCACGGTCGAGGCCGCGCTTGACCGCTGGTTCACGCCGGCCTTCCGCGCCGCAAGGCCCGAGCTGATGGCCGAGGTGCGCGGGTGGGTTCTGGGCAACGATCCGGCGGTCTATCCGCACTTCTACCGCGTTCTCGCCATGGGCACGACCGAGATCGTGGCGCCGGACCCGCCGTTGCGCCTTCCCGCGCTCGTGCTCACCGCGGACGAGGATTTCGGCCAGGATCCCGCCACCAGCCACGCCATCGCGGCCGAGATCGAGGGCAGCGAGGTCGTCATCCTCAACGGATTGCGCCACATGGCGCTCGCCGAGGCGCCCGAGCGCGTGAACGCCCCCGTCGTCGGGTTCCTCTCGCGCACCTTCGCCGGGGCGGGCAACCCGTGACGGACGCGCGCGGGGTTCTGACCGGGGTGCGGGTGCTCGACCTCAGCCGGATGCTGTCGGGCCCCTATGCCACGATGATGCTCGCCGACCATGGCGCCGAGGTCATCAAGATCGAGGACGCCGGGGGTGACACCGCGCGCGCGAACGGGCCGTTCCGGGCGGATGATCCGAAGCACGAGTGGGCGGGGTATTTCGTCAGCCTCAACCGCTCGAAACAGAGCATCGTGCTCGACCTCAAGTCCGAGGCGGGCAAGGCCGATTTCCGCGCTCTTGCCGCCGATGCCGATGTCGTGGTCGAGAACTTCCGCCCCGGCGTGATGGAGCGCCTCGGTCTCGGTTACGAAAGCCTTGCCGCGGCCAACCCGAGGCTCGTCTATGCCGCTGTCCGGGGGTTCGGCGATCCGAGAACCGGCCAGAGCCCCTATGCCGACTGGCCCTCCTATGATGTGGTCGCGCAGGCGATGGGCGGGATCATCGCCCTGACCGGCCCCGATGCCGCGACACCGGTCAAGGTCGGCCCCGGGGTGGGCGACGTCTTCGCCGGCGCGCTCCTCTCATTCGGGATCGTCGCCGCCCTGCGTGCAGCCGAGGCCACGGGGCGGGGGCAGTTTCTCGACGTGGCGATGTATGACGCGATGCTGAGCTTGTGCGAGCGGGCAGTCTATCAGCACGACTTCGACGGCACCGTGCCGGGGCCCGAGGGCAACGGGCACCCGCTGCTTGCCCCTTTCGGCATCTTCCCGGCGCGCGATGGCAAGGTCGCGCTCGGGATCGTCGATGACGCCTTCTGGCGCGAGCTTGCGCGCGCGATGGGGGCGCCCGACCTTGGCACCGATCCGCGCTTTGCCACCCGCGCCGCGCGGCGGACGAATGCGGCCGAGGTCAACGCCCGCGTCGCGGCATGGACGTCGCGGCACGGCAAGGGCGCCCTTGCCGCTCTTCTCGGCGGGCGCGTGCCCTTCGGCCCGGTGAACACGATCGCCGACATCGCGGCCGACCCCCATGTCGCGGCGCGCGGCATGATCGCCGCGATCCCCCACCCCGATCCCGGCGCGCGGCCCTGGCGGGTCGCGGCCAATCCCGTTCACTTCGCGGCCGATCCAGCCCCCCCGCCCGCGGCGCCCCCCCGGCTCGGTGCCCGCCGCGCGGCAGAGTTCCTGAGGCCTGAGCCCCCCGTCGATACCCGCGCGCTGCGCGACGCGCTCGGCAGTTTCGCCACCGGCGTCACGGTGGTGACGACCCGCGATGCCGAAGCCCGCCCCCGTGGCTTCACCGCCAACTCCTTCACCTCCGTCTCGCTCGATCCGCCTCTTGTGCTTGTCTGCATCGCGAAGACGGCGGCGAGCCTCGAGAGCTTCCTTGCCGCCCCGTCCTTCGGGATCAGTGTCCTCGGCGAGGGCCAGCGCGAGGTATCGGGCCTTTTTGCCTCGCGCGAGCCCGACAAGTTCGCGAAATGCGGCTGGTTCGAGGGGCGCGGGGGTGTGCCGCTCGTCTCCGGGGCGCTTGCCCATTTCGTCTGCGACCGCGAGCGCACGGCAGATGCGGGCGACCATGTCATCCTGATCGGCCGGGTGCGCGATTTCGGCCGCGCCGAGGGCAAGCCGCTCGGCTATTTCCGCGGCAACTACTTCGCCATCGGGCTCGAGGACCGTCTCGTTGCCGCCGCCGCCTCGGGCGGGGCGATCCGGCTTGGCGCGATCCTTGCCGGACAGAAGGGCATCCTGTTGCGCGAAGCCGAGGGAAGGTTGAGCCTGCCGCTCGCCCCCGGCCCCGTGCCGCGGATCGAGGGGTTGCGCGCCGATCTCGCGCGCGCGGGCCTCTCGGTCGAGCTCGATTTCCTCTATGCCGTGTTCGAGGACCGCGAAGCCCGCCAGCAGGCGATCTATTACCACGGCACCCACGCGGGGCCGCTGCCGGCAGGGGTGATCGCGATCCCGCTCGATGCAATCCCTCATGAGCGCATCGCGGGGCGGGCCGAACGGATGATGCTCGAACGCTACGCCGCCGAATGCCGCCACGGCACCTTCGGCATCTATCAGGGTAACGAAACCGAGGGCGAGGTGCGCCGCATCGCCGCCGCGCCCTGACACGAAAAGGAGAAAGCCGATGCTGCTTCCCGAGTTGCGCAAGGTCGTGACCTATGACGAGGAGATCCACCTCGAGGGCGAGCGCCCCGCCGAGCCGCCGCTGCGCCTGATCGGGGTCGCCGCCATCGTGCGCAACCCCTGGGCGGGGCGCGGCTATGTTGCCGACCTCCAGCCCGAGATCCAGCGCATGGCCCCCGTTCTGGGCAGCCTCCTCACCGACCGGCTGGTCGCCCTGGCCGGATCGGGAGCCGCGATCGAGGCTTATGGCAAGGCCTCGATGGTCGGCACCTCGGGCGAGCTCGAACACGGTTCGGCGCTGATCCACACGCTGCGATTCGGCAATTTCTACCGCGAGGCGGTCGGGGCGAAGACCTATCTCGGGTTCACCAACGGCCGCGGCCCGGCCAACAGCCAGGTGCAGATCCCGCTCATGGACAAGCACGACAGCGGGCGGCGGTCGCACTACCTCACCGTCCAGTTCGCCGTCCCCGATGCCCCCGGCCACGACGAGATCCTCGTGGCACTCGGCGCCTCGACGGGCGGGCGCCCGCACCACCGCATCGGCGACCGCTATTCCGACCTCGCCGCGATCGGCCGCTCGGTCGAGAACCCGGCGGGCGTCTGAATTCGCCGCTGTCAGCCGCGCACGAAGACGTGCGCGGCCTCGGCCTGCCAGAAGATGCGCAGCACCCGGCCCCGGCCCAGGTCCCGGCCGAGCGGATGGCCGAAGGGAAGCCTGACCGAGACCGCCTCGCCCCAGCCGGTGCGGGCGCTGACGGCCGTTCCGGTGCCGAGGAACACCGCATCCTCGATCGTCACGGCAAGGCCGGTCGCACCTTCGGGCACGACCTCGGCCAGCCCGATCCGTTCGGGGCGCAGCATCACCTCGGCGGCATCGCCTGCCGCGCCCGCGCCGTGCAGGCGCAGCCCTGCCGCGACGGTGCCGTCGGCAAAGCCGATGTCGGCCACACCCGCCCCCGCGCGCAGGATCCGCCCCGAGAGGAACGCGCTTTCGCCGATGAAGTCGGCGACGAAGCGCGTCGCGGGATGGGCATAGAGTTCGTGCCCCGTCCCGACCTGCTCGATCCGTCCCGCGTTGAAGACGGCGATGCGGTCAGACAGCCGCAGCGCCTCTTCCTGATCGTGGGTGACATAGAGGATCGTCACGCCGGTCTCGTGGTGGATGCGGCGGATCTCGTACTGGATCTCTTCGCGCAGTTTCTTGTCGAGCGCCGAGAGCGGCTCGTCCATGAGCAGGACGGGCGGCGCGTAGACGAGCGCGCGCGCAAGCGCCACGCGCTGCTGCTGGCCGCCCGAGAGCTGGGCGGGCCGCCGATCCTCGAACCCCCGGAGCCGCACGAGATCGAGCGCGCGCCCGACGCGCTCGGCGATCTCGCTCTGCCCGACCCGGCGCACCCGCAGGGGAAAGGCCACGTTCTCGGCCACGCTCAGATGCGGAAACAGCGTGTAGCGCTGGAACACCATGCCGAGCCCGCGCTGCTGCGGCGGTGTCGCGAGGATCGAGCGTCCGCGCAGTCGGATATCCCCCGCGGTCGGATCCTGAAGCCCCGCGAGGATGTAAAGCGTCGTGCTCTTGCCCGAGCCGGAGGGGCCGAGGAAGGTCAGGAATTCGCCCTCGGCGACGCCGAGATCGACCCGGTCGGCGGCGACGACGCCACCATAGACCTTGCGCAGGCCGTCGAACTCGAGGAACGGCGCGCTCATGCCTGTCCCCCGCGCCGACGCAGGAGCGCCGCACCCAGCATGAGGGCGAGCGTCAACAGCACTAGCAGCGTCGATGCTGCCGCGATCACCGGCGTGAGGTCGGTGCGCAGCGTCGTCCAGACCTTGACTGGCAGCGTCTGGAGCGTCGGTGTCGCCATGAAGATCGCGAGCACCACCTCATCCCAAGAGATCAGGAACGAGAACACCGCCGCCGACAGGAGGCCATGCCCGATCGCCGGGATCGTGACACGCCAGCGCGCCTCCCACGGCGCGGCGCCGCAGACGACGGCCGCATCCTCGATCGCGGGGTCGACGGACTCGAGCGCGGTCGAGATGGCGATGATCGAGAAGGGCAGGGCGACGACGAGATGCGCGATCACGAACCCCGCGAGCGTGCCCGACAGCCCGACCCGCAGGAACACCGCATAGAGCGCCACCGCGAGGATCACCACGGGCAGCACCATCGGGGCGAGAAAGAGGCTGCGCAGCGCGTCGCGCCCCCGGAAGCGCCCGCGCACGAGCGCAAACGACGCCAGAAGCCCCAGCACCACCGACAGGACCGTCACCACGACCGCGATCTTGGCCGAGGTCGCCATCGCCGCGAGCCAGCGCGGATCGGCGAAGAGCTCGCCATACCACTTCAGCGTCCAGTCCGGCGGCGGAAAGATCAGCCAGCGCGACGATCCGAAGGACAGCGCCGCGATGAAGACGATCGGCACGAGCAGGAAGAGCCCCGTCAGCCCCGCGATGAACCCCAGCGCCCAGCGCCACGCCCCAAGCTTGGCAAAATCGAGCAGCATCAGCGCACCATCGGCGGGCCGCCCGCGAGCCGCCGTTGCAGCGCATAGAGCGCAAGCGTGACGACGAGCAGGATGAAGGCCGCAGCCCCCCCGAGCCCCCAGTTCACGAGCGATTGCACCTGCTGCACGATCAGCTCCGCAAGCATCATGTAGGATGTCCCCCCAAGCAGCGCCGGCGTCACGAAATAGCCCAGCGACATGACGAAGACCATGAGCCCCCCCGAGGCAAGCCCCGGCGCGGTTAGCGGCAGTAGCACGCGGAACAGTGCCTGCGTCCGGCTCGCGCCGCAGAGCGCCGCCGCCTGCAGGATCGCCGGGTCGATCTTCCTGATGACGCCGTAGAGCGGCAGGATCATGAAGGGCAGCATGATGTAGACCATCCCCACCGTGACGCCGACCAGATTGTTCACGAGTACGAGCGGCTCATCGATGATGCCGAGTGCCATGAGGGTGCGGTTCACGAGCCCCGTCTGCTGGAGGAGCACCATCCACGCATAGGTCCGCGCGAGCAGGTTCGTCCACATCGACAGCAGGATGAGCCCAAAGAGCAGCCGCGCCCAGAAGGCGGGCATGAGCGCGAGTGCCCAGGCAACCGGGAAGGCGATCAGCGCGGTCGTAACCGTCACCACACCCGAGACGAAGAAGGTGTTGAAGAAGACCCGCGCATAGGTCGGAGAGCCAAGAAGGGCGGCATAGTTCTGGAGGCCCGGCTCGGGTTCGGTGACGGAGCGCGCCAGCAGGATGGCGACCGGCACGATGAAGAACGCCACGATCAGCACGATGGCCGGCAGGGCCGGCGCAAGACCCGTTCGGCGCGCAGTCGCGACAAGGGACATCAGTGACTCCGGTCTTGCAGGTCCGCGAACGTCGCCGCGGACCTGCCCGTTCTCAGGACCTCATTCGGCCTGCCAAGCGTACCACCGCTCGGAGATCATGTCGCGATTCGCGGCCCAGTAGGCGAGATCGGTCTTGATCTGGCTGTCCGTCTGCGAGTCGGGCAGGACCGCGCGCAATTCTGGGTCGAGCAGGTCGAGCGCCGCCGGGGTGATGGGCGAAAGCCCCGTCTGCCGGGCTAGCTCGGCCTGACCCTCGGCCGAGACCGCCTCGGCGATGAACCGCATCGCGGCCTCGCGGTTCGGGGTGCCCTTGGGCACGACGAGGGCATCCGCCGCCGTCAGGTTCTGCGCCCACGAGATCTCGACCGGCACGCCGTCATTGATGAGCGCGGTTAGGCGGGGGTTCCAGAACAGCCCGATCGGCGTCTCGCCAGCGGCGAGCGTCTGCTGCGACTGGGCGCCGCCCCCCCACCAGACGATGTCCGACTTGATCGTGTCGAGCTTGGCAAAGGCGCGGTCGAGGTCGAGCGGATAGAGGTTCGCGGGGTCCACCCCGTCGGCGATCAGCGCGGCCTCGATCGTGCCCGGTGCCGCCCACTTGTAGAAGGCGCGCTTGCCCGGGAACTTCGCGGTGTCAAAGAGATCGGCCATCGTGCGCGGCTTGGCGTCCGGATAGCTCGCCGGCAGATAGCCGATGACGAAGGAGAAGTAGAAGCTGCCCACGACATGGTCGGTGACGAAGCGCGGGTCGATCGCGGCACGGTCGATGATGCTGAAGTCGAGCGGCTCGAGCAGGCCCTTCTCGGCCGCCTGGAGCGCGTATTCGTATTCCACGTCGACGACGTCCCAGGTCACGCTGCCCGCCTCGACCATTGCCTGAAGCTTGCCGTAGTCGGTTGGGCCATCCTGCACGACGGCGATGCCCGTCTCGGCGGTGAGCGGCACCCCCCAGGATGCGTATTGCGCGTCTTGTGTCGTCCCGCCCCAAGCCGTGAACACCATCTGTTGTTGCGCGGTCGCACTTCCTGCCATCAGAACGACAGTGGCCATAGCACCAAGAAACATCTTCACTTTTTTCCTCCCCGAAAGGCCAACAGCCCTGTGTGTGATCGAGTCCTTCTGGCCTCGAGCCTGCCGGGCGCGTGCGAGCTGCCACGACGGCATCCTTTGAGCCAAGGTTGTATGATGGTATGCCAACATTTGGGTTGTCAATCTTGAATGTCGCTGCAAAAAAGATCGTGGGAACATGGTGGAATATGAAACGCAACAAGAACAGGCCTCCACCTTGAGCCACTTGGAACCCCATCTCCAGAAAATCACGGACGGCCCTCGTACCCTGCGGGAGATCGTGGTCGACCGGCTCCGCAGCGCGATAATCGTGGGACGGTTTCAATCGGGCGAGCGGCTCGTCGAACGCACGATCTGCGATCAACTCGGTGTGAGCCGCACGGTGGTACGTGAGGCGCTGCGCTATCTGGAATCCGAGGCGCTGGTCGAGATGGTGCCGAACCGCGGTCCGATTGTGGCGCGGCTCGAATGGACGCAGGCAGAGCAGATCTACCGCATCCGCCTTCTGCTCGAGACCGATGCGGCGATGGCCTGTGCCGAACGACATGATCCAATCGTCCTGAAAGACCTGGCCGATGCGCTGCACGACATGGATCAGACGGCACAATGGAAGGAAACCGGGTCCTTCTTCGAGGCGGCGACCCGGTTCTATCACATCATCTTCGTCGCGGCAGGCCACCGCGTTGCGTGGGATATCGTGCAGAGGCTGAACGGTCGGATTAGCCGGTTGCGCGCCGTAACGCTTTCGGATCCCCACCGTGCCGCCCCCGGGCCGGTGAGGATGCGGCGCATCTACGACGCAATCAGCGCGGGCGATGCTGTCAGGGCACAGGCAGCGGTCAGAGATCACCTTGAAGAGGTTTCGGAAATTGCCCGCCGCGCATTGCTTGGCAATGCAAACTAGCCGCGCAGATTGCGGCCCGCGTCATTGGCGCGTTCCCGCAGCCCCTCTAGGAAGTCCGTCAGGGTTCCCGGCCAGGCCGGGGCTGGCTCGCCCTCAGGCCAAGCGTGGCGATAGTCGCTCGGACGGCGCCCGAACCGGGTTCGGAACGCTTGCGCAAAATGTGACAAAGAGTTGAACCCGGATGCGGATGCGATTTCCCTGACGCCGAGCGAGGTCGAAATCAGCAAGGCGCGCGCATGCTGAAGGCGGAGCAACTGCCCGAATTGCACCACCGTGCAGCCGATGGCCTCCTGGAACAGGCGTTCGAGCTGTCGTTGCGACACTCCGAGGGATCCGGCGATCTGAGGGACCGGCATCGGGTCTTCGATGTTGCGCTCCATTATCTCGACCGCGCTGCGGACGATCGGGGGCATCTTCCCAGCCGCTTGGCTCAGTGTGCGCCGCTGCGGCGCCTCGGCTGGTCTTGCAGCCTTGTACAACATCTGGTCCGAGATCTCGCCAGCGAGCGCCTCTCCGTGATCGCGTGAGATGAGGGCGAGCACGAGGTCAACACCTGCCATCGCGCCCGCGCATGTCATCACCTGCTCGTCGAGGGTGTAGAGTTGCTCCACATGCTCGACATCATGATACTGCTCCCGGAAGCCGGGCGCCCACGACCAGTGCGTGGTGGCTTTGCGGCCGCTCAGAAGACCGGCGCGTGCCACCAAATAGCATCCAAGCTCGACCGCGCCGATCCTTGCGCCGTTGCGCGCCTGCCGGCGGAGCCATGCGATCGCCTCTCGGTTCCTGTAATACTCCGCTCCCCAACTGGCGATGACAAAGATGCTCTCGCCACGGCGGCTCCTCTCGGACGGAAGATCCGTCGGCAGTGACAACCCGTTGCTTGCCACGACTCCGGGGCCGTCAAAGGCGACGATCTCCCAAGAATAGAGCGGTGACGACGCGAGATAATTCGCGATCCTCATCGGCTCGATCATGGTGACAAGCGTCGCCATGTTGAACCGCGGCACGACAAGAAAAGTTACCCGCAACGAGCCCTCTTGTCATCAGCCGCAGCCCCGGGCTTCAGTTCGCCCGTGCTTGAGAATACGAGTGACGGGACACCAAGCGCAGTCATGTCCGAGATCTGTCCATGACTGGTATGCCGCCCATGCCATCTCCTCGCCACAGGATGTAGGTGAGGATCGGGCTGTCCTTGAAGGTCATTGCGTGCGATTGGTTCGGGCGATGCAGCCTCGTCTGGCCGGGGCCCAGGCGAACCGTCTTAAGTCCTTCAGCTTCGAATGTGCCTGACCCGGAGATGACGAAATAGAGTTCTTCCGCTTCGTGGCGGTGAGCGGGATAGTACAGCCCGCGCCCCCAATAGGCAACATAAGCCCGAGCGGTCCTTGAATGGAAATGCCCGTTGGGCCCGAAAAGCTCAATGTATCCGTAATCCTGCAGGAATCCGTAGCCAACCTCCGCTTCGCTGTACGTCCTCTTCCAGTCTCCGAATGGCACAACCGCCTGAATGGCCGCATGAAAGGAATTCTCCGGGGGCCACAAGGCCATCTGCCGCACCGCAGGCACGAAAGCTGGCGCAAGATCGACGTATCTCAGGTCGTGCGGCCAAGGTGCGAAATTGCAGAGTTCGACGGAACGCTCGTGAACGCCCCTTGCCTCTGCAAGGAGTGCCTCGAAAGACCGTTGGCGTAGGTCTCGGCCCGTCTCTGTCATCCGCTCCGCCATCGCATCCCGAGTTCGCCGTTCGCGCGTCGTGGGAGAGCGCGAACAACCTCTTGGGGCATGCCTTCCGTCGTCAAGGTCGCCTGAATCCGCCGTTGGGACAAGCGTTTTTCGCCCCGGGCGCCGTCGTCGTCCCGATCCGCCCGCCCCGCGCCTGGGGCCAGACGGGGCGATCATTCGGGGGCTTGCAGAGCCCAGCACGCGCGTCATTATGGTCGGACGGAGATTGCGCCCAAGACATTTGCCCGTGAGGTTTTCATCATGCCTGACCATCCCGAGAAATCCTATGGAATCCTCATGCGTGACGAGGCATCGGGCCCGGTCGATCGCGCCGCCGATCAGATCCTGCGCCTCGGGTATGCCGTCGTCGACCCGGGGTTCAGCGAGGCGGAGACCGCCGAGATCGCTGCCCGATTCGATGCCGCGCGCGCTGCCTACACCGATCGCTGGGGTCTTGAGCGGCTGCGTGCGGCCGACGAGCACAACGGCATCCGCCAGCCGATGGCCATCGACCGGGACACCTTCTCGAAGCTCGCCCTAAGCCCCCGCATCCTCGAGGTGGTGGGCAGGCTGATCCGCGGGCAATTCATCCTCAACCAGCAGAACGGGGTCATCAACCCCTCGGGCGAGGGTTACAATCAGGGACAGTGGCATCGCGACCTGCCGTATCAGCATTTCGTCTCGAGCGCGCCGCTTGCGATCAACGCGCTCTATTGCGTCGATGACTTCACGGTTCGGAACGGCAGCACCTGGGTGCTTCCGGCGACCCACAAAAGCGCCGCTTTTCCATCGGCGGAATACCTCGCGCAGCATGCAATCCAGATCGAGGCCCGGGCGGGCCAGTTCATCGTCCTCGACTGCATGCTCTATCACTCCGGGGGCTTCAATCGGAGCGGGCGCGAACGCCGCGCCGTGAACCATGTCTACACAATCCCCTATTTCAGCCAGCAGATCCGGATCCCCGGCAACATTGCCGAAGACGGATTGAGCGCGGAAGGCCGGCGCATCCTCGGATTCGGAGCCATCCAACCCCAGTCGGTCGAAGAGTATCTTGCCTCGCGGGGGCGCAAGTGAGTTTGTGCCCACTCTGCCGCGAGGGCGAACTCAAACCCCTGTTGATCGACTTGCCTCGTGCAATGCGGAGCGACGGGATGATCCTCGATGAACCATTGCGCAAACTCACTTGCGAGGCATGTGGCGCGCTGATCGGCGCAAATTCACGCTCTGTCCCGCCATACCGGCGCAGCGATGGCAGGGCGCTCGGCGATATCTTACGACATGCCCGCATCGCGGAAGGGATCAAGCATCAGATCGAGCGGCTCGGACTTTCAGGTCCAGTGCTGGAAGTTGGAGCGGCGAGTTTCGAGACGGCGATCCAACTCGCGAACCTGCGGCCGGACTTGCGGGTGGTGGCGATCGAGCCCGAGCCCGAGTCCCTGCCTTCAGAGACGACCATTGAGATGCATTTCAGCACCTTCGAGGAAATGAACTTTACGGAACTTTTCGGCGTGATCTACTCCAATCACGTCCTTGAGCATGTTCCGCAGACAAGCACCTTCCTCGGTAGGATCGCAGGGGCGCTTGCGACCGACGGGGTGGCGCTTGTTGTGTGTCCATGCGGGCTTCGGCCAAGTCACGAGTTGCTGTTCTCCGACCATCACTATCATTTCACGCCACGCGCGATTGCTCTGGCGGCAGCGGACGCGGGGCTCGCGCTACTGCAGAGTATGCCCTGCCCTTGGGAGCCCCTGAGCCGTCTGTTCGTGTTTGCTCGAGGTGCCGGATTGATCCCTGCAGCACCTCCAGATCTGATGGATGCTCGTCGTTCCTACCTGTCGATCTGGGCGGAAACGGATTCGCGCCTCCTGCCTCTTCTTGGCGAGGCACCGCTCCTCTTTGGGGCGGGAGAGTTCAGCCAACTAATCCGTGCATATCTGCCCGGGGTCTTTGACCGGATCGAGGCCATCCTCGTCGACGTCTGCGCGGGGCCCGCGCCTTCCCCAAGCCCCTGCTCCGTCTTTCTGACATTGACCTGCGCGGCAGGACCATCCTGATCGGGGTTCGGCCCGAAGCGGTTCCTGTGGTGTGGGGGCGCCTCGAAGCTCTTGGAGCGGGGCGGCTTCTCGCGGTGCCGATCGGCTGAGGACGCGCGCCTCGTGCCGACGCGGCGGGGGCCAAGGTGGGACATTGCGCGGCGGTTGTTCCGCCTTGTGCGATCGGGCGGCTCAACCTATGATCGCCTCATTTGATGAACCCGACTTCATGACCTGAACCTTCGGTGCCGACATGACGCGCCAGCGACCGCCCGCCTTTCGCATCAGTTCCGCAGCGGTGGCGACCACCATTCGGGGCCTGACGCGGCGTCCTCGGCCGGGCGGGGCCACCCGGCATGGCGGGCGGCTCGGATGAAGCGCGTCGCGATCGTGCAGTCGAACTATATCCCCTGGAAGGGATATTTCGACCTGATCGCGGCGGTGGACGAATTCATCCTTCTTGATGACGTGCAATTCACCCGGCGCGACTGGCGAAACCGAAATCTCATCAAGACGCCCGACGGGCCGAAGTGGCTCACGATTCCGGTGCAGGTGAAGGGCCGGTATCTGCAGAGCATCCGCGAAACGATGATCGGCGATCCAGGCTGGCCGCAGCAGCACTGGCGCTCGATCGCGCTGAACTATGGCCGCGCCCCCTTCTTCAGGGAAACGGCCGAATGGCTCGAGCCTCTTTATCAGGCGGCCACCTTCCCCGATCTCTCGGGCGTCAACCGGCACTTCCTGCGCGCGATCTGCGACCGTCTCGGGATAGCGACCCCGCTCGGCTCATCTTCGGACCATGTCCTCGAAGGCGATCCGAGCGAACGGCTTGCCTCGATCTGCGCGCAAGCGGGCGCGGGGGTCTATCTCTCCGGGCCGGCCGCGCGCGCCTATCTCGATGAGGGGGCGTTCGCGCGGCGCGGCATCGAGGTGCGCTGGTTCGACTATGAGGGGTATCGGCCCTATCCCCAGCTCTGGGGCCCGTTCGAGCACAAGCTGAGCGTACTCGATCTCATCTTCAATACCGGGCCAGAAGCGCGATCGTTCATGAAGGTGTCGCGATGAAGCTCTCGATCGTCACGACCCTCTATCGCTCGCGGGCGCATCTGGCAGAGTTCCATGCCCGCGCCAGCCGCGTTGGCCGCGACATCGCGGGGGATGACTTCGAGATCGTGATGGTCAACGACGGCTCGCCGGACGACTCGCTTGCAATCGCGATCGAGCTCTCGCAGGGCGATCCCCGGCTGGTGATCGTCGATCTGTCGCGCAACTTCGGCCACCATCGCGCGCTGATGACAGGGCTTCGGCATGCGCGGGGCGACTTTGTCTTCCTGATCGACAGCGATCTCGAGGAAGAGCCCGAGTACCTTCCGCAATTCGCAGCCATCATGGCGCAGGAGCGCTGCGATGTCGTGTTCGGCGTTCAGGACCGGCGCAAGGGCGGCTGGTGGGAACGGGCGTCGGGCGCGGCCTTCTACTGGCTCCACGGCAAGCTGACGGGCGCGGCGCTGCCCCGCAACCTGCTGACGATGCGCCTCATGACGCGCCGCTATGTCCGCGCGCTGCTGCGCCACCGCGAGCGTGTGCTGGTGATCTCAAGCCTGTGGCAGATGACGGGCTTCGTCCAGCGGCCGGTCGTCGTGCGCAAGCTCTCGCTCAGCCCGACGACCTACAGCCTGACGCACAAGCTGACCCTCCTTGTCACAGGCGTCGCCGCCGTCAGCAGCCGCCCCTTGGTGGGGATCTTCTGGCTTGGCTCCCTTGTCTCGCTGGTGGCGTTCGGGTTTGTCTGCTGGGTGGTCGGTCGATGGCTCTTCTTCGAACAGCCGCCCGATGGGTGGACCTCGCTCATCGCCTCGGTCTGGCTGCTCGGCGGGCTTGTCATCTGGTCGCTGGGGCTGGTCGGCATCTATCTCGCGCAGGTCTTCCTCGAGGTGAAGCAGCGGCCCCAGACGGTCGTCCGCCGGATCATCCCTGCAAACCCGGTGGCCGAGCCGCAGTTCGACGGTTTGGTTGTTCCTGAGGTTGACGCCCCTCTCGCGAGGCTATCGAATGACCGATGACATCAAGCGCGATCACCTCTTGCAGGGTGTCGCGGACTACTATTCCGACAAACTCGCCCAGCATGGGCCGGTCGCCCGTGGGGTCGACTGGAACGGCGAGGCGGGGCAGGAGACTCGGTTCCGTCAATTGCTGCGGATCGTCGATGATCCCGACGCGCTCTTCTCGATCAACGATCTCGGTTGCGGATACGGCGCGCTGATCGAACACCTCGAGGGGCGCTTTCCCCGATTTGACTATCGCGGTTTCGATATTGCCCCTTCGATGGTCGAATGCAGCCGAGAAAGATACGGCAGCCGGGAAAACGCATCATTTGCTGTCGCCGCAGTCCCTGACCGGATTGCGGACTATACCGTGGCAAGCGGGATATTGAACGTTAGGCTCAACAGCCCTTCGGCAGAGTGGGAACGTCACGTCAGCGAAACGCTTGATGTCATGTCTGAGGCGTCGCGCAGGGGCTTCGCCTTCAACTGCCTTACCTCCTACAGCGACGTCGACCGGATGAAGGCATCCTTGCACTACATGAACCCGGCGAACACGTTCGACTTGTGCATGCGGCGATATTCGCGCAACGTCGCATTGCTTCATGACTACACGCTTTACGAGTTCACTATTCTTGTCCGGAAATCATCATGACCAAGCCACTTGTCATATTCGGAACGTCCGATATCGCCCAACTCGCCCACTACTATTTCACGCGCGACTGCGGGTCCGAGGTGGCGGCGTTTACCGTCGATGCCGCTTTCCTGCGCGAGGACGGCTTTTGCGGCTGTCCCGTCGTGCCCTTCGAGAGCATCACCGAAAGCCACCCGCCGTCGGACTTCGACCTCTTCGTGGCGCTCGGCTATTCGAAACTCAACGCGGTGCGCCGTTCGCGGTTCGAGGCTGCACGCGCGGCGGGCTACACTTGCCCGAGTTACATCAGCCCGAGGGCATCGATCCTTAACGATCACGCCATCGGGTCGAACTGCTTCATCCTCGAGGATAACACGATCCAGCCCTTCGTCCGGATCGGCGACAACGTGACATTGTGGAGCGGAAACCACATCGGGCATCACTCGGTCATCGAGGATCATGTCTTCATTGCGTCGCATGTCGTCATCTCCGGAAACAGCCGGATCGGGGCCGCATCCTTCATCGGCGTCAACGCGACCCTGCGCGATGGTGTCTCGGTCGGCGAACGCTGCGTGATCGGGGCCGGGGCGCTCATCCTCGGGGATGCCGGGGATGAGGGCGTCTATATGGGGGCCGCGACGGAACGGTCGCGGGTGCCGAGCACGCGGCTACGGGGCATCTGAAGATGCGCTGGCGGAAACTCGGCGTTGTCTATGCCCCGGTCGCCAAGGGTCCGCAGCTTCTCAGTCATGCGGCCAATCCGACCGCCGTTCATCTTGATGGGGACGTGTATCGGGTTTTCTACAGTGGGCGCGACGCCGAGAACCGCTCATCGGTCGGTTCGGTCGATATCGACGTGGAGCGGCGCGCGGTTGTCGCCGACGCCGAGAGGGTGCTCTATGCCCACGGTCCGCCCGGGAGTTTCCATGCTGCGGGGGTCAGCATTGGTTGCACCTACAGAGCGGGCGGGACCGACTGGATGCTCTTCATGGGATGGCAGGTGCCGCCAATGGGGCACTGGCGTGGCGATATCGGGCGTCTGAGGTTAGCTCCCGACGGCTCGCTGCACCTTGCGGGCGAGGGGCCGTTTCTCGCGAGCGATCCGCATGATCCCATCTCGCTGTCCTATCCTTGGGTCCTCCGGCGCAGTGACGCGTGGCACATGTGGTATGGCTCGACGGTCACATGGGATGCCGGCAACGGCGAGATGCTGCACGTCATCAATCATGCCACCTCAGCAGACGGCGAAGAATGGATTCGTCATGGACAGGCGGTTCCGCATGCGCTTGGCGTCGCGCAGGCATTCTCGCGCCCCTCCGTACTGGCGGAGCGGTCGGGATTGTCGATGTGGTTTTCGTATCGCAGCGGCACCGGTCAGACCTATCGGATCGGCCATGCCGTCATGGAGGATGGCGACGGCTGGCGGCTCGAACTCGGGCAGTCCGGCATCGACGTTTCGGCCGACGGCTGGGACAGCGAGATGATCTGCTATCCCTTTGTATTCGAACACCGCGGCGCGCGGTTCATGTTCTACAACGGGAACGGCTACGGCAGGACGGGTTTCGGACTGGCGGTACTCGAATGATGGCGCACGGGCCGGGTACGCAACTCTTGCGCTATGGAATCGTCGGGGTCGGGACGAACCTGGCCGGGTATCTGGTCTATCTCGCGCTGACCTGGGCGGGGGTGGAGCCGAAGCTTGCGATGTCGGGGCTCTATGCGATGGGCGTGGGCGTCAGTTTCGCGCTCAACCGGCGCTGGACATTCGGGCATCGCGGGCGGGTAGGCCCCGCCGGGTTGCGCTTCGGGGCGGCGCATCTGCTGGGCTATGCGATCAACCTCGGCATGCTCGCGATCCTGCACGACGCCCTCGGCTGGCCGCACGAGCTGGTGCAGGCGCTGGCGGTCATCGTCGTCGCGGGTTTTCTCTTCGTCGCGATGCGCGTTTTCGTGTTTGCGGGGGGAAGCCCGACATGAGGATCTGCGCGGCCTGCGGGCTCTCCCATCGCTCGGACGAGGCGGCCTGTCCGGCGTGCGGATGGCAGGCGCCGATGCGCAACGGCTTTTGTGCCTATGCGCCCGAGGTCGACGCGGCACTCGGGGCCGGGTTCCGGCCCGAGGCCTTCGCCGATCTTGCGGCGCATGAGGATGGCAGTTTCTGGTTTCAGGCGCGCAACCGTCTGATCCTGGCCATGGTCGCGCGCCACGCCCCCGGGTTTCGCAGCATGCTCGAGATCGGCTGTGGCACGGGGTTCGTGCTGCGGGGGCTGATGGAGCGATTTGCGGGCGCGCGGTTCACGGGCAGCGAAGTCTATTCGGCGGGTCTGGCCTTTGCCGCCGCGCGCGCGCCGGGGGCGACGCTTTGCCAGATGGATGCGCGCCGGATTGGCCATGTCGATGAATTCGACCTCATCGGCGCCTTCGACGTGCTCGAACACATCGAGGAGGACACGCAGGTGCTGGCCGAGATCCGGCAGGCGCTTGTGCCGGGCGGCGTCCTGATCGTGACGGTCCCGCAGCATCCATGGCTCTGGAGCCCCGCTGACGAATACGCCTGCCACGCCCGGCGCTATGCCCGCGGCGAGATGGAGGCCAAGATCGCGGCGGCGGGGCTCAAGGTCGTGCGCTCGACCTCTTTCGTGTCGCTCCTGTTGCCGGCGATGCTCCTGTCGAGGGTGGTGCAACGGCTGAGGCCCGCCGCAGAGTTCGATCCGACGGCAGAATTCCGGCTGCACCCCGCGCTGAACGCGACCTTTGGTGCGGTGATGCGGATCGAGGAAGCCCTCATCCGTTTTGGTGCCGCGCTGCCGCTGGGTGGCTCGCGGCTGGTCGTCGCGCGCAAGGAGGAGGTGTTGGCATGACCGAGCGGATCCCCTTCAACCAGCCCCACATGACGGGCAAGGAACTCTTCTACATCGCGCGCGCCCATTTCAACGGCCGGCTCGCGGGCGACGGGCCCTTCACCGCGCGCTGCCACGGCTGGCTCGAGGCCGATACGGGGGCGGCGCGCGCGCTGCTGACGCATTCGTGCACGGCCGCGCTCGAGATGACGGCGATCCTTGCTGACATCGCGCCGGGGGATGAGGTGATCTTGCCCTCCTTCACCTTCACCTCGACGGCGAATGCCTTCGTGCTGCGCGGGGGTGTTCCGGTCTTTGTCGATGTGCGGGAGGATACGCTCAACCTCGACGAAAGCCGGATCGAGGCCGCGATCACGCCGCGCACGCGCGCGATCGTGCCCGTCCATTACGCCGGGGTCGCTTGCGAGATGGATCCGATCATGGACATCGCGCGCCGGCATGGCCTCATGGTCATCGAGGACGCGGCGCAGGGCGTGATGTCGCGCTATCGCGGCCGTCCGCTCGGTGCGATCGGCGATCTCGGGACATTCAGCTTTCACGAGACGAAGAACATCATCTCGGGCGAGGGCGGTGCCCTCATAGTCGGGAATGCGGACCTCGTGGAACGCGCCGAGATCATCCGCGAGAAAGGCACCGACCGCAGCCGCTTCTTTCGCGGCCAGGTCGACAAATACACCTGGCAAGAGGCGGGATCGTCCTTCCTGCCGGGTGAGTTGATCGCCTCGTTCCTCTGGGCGCAACTCGAGGAGGCGCAGGCCATCACCGCCGCGCGGCTCGCGATCTGGGCGCGCTATCACGCCGCACTCGCCCCCTTCGAGGCCGCGGGGCGGCTGCGCCGGCCGGTCGTCCCCGACCATTGCGCCCACAACGCCCATCTCTACTACATCCTCCTGCCCGAGGGGGCCGATCGCGATGCCGTCCTGCGCGGTCTGGCCGAACGCGGGGTGGGTGCGGTCTTTCACTACGTTCCCCTGCATTCGTCCCCGGCGGGGCGGCGCTTCGGCAGGGCGGTCGGGAACATGCAGGCAACCACCATCGCAGCCGAGCGCCTGATCCGCCTGCCCGTCTGGGTCGGCCTCGGCCCCGAGCAGCAGGACCGCGTTATCGAGGCGCTGGACGCCATCCTGCCGGGCTAGGGGCGTGAGCCAAGGATTGACAATTTAAGTTGGGCGAGTAGACTGTTCGATAATTAGGAGCGCCACATATGATTAGTAATGCAATAGTATCTACACCGCGTCTCATTGCCTTAACAATTATTTTTTCGTTTCTATGCGCAATTTTGATATATTTTGCGGTTCCGCAGTTCGGGCTAACCAATAATGGACATTGCGACCCTTGGTGGTATTTTGGACTGTCAGTTTACCCGGAGCACTCACGATTTACTCACAGCATGGCGTATCACTACTCTCGATTGCCGACGTATATAATTCAGCATGTTTTATTCCTTGCGGGTGGTGACGCAAGATTGGGCCAGATTGTTGCAGTATTTATCCCATGGCTGCTAATTGCAATATTTTTCGGCGCCAGAACAATGAAGATTGCCCCCCTTGCGATATTTATTTCAATCGCATACTTCTCCCCGTTAATTTTGTCTGTTTCATCCGCCTCTCATAATGCTGCGGTGCCTGCAATAGTTTCAGCGATGATCGTCTTGGCGACCTACATAGCGCATCGAGATTCGGTCGTTTCTAGTGTTATTTTCGGATTTTCAGCAGCAATTGCCATCTACTCAAACTTGGTAGCTGGAGCAATTGTTCTTCCACTCTGCGCAGCAGTTTTTATTGCCCGAAGAAGTGCAATTCCTGGGGCCCTTCTTGGATTCGCCCTAGCAACTGGTCTGCTGCAGGCAATACATGTTCTTTACGTTGGGAGGAGTGGTTTTTTCTATAATCCTTCGATCAAATTCTTAATCGATCAGTTTTTGAATCTATCTACCGAGAACCCATGGTCAAAGCCTGCTCTGATAGATTCAATGCACGGGATTTCAATCGCGATCATGGCCGTTTTGGGGATTGCAGCAGCGTCGCTGAAAGAGGACTTGGCGAAGGTTGACCTGCTTATGCGCATATCTTTAGTCTTATCCAGTTTATTCTTGACGGCTTATGCCATAATAAATAGGACATTACTGGCATATGATTACTATTCAGTATTTATCGTTCCAATTCTCGCCTATTCAGCAGCCCTGGTCTCAGACAGACTCAATCCGAAGTTAAACCTGTCTTTGGTTGCAGGGTTCGGCGCAATCTGCATTTGCATGGCATACCTACAATATAGTCCGGATCGGTCAGGACTATTGGATAGCAATCTAACGATTCAGGCGCTCTTTTTGGGATTATTTTTGAGCGCGATGTTAGTCGCTGGATCAGGCATGTACCTGGTGCAAGTTTTCTCTCGGACAAGCATTGTTCTGATTGCGCTTTCTACTGTGACTCTAGTTTCTGGGAAAAATAAAGCAGATGGGTTTTGGTGGGTTTCTCCTCAGAATGCGATGGGAGAGTATGATGATGTGATTTTTGCCCTATCTCTCGTTCGGCAGTCAGTCGGAAGTGCGAGATACGTTATTTGGTCTGAGGGGTCTGAAACTGATCGCAACGCGCAATTTTATGCGATTCGTGCCTTAGGGGCATGCAGGATTTCATACACGTTTCCTGAGGCGCCCGGGAGTTTCAATAACAACATCCCGGTATCGTCGGCGGGTGCTCTCATCCTGTTTACCAGCAACGATACTGTAGTCGAGAATGCGTACAGCATAGATGATGCCATCTTCACTCTAACCACTGAGGCTAAGGTCCCATCAGGCGATTATCGAATTTCCATCTTTACTAAGCCTCAATGAACGAGGAAGTTTGATGGGAATCCTGCTTCTTCGAAGCTAATTTTTCAAAATTAATGTTGGCAGCGTCACGATGAGCGGCACGCCGAGTATCTATACGGCCGCCGGGATCGCCTCGAGCGCCGCCAGAACCGCCCATTGCTTGAGTCTGAGGTTTCAAAACATCCTGCCTTCTGAACATCGGAAAAAAGTCGTAAAGTTGGCAGAGGCGAGGGCGCCCGTCAACGGGGCCAACCATGGCGCGATCCGGACAAAATCCCTCCGCAGCGCCCAGTCATCGCGACGTACCGCATCCCGCGAAGGACATGCGGTTGGCTTTGATGATGTGACCGCCTTCCGCCGGATCAGCCTTCGGTCGGGGGGCCTTGCCAGATCTTGATGGCGGCTGCCAGCTGCCCCGCCGGGGTGTCGCGGTTCTGCTCGAGCCAGATCTTGCGGACGGAGTCATAGGTCAGGGGTGCCGTCTTCAGGTGCTCCCACTGCGGGCTCTGGCGGTCCTTGCGCAAGGCCATCATCGCCGCCGCGACCGCCGCGCAGGCGCTCGTGCCGCCGCGGGCCTCGTTGTGCGTCGGCGTGTCCGACCGGCCGGTCGAGACGAGGTGGTTGACCACCGTCCAGATCAGGCGGTGGAGCCCGGGCTTGTCCAGGGCGCCGCGCGGCATGGCGGGGCGTTCGACCTCATGCCGCAGCAGGCGCGTGAGCCAGCGCGTCGCCTCGGGCCGCAGCGCCTCGCGGCGGGCGATCGCATCCGCGACGGCGACGCGCAGATGCCGCAGCGCCTGTTGCCGACAGCTGCATCGAGATCGAACTGGCTGGCGGCCACCGGATGCGGATCAGCGGTGGGTATGATCCTGAAGCCTTGGCACGGCTTATCCGGGGGCTGACAGCTTGATCCCGGTTCCGGCGAACACGCGGGTCTGGCTGGCGGCCGGGGTCACCGACATGCGCAAGGGCTTTGTGGCCTTGGCAGCGCAGGCCGAGGCGGTGTTGAAGCAGGACCCGTTTGCCGGGCATCTGTTCGTGTTCCGTGGCAGCCGGGGCGACCTGATCAAGGTGATCTGGTGGGATGGTCAGGGTGCCTGCATGTTCATGAAGCGGCTGGAGAGGGGGCGGTTCGTCTGGCCCTCGGCCAAGGATGGCAAGGTGGCGCTGTCACCGGCCCAGTTGTCGATGCTGCTGGAGGGGATCGACTGGCGGGCGCCGGAACGGACGTGGCGGCCCCTGGCAGCGGGATAATCTGTGGGGCATGCAATCAACGATTCCCACAAGTAATACAGTGGGATAAACTCCTTGCATGCTCGATCAGACCCTGACCTTGCCCGAAGACCCCGAGGAGTTGCGCAGTTTCACCGCGCGGCTTCTGGCCGAGGTCAAGGCGCAGGCGATCCTGATCGAGAAGCTCCGGCACCAGCTTGCAGGACACCGGGCCCATCGGTTTGGCGCATCGTCTGAGACGGCGGAACAGCTACAACTGGCACTGGAGACCAGCGAGATCGCCGCCGCCGTGATGACCGCGCGGATGAAGTGCCGGACATCGAGGAGAAGGACAAACCCAAGCGTCGTCCGATCCCGGACCATATCCCGCGGATGGAAGTTGAACTGACGCCCAGTGCCGAGGCCTGCGCTGATTGTGGCGGTCGCCTGCGCCGGATCGGCGAGGATGTCACCGAGGAACTGGAATACGTCCCGGGGCGCTTCATCGTGAACCGGATCGTGCGGCCTCGCCTGACCTGCGCCTGCTGCGAACGCTTCATCCAGGCGCCGCTGCCGTCGCGCGCCATCGAACGGGGCCGCCCCGGGCCGGGTCTCTTGGCCCACGTGCTGGTCAGCAAATACGCCGACCATCTTCCCTTGTATCGCCAGAGCCAGATCTTTGACCGCGAGGGGCTCGATCTCGACCGGTCCACGCTGGCCGATTGGGTCGGCAAGTCCACGGCCCTGCTGGAACCCCTCGCTGACGCCATCGGCCGCCATGTCCTGTCGGCCGAGGCGATCTTCGCCGATGACACGCCGATCAGCATGCTCGCACCCGGCACCGGCAAGACCCAGACCGCAAGGCTCTGGACCTACGCCCGCGACGAACGTCCTTGGGGCGGCCAGGCGCCCCCTGCAGCCTGGTATCGCTTCTCCGGCGACCGGAAGGGCCAGCACCCCAAGGATCATCTGGCCCGCTACCGTGGCTGGATGCATGCGGACGGCTATGCCGGGTTCGAAGACCTTTACCGTTCCGGAGCCATCCGCGAGGTCGCCTGCATGGCCCATGTCAGGCGCAAGTTCGTCGATATCCACCGATCGCTAGGCTCCCCCATCGCCGAGGAAGCCATCGGCCGGATCGCGCAACTCTATGCCGTCGAGAAAGAGGCCAGAGGTTGGCCTCCAGATGTTCGGGTCGGACTTCGCAAGGCACATGCGGCCCCGGTCTTCGACGATCTGGAGGTCTGGGGATGTCCTTTCGATGGAGGGATCAGCGCAGCACGATGCCGAGCGCGGCAAG
>CAYYJB010000019.1:0-37865 GCA_964472135.1 uncultured Gemmobacter sp.
GGCGGTGCGGCGCGGGCGGGTCGTCAACCGCACCTACGGCGAGCCGAACGAGCAGTTGCGCGAGCGGCACGACGCGGCGGATTTCGCCGCCCTGGGGCTGTGATGTCGGGGCGGGTCGCGCTGGTCACGGGTGCCGCGCGCGGCATCGGTCTGGCGACCGCGCGGCGCCTTGCGGCGCGGGGGCATGGCGTCGCGATGATCGACCGCGACGCGCCCGCGCTGACCGAGGCCGCGGCGGGGGTCGAGGGGGCCGCCGCGATCGTCTGCGACGTCTCCGATCCCGCCGCGGTCGATGCGATGGTGGCCGAGGTGACGGCGCGCTTCGGGCGGCTCGACGCGCTCGTCAACAATGCCGCCGTGGCCGAATTCGCCCCGCTCGGGCAGACAGATTTCGCGATGTGGCGCCGCGTCATGGCCAGCAATCTCGATGGCGTGTTCCTCGTCTCGCAGGCGGCGGTGCCGGCGCTGCGCGCGACGGGCGGCGCGATCGTCAACATCGCCTCGATCTCGGGCCTGCGCGCCAGCACCCTGCGCGTGGCCTATGGCACCTCCAAGGCGGCCGTCATCCAGCTCACGCGCCAGCAGGCGGTCGAACTCGGCGAGGTGGGGGTGCGCGTCAACTGCGTCTGCCCGGGGCCGGTGCGCACCAAGCTCGCGATGGCGGTGCACACGCCCGAGATCATCGCCGCCTATCACGACGCGATCCCCCTCAACCGATATGGCACCGAGGATGAGATCGCGGCCATGATCGCCTTTCTGTGCGGGCCGGACGCGTCCTATGTGACCGGGCAGATCATCGCGGTCGATGGCGGGTTCGAGGCGACGGGCGTCGGGCTGCCGGCGCTGCGCGGCGGGGTCTAGCCTCGCGCCTCGGACAGCCGGTCGCGCAGGCGCAGCATGCGATAATGCGCCTCGGCCGCGAGGCGCCCGAGAACGCCGTGGACGGGTGGCGAGGGGATCGCGTCGAACGGGGCGAGGGCGCCCGCATCGCCGCCAAGCCCCCGCGCCAGCGCCTCGGCTGCGGCGGGGGCGGTATTCATCCCGTGGCCGCCGAAGCCCGCGAGCAGGTGCAGCCCGTCGCGCCCCTTCCGCACGAAGGGCATGAAGTGGCGCGCATAGCCCATGACGCCCGACCAGGCGAAATCGAACCCGAGCCCCGCCGCCTCCAGATCGCGCGCAAGCCCCGGCAGATGCGCCCCGAGGTCCGCCGCCGCGCGGGCCGCGATCCGCTCGGGCCGGTCGGTGCCGAAGGCCGAGATGCCCATCCCCCACAGGAGCCGCCCGTCCGGCAGGCGGCGGTAATAGTTCCCCGCCCGGCGCGTGTCGGAGATCGCCGCATCGGTCGGGACATGGGCGGCGATGATGTCCTCGGCCGGGGCGGTCACGGCGATGAAGGTGCGGATCGGCAAGAGGATGCGCCCGAGGTCGGGCAGATCGCCGAGCCCGTAGCCGCCCGTCGCCAGCACGACCTCGCGCGCCCGGATCGGGGCCGGCAGGGCGGGCCCCGCGACCTCCCACCCGGGCGCCACGCGGCGGGGCAGGGCGGGGCAGCGCGCGACGAGAAGCGCGCCCGTCGCGCGTGCCTCAGTGGCCAGCCCGTGCAGGAGCCGCAGCGGGTGAAAGTGAAAGCCCCCCCCGTCCGCGGCGCCGGCGCGATAGCGCGGCCCCCGCACGCGCGCCGCGATCGCCTCGGGCCCGAGCGGCAGCGCGGGATCGGGCCAGAGGCCCAGCGTCAGGATGCCCCGCCGCGCCTGCGCCTGCGGATCGGCGAAGGCGCGCGCGGCCATGGCGTCGCGGCCGCCGAGCGCCATCTCCTGCAAGCGCGCCGCATGCTCGGGCCCCACGAGCGCCTGCAGATCGCGCGCCCCGCAAGCCCATCCCGCGCTGCAAAAGCCGCCGTTGCGCCCCGACGCGCCCGCCCCGATCACCCCGGCCTCGAGGCAGGCGACCCGCGCCCCGGCCCGCGCCAAGGCGCCCGCAAGCCACAGCCCCGCGAGCCCCGCGCCGATGATCGCGACATCGACCTCGGCCCCGGCCACCGCCTCGGGCAGGTCGGTCGCGGGCGGGGTGCCCGCCGTCGCCTCGTACCAGGTGCCGGGCCGCATCCCGCCCCCTAGTGCGGCGCGCGCGAGCGGTTCACGATCCGGTCGAGCGACTTGATCCCCGAGGCCGCGATCAGCGTCAGCAGCACATAGATGAGGGCCGCCGAATTGAACGGCTCGAAGGCGAGGAAGCTCTGCGCCTGGAACTCACGCATGCGCTGGGTGATGTCGCGCACCGAGAGGATCGAGACGAGCGAGGTATCCTTGAGCATCGCGATGAACTCGTTGCCAAGCGCGGGCAGCACGATGGCGATCGCCTGCGGGATCACGATGAAGCGCGCGATCTGGAATTCATGCAGCCCGAGCGTGCGCGCGGCCTCGATCTGGCCCTTGGGGATCGCCTCGATCCCGGCGCGGAAGATCTCGGCCATGTAGGCCGAATAGCCGATCGCGATGGCGATGATGCCGCGGGTCATCATGTCGATGTCGATGGCCCCGCCGGTGCCGTTCTTGACCGCGCCCGCGAGCGGCAGCCCGACATAGAGGATGATGACCAGCATCGGCACGCCGCGGATCGTGTCGACGAAGAAATCGGCGAAGACCGCGACGGGGTGGCCCCCCGTGATGCGGCCGATCACCACCATGACGAGCGACAGGAACCCGAAGGCGGCGGCCGAGATCATGATCGCGCGATCCGCCGTCGGCAGATAGGAGGTGGCCCAGACGACCGGCAGATCCCCCGCCGCCGCCACCGGCAGCACCGCACCCGAGAGCGTCCCCGCCGCGATCAGCTCGAGCGCCTGCTCGACGCTGGCGAGCGAGCGGATGCGCAAGGGTTCGGCCGGCGGTTCGGGCAGGAAATCGCCGTATCGGACCGTGTCGGCGAGCCCCTGCGGGGTGCCCGCGACGATGCCGATCCGCCCCTCGAGCGTGCCGGCCAGAACAACCTCGGCCTCGGGCTTCATCCCGTGCCAGACCGCCACCGCCACGGCCGCGATCCCCACCCCCGCAATGATGCGACTTGCCCGCGCCGAGGGCTTGAGCCGTCCGCAGAAGGCCCACACAAGGCCAAGCACCGACGCGCCGAGATAGGCAAAGACCGCCGCGCGCAGCGTCACCATCAGCCCCGTCGCGAAGCCCGCATGCGCGACCATCAGGACGAAGAAGGCAAGGCAGAGGTTCGCCACCAGCAGCAGCCCCAGCACTCCGCCGCCCGCAAGCCCGCGATGCAGCCGCTGCGGCAGGGCGGCAAAGCCCGCCGACGCGAGCGCGACGAGCGCCGCGAGCCACACCGCGCGGTGCGCTGCGGGCAGGAACCACGCCGCAAACGCCGGATCGAGCCGGAAGGTCTGATCGACCACGAGGATCCAGTCCACGTTGCGCGGATCGGTGATGTTGAGGGCGACGGAGGTCGCGTAGGGGTCGAGCACGGGCAGCCGAGACAGCAGCCCGAGCAGCACCGCCTGCATCCCGAAGGCCCAGAGTGCCTGTCGCCGCTGCCGCGCGACCACCGCCGCCGTCTGGTCGGGCCGGAGCGCCCGGATCAGCTTGATCGCTCCCACCACCCCAGCGACAGAGGCCGTTGCGAGGATCGCGAAGGCCGCAAGCAGGGCGGGGGCGTCCTCCTCGATCCCGAGCACGGCAACGAGGGCGGGGCCGTAATTGCGCGAGGTGGCGAGCAGCCAGATGATGACGGGCGCGGCAAAGAGGAACACGAGGTTGCTCGCCCGCATGCCCCGTAGCCAGATCAGGATGGGGTGCATGCGCCCGCCTCGGGTTCGGGGGGCCGCCGGTGGACCGGCGGCCCGGATCAGATCACTTCGGCCACCACTTCAGGACAAGGGCATCGAGCGTGCCATCCGCCTTGATCGCGGCCAGCCCCTCGTTGAAGGCATCCTGCAGCGCGTCCCCCTCCTGGAAGACAAGGCCGAGCGGATCGGACGACAGCCCCGTGATCCCGACGGTCAGCTGGCCCGCGAATTCCTGCTCATAGGCCGCGGCCGAGGTCGAATCGATGATGACGCCGTCCACGTCGCCGTTCTGCAGCGCCACGACGGCGTTGTTGAAGGCATCGAACAGCGCGAGGTTGTCGCGCCCCACGAGCTCCTCGCCCAGGGCCGCGTTCGTCGTGCCGTTCTGCGAGGCGAGCTTCAGCGCGCCGCTCTTGAAATCGTCGATGGTCTTGCCCGCGTCGGCCACGCGCATCAGCACGCCCTGCTCGACGATGATGTAGGGGTCCGAGAAGTCGACGATCTTGTCACGCTCCTCGGTAATGGTGACGCCCGAGACGACCATGTCGAACTCGCCCGCCGCCAGCGCCGCGAAGATGCCGTCCCAGGCGGTCGAGACCCAGTTGGGCTGGCAGTTGATGCGCGCGCAGATCTCGGCCACGACATCGACGTCGAAGCCCTTGACGACGCCGTCCTCGATGAATTCGTGGGGCGGATAGGTCGTGTCCGACCCGATCTTGAGGACGCGCCCGCCGAGATCGGCCGCGGCCGCGGGCAGCGCGAGCGCCGTTGCCGCCGCAAGACCCAGGATGAAGTGCTTCATGCTTACCTCCGTTATGCCCCGGGCGGACCGGCCCGGGGGAATGTGACGCCCCTCACTTTGCGCGCGGGCAGGGGGCGGGTCAAGCCGCGCCGCATCGAGCGGGCGCGCGCCGCCCGGCTTGCCCAAAGCTTGCGCGGCGCGCATGATCGTGCCCGCATCTTGCCCGCACCGCAGGCAGGCATGCGGCGCAGGGATCGGAAGGGGGCGCGATGGCGACGGTGGGCGAGGCGCTGGCGCTCGCGCTGAGGCGGGCAGGGGTCGGCACGGTCTTCGGCATTCCGGGCGTGCACACGATCGAGCTTTACCGCGGCCTCGGCGCGGCGGGGATCCGGCATGTGACGCCGCGCCACGAACAGGGCGCGGGCTTCATGGCGGACGGATACGCCCGCGCGACGGGTCGGCCGGGGGTGGCCTTCGTCATCACCGGGCCGGGGGTGACGAACATCCTGACCCCGATGGCGCAGGCACGGGCCGATTCGGTGCCGATGCTGGTCGTCTCGGGGGTGAATGCGCGGCCAAGCCTCGGGCGCGGGCTCGGGCATCTGCACGAGTTGCCCGATCAGCTTGCGCTGGTGCGCGGGGTCGCGGTCGCGGCCTTTCACCTCGATGCGCCCGCGGCGCTGGGCGATGTCCTCGGCGCGGCGCTGATGCGGCTCGGCTCTGGCCGGCCGGGGCCCGTGCATCTGCAGGTGCCGCTCGATGTCATGGGGATGGAGGCGCCCGCGATCGGCACCTTGCCGGCGCCGCCCGCGCCGCCCGCCCCCGATCCGGCCCTGATCGCCGAGGCCGCGGCGCGGCTGGCCCGCGCGCGCGCGCCCGTCATCCTCGCGGGCGGGGGGGCGCGGGGCGCGCGGGCCGGGCTTGCCGCGCTGGCCCGAAGGCTCGGCGCGCCCGTCGTGCAGACGACGAATGCGCGCGGCATCCTGCACGCCGATCCGCTGGGCGTGCCGGCCTCGCCGAGCCTGCCCGCGGTGCGCGCCCTGATCGAGGGGGCGGATGCCGTCCTCGCGGTCGGGACGGAACTCGGCCAGACCGATTACGACATGTACGTCACCGGCGGCATGGCGCGGATGGCGGCCCTGATCCGGATCGACATCTGCGCCGAACAGCTCGCCCGCCACCCGGCCGAGGTCGCGATCGCGGCCGATGCGGCGGTGGCGCTGCGCGCGCTGGGCGCAGCGCTTGGCGAAGGGGCCCCGGCACCCGGCGGGGCCGCGCGCGCGGCGGCGGCGCGGGCGGGCGCGTGGGCAGAGCTTTCGCCCGCCATGCAGGCGCAGGCCGAGATCCTGCGCGCGATCGCGCGCGCGCTGCCCGGCGCGCCCATCGTGGGCGATTCGACCCAGCCCGTCTATGCCGGCAACCTCTGGCACGACCACCCGCGCCCGGGTGGCTGGTTCAACGCCGCGACGGGCTATGGCGCGCTCGGCTATGCGATCCCGGCCGCGATCGGGGCGGCGGTGGGCCTCGGCCCCGGGGTGCCGGTCGTCTGCCTCGCGGGCGATGGCGGGGCGCAGTTCAGCCTGCCCGACCTCATGTGCGCGCGCGACGAGGGGGTGGGCGTGCGCTTCGTGATCTGGAACAACCGCGCCTATCGCGAGATCGCCGAATCGATGGCCGCCGTCGGTGCCCCCGTCATCGGATGCGATCCGACGCCGCCCAATTTCGGCGCCATCGCGCGCGCCTGCGCCATCCCCCATCGCCCCGTTCCCGCAACCCCCGAGGCCGTCGCCGCCGCCTGCGCGGCACCCGCCCCCGACGGCGGCCCCGTCCTGATCGAGATCGACGCCAGATGACCCATCCCGCCACCCATTTCACCCACGCCGTCACCCGCCGCCCGGGCCGGTCCGTCACCGGCGGCCTGCGCGCGGTCGATACCGGCGCGCCCGACCTCGGGCGGATGCTGCGCGACCACGACGACTACGTCGCCGCCCTGCGCGAGACGGGGGCCGAGGTGATCGTGCTCGACCCGCTCGAGGCCTTTCCCGACGCGCTCTTTGTCGAGGATACCGCGCTCTGCCTGCCCGAGGGGGCGGTGCTGATGGCGCCGGGGGCGCCCTCGCGCCTGGGCGAGGTGGCGCAGATGGCGCCGACGCTGCGCGCCCTCTTTGCCGATCTGCGCCGGATCGACCCGCCCGCCCGGATCGAGGCGGGCGACATCCTCTGGACCGGGCGCGAGGTGCTCGTCGGGCGCTCGGCGCGCACCGATGCGGCGGGTGTCGCGGCGCTCCGCGCCGCCCTCGCCGACTGGGGCCATCCCGTGCGCGAGGTCGAGACCCCGCCGGGGGTGCTGCACTTCAAGACCGATTGCGCGCTGATCGATCCCGAGACGGTGCTGGCCACGCGCCGGCTGGCCGCGTCGGGCTGCTTTGCGGGCTACCGTGTCCTCTTCGTGCCCGAGGGCGAAGAGGCGGCGGCGAACGTCATCCGCTTCAACGACGCCGTCTTGGTCCCCGCGGGCTTTCCCCGCACCGAGGATCTGATCGCCGCCGCGGGGCTGCGCGTCCGGGCGGTCGGCAATGCCGAATGCGCCCGGCTCGATGGCGGGATGTCGTGCCTGTCGCTGCGCCTCAACCCGCGTTGCTGAGGGCGCGCGCGAGGTCGGCCTTGCGGGCAAGCCGGCAGGCGTGAAGGATCGGCTCGGTGTAGCCCGAGGGCTGCGCGCGCCCCTCGAACACGAGCGCCGATGCCGCGCGGAAGGCGATGCCGTCAAATGCCGGCGCCATCGGCCGATAGGCCGGATCGGCCGCGTTCTGCCGATCGACCACGGCGGCCATGCGGCGCAGCACATCCTCGACCTCGGCGCGATCGACGACGCCGTGGTGCAGCCAGTTCGCGATGTGCTGGGCCGAGATGCGGCAGGTCGCGCGATCCTCCATCAGGCCCACGTCGTTGATGTCGGGCACCTTCGAGCAGCCGATCCCCTGGTCGATCCAGCGCACGACATAGCCGAGGATGCCCTGCGCGTTGTTCTCGACCTCGCGCAGGACCTGCGCGCGCGTCCATTTGCGAAACGCCGCAAGCGGCAGGTCGAGCAGCCCGTCCACATGCGCCCGCCGCCCTCCGCGCGCGAGCGCCTTCTGCACCGCAAAGACATCGACCTTGTGATAGTGCAGCGCATGCAGCGTCGCGGCCGTCGGGCTCGGGACCCAGGCGGTGGTGGCGCCCGCCATCGGGTGCTCGATCTTCTGCGCCAGCATCGCCGCCATGCGGTCGGGCATCGCCCACATGCCCTTGCCGATCTGCGCCCGCCCCGACAGCCCGCATTCGAGGCCGATGTCGACGTTGCGCGCCTCATAGGCCGCGATCCAGCCCTTGCGGCGGATGAAATCCTTGCGCGAGAAGGCGCCCGCCTCCATCGAGGTGTGGATCTCGTCGCCCGTCCGGTCGAGAAAGCCCGTGTTGATGAAGGCGACGCGGTGGCGCGCCGCACGGATGCAGGCCTTGAGGTTGAGCGAGGTGCGCCGCTCCTCGTCCATGATCCCGAGTTTCACCGTATGGCGCGGCAGGCCGAGCACATCCTCGACCCGCGCGAAGGTGCGATCGGCAAAGGCGACCTCGTCGGGCCCATGCATCTTGGGTTTCACGACATAGACCGACCCCGCGCGCGAGTTGCGCATCCCGTCCGCCTTGCCGAGGTCGTGCATCGCGATGAGCGTCGTGACCATCGCGTCCATCAGCCCCTCGAATACCTCGGCGCCGGTCCGGTCGCGCATCGCGGGCGTCGTCATCAGATGGCCCACGTTGCGCACGAGCATGAGCGCGCGCCCCGGCAGGACCACGCGCCCGCCGTCCGGGCCGATCAGTTCGCGGTCCGCGGCAAGGCTGCGCGTCAGGCTGCGGCCGTCCTTGGTGAAGGTCTCGGTCAGATCGCCGCGCATCAGCCCGAGCCAGTTGCCATAGGCCTGCACCTTGTCCGCGACATCGACGCAGGCGACCGAATCCTCGAGGTCCATGATGGCCGAGATCGCGGCCTCGACCCGGACATCCGCGAGCCCCGCCTGATCTCGGGCCCCGATCGGATGGGTGCGGTCGAAGACGAGTTCCACATGCAGCCCGTGGTTGCGCAGCACGACCGAATCGGGCGCGCGCGGGTGGCCGCGATAGCCCACGAACTTCGATGCATCCTCGAGCGGCTGGTCATCGACGAGCAGCGCGCCGGCGCGGATGTGATAGCGCCGCGCATCCGCGTGGCTGAGGCCCCGGATCGGAAACGCCTCGTCGAGAAAGACGCGCGCCCGCGCCACGACGCGCGCGCCCCGGCCGCGCTCGTATCCGCCGGGCGGGGGCAGGCTGCCCATCGCGTCTGTGCCATAGAGCGCGTCATAGAGGCTGCCCCAGCGGGCATTCGCGGCATTCAGCGCATAGCGCGCGTTGGTGATCGGCACGACAAGCTGCGGGCCGGGGATGCGCGCGATCTCGTCATCGACGCCGGCGGTGTCGATCGTGAAATCATCGCCCTCGGGCAGGAGATAGCCGATCTCCCCGAGGAACGCCTTGTAGGCTTCGTGGTCGTGGGGCTGATCGCGGTGGGCGACGTGCCACGCATCGATGCGCGCCTGAAGCGCGTCGCGCCGGGCAAGCAGGGCGCGGTTCTCGGGTCCGAGGTCGTGCACGAGATCGGAAAATCCCCGCCAGAATCCCGCCGGATCCACGCCTGTCGCGGGCAGCACCTGCATCTCCAGAAACTGCGCCAGTTCCGCCGCGACCCCGAGGTCCGCGCGCGCCACGAAGCCGCCCTTCACCATGCCGTCCGCCATCCTGTGCACTCCTTCCAGACCCGCGCAGCGCTAGCGCAACGCGCCGCGGGGTTCCACCCCGCGGGCGGGCTTGCGGGGCCGGGTGCGCGGCGACAATATGCCTCGGGGCCGGTCGGGAGGATCACATGGGGCAGGCAAGGCTCGGCATGCGCGCGGATTTCGGCGGGGGCGGGCGGTTCGGCCCGGGCAAGGCCGAATTGCTGGAACGGATCCGCGACACGGGCTCGATCTCTGCGGCCGGCCGCGGCATGGGCATGAGCTACAAGCGCGCCTGGAGCCTTGTCGAGGCGCTGAACGCCATGTTCCGCGCCCCGGTCGTCGCCAGCGCGCGCGGCGGTCCGGGTGGCGGCGGGGCGGTGCTGACGGCCACGGGCGCCGAGGTCCTGGCGCGGTTCCGCGCGCTCGAGGCCGCGGCACGGGCAGCGGCGGCCGACGACCTCGCCGCGCTTGCCGCGCTCGTGCGGCCGAACGCGCTGGGCCGCGATATATCCAACGAGAAATAGCGCTTGACGCCCGCCGGCGGCCGGTTGTCATATCCGATCGGACATATCGAACCGAGGTTCCCTTGCGCCCCCTCGCGCTCTTGCTTGCAGCCGCGCTGATCCTGCCACGCCCTGCCGCGGCCGCCGAGGTGGTGGTCTTTGCCGCCGCCTCGATGAAGACCGCGCTCGATGCCGTCGCCGCCGAATTCGCGGTCGCGACCGGCCACACCGTCACCATCAGCTATGGCGGGTCGAGCCAACTCGCCAAGCAGATCGTCGCCGGGGCCCCGGCCGACATCTTCATCTCGGCCTCGGTGCCCTGGATGGACGAGGTCGAGGCCCAGGGGCTGATCGCGCCCGGTGCGCAGCGCGACCTGCTCGGCAACGCGCTTGTCCTCATAGCGCACGGGCGCGGGGCGCCGGCCGTCGCGATCGGGCCCGACCTCGACCTCGCGGGTCTTCTGGGCGACGGCTGGCTGGCGATGGCGCTCGTTGATTCGGTGCCGGCCGGACAATACGGCAAGGCCGCGCTCCAACATCTGGGGCTGTGGGCCGAGGTCGCGCCGCGCATCGCGCAATCGGACAATGTGCGCGCAGCACTCGCGCTCGTGGCGGCGGGCGAGGCACCTTTCGGCATCGTCTATGCGACTGACGCCGCCGCCTCGGACAATGTGACCGTCGTCGCCACCTTCCCGGCCGAACGCCATCCGCCGATCGTCTATCCGGCGGCACTTCTGGCCGGGGCCGCCGACGCCGCCGACCGGGCATTTTACGAGGCATTGTCCTCGGGCGCCGCCGATGCCACTTTCGCGGCCCACGGTTTCGCAATCATCGACTGAACCGCAGGCAGCAGGGGCGGATGGACGGCTGGCTCACCCCCGAGGAATGGCAGGCGCTCGCGCTCTCGCTCCGGGTCGCGACGGTCGCGACGCTCGCCAGCCTGCCGTTCGGCATTCTTGCCGCCTATGCGCTGGCGCGCTGGCGCTTTTCGGGGCGGCAGATCCTCAATGGCCTTGTCCATCTGCCGCTGATCCTGCCGCCGGTGGTGACGGGGTATCTGCTGCTGCTGGCCTTCGGGCGGAAGGGCGCGGTGGGGCAGATCCTCGACGAATGGTTCGGGATCGTGCTGGCCTTTCGCTGGACGGGTGCCGCGCTCGCGGCGGCGGTGATGGCCTTTCCGCTGATGGTGCGCGCGATCCGGCTGGCGATCGAGGCGGTCGACCCGCGCCTCGAGGAGGCCGCGGGCACGCTCGGGGCGTCGCGGGCGTGGGTCTTTGCGACGGTGACGCTGCCCCTCATCCTGCCGGGGATCGTCGCGGGGGCGATCCTCGCCTTTGCCAAGGCGATGGGCGAGTTCGGCGCCACGATCACCTTCGTGTCGAACATCCCCGGCCAGACCCAGACGCTGCCCTCGGCGATCTATGCCTTCCTGCAGGTGCCGGGCGGCGAGGGGGCGGCGATGCGGCTTGTCCTCATCGCGGTGGCGGTGGCGATGGGCGCGCTCATCGCGTCGGAATGGGTGGGGCGGGCGGTCGCACGGCGGATCGGGGCGCGGGGATGACGCTGCGGGTCGATCTCTCGCACCGTTTCGGGGCCTTCACGCTCGCCGTGCGCTTCGAGGCGCCCGCGGGCCTCACGGCGCTGTTCGGCCGGTCGGGGTCGGGCAAGACGACGATCGTGAACGCGGTCGCGGGCCTCTTGCGCCCCGAGGCGGGCCGGATCGAGATCGCTGGCCGCGTCCTTTACGATGCGCAGGCCGGGATCTGCCTGCCCCCGCACCTGCGGCGCGTGGGCTATGTCTTTCAGGAAGCGCGGCTTTTTCCGCATCTGACAGTGCAGGGAAACCTCGGTTACGGTGCATGGTTCGCCCGCCGCCGCCCGCCCCGGGCCGAGGTCGGGCGCATCATCGAAATGCTCGGCATCGGCAAGCTGCTGGCGCGCCGGCCCGCAACACTCTCGGGGGGTGAGCGCAGCCGCGTCGCGCTTGGCCGCGCGATCCTCGCGCGGCCCGACGTGCTCTTGATGGATGAACCTCTCGCGGCCCTCGACGAGGCGCGCAAGGCCGAGATCCTGCCCTATCTTGAGCGGCTGCGCGACGAGATGCGGCTTCCGATCCTCTATGTCAGCCATTCCGTCGCCGAGGTCGCGCGGCTGGCGACGACGGTCGTGATGGTCGAGGGCGGCGCGATCCTGCGCGTGGGGCCGGCGGCCGAGGTGCTGTCGGACCCGACGCTCGCACCCGCCTTCGGCGTGCGCGAAGCGGGCGCCATCCTGCGCGCGCGCGTCAGCGGGACCGAGGCGGACGGCCTCAGCCTGCTCGACAGCGCGGGCGGGCCTGTCTGGTTGCCCCGCGTCGCGGCACCGGCGGGCACCGAATTGCGCCTGCGCATCCTCGCGCAGGACGTGCTGATCGCGCGCGAGGAACCGCGCGGGATCTCGGCCCTCAACATCCTGCCCGCGCGGATCGAGGAGGTGCGCACGGGCGACGGGCCGGGCGCCATGGTGCGCCTCGCGGTCGGAGAGGCGCATCTCTTGGCGCGGATCACCCGCCGGTCGGCGCGCACGCTCGGGCTGGAACCCGGCCTGCAGGTCTGGGCGGTGGTGAAATCCGTGGCCCTCGCCCCCGTCTCGATCGGCGGTGGTTGAGGGCGCCGGTGTCATGCGGATGTCATGCTGCCATGCAATGACAGCGCTCTTGCCCTGACACTTAGGCCGGATGCGCGTCATCCGGCCCTTTTTATTCCCGGTTCCGGAGCGGGGCGCGACCCGGCCGCCAGCTGTGGCGCAACCATGGCGGACCCGTGCCTTGATGAACTAATGCCTGCAATCATTGACAAAAGTCGACAGCAGAACCATCTCTGGCTCTGCCGTTCCGGAGCCCTCGATGCCAAAGGAAATCCCTGTCGATCCCGCCCTTGTGCTCCGATCGGGCTGGATCGGGACCCCCGACCTGCCGGTGCATGCCTATGCGCGCGGGCTGCGCGATGAAATCGCGGCCCGCGGGGCGGCCGCCTTGCGCGACGTGCTGCGCCACATGATGGTGATCCGCGAGTTCGAGGGGATGCTCGCGGCCCTCAAGGCCACCGGCAGCCATCGCGGGGTCGCGCATCTCTACAAGGGGCCCGCGCATCTCTCGATCGGGCAGGAGGGGGCGGCGGTGGGCTCGGCGCTCGCGCTCGATCCGGCCGACCACATCTTCGGCTCGCACCGCAGCCATGGCGAGTTCCTGGCCAAGGGCCTTGCCGCCATCGCGCGCCTGCCCGAGACCGCTATCGAGGCGATCCTCGCCGCCCATGACGGCGGGCGGCTGCGCGACAAGGTGGGGCGGATCTTCGGGCGGGCGGGCCGTGCGATGGCCGAGGATTTCCTGCTCTACGGCTTCCTTGCCGAGATCTTCATGCGCGCGGACGGCTTCAACCGGGGCATGGGCGGATCGATGCACGCCTTCTTTCCGCCCTTCGGCTGCTATCCCAACAACGCCATCGTCGGCGCCTCGGCGGGTATCGCGGCCGGGGCGGCGCTGCGGCGTCGGCTGGCGAAGGACGGCGCGATCACCGTTGCCCATGCAGGCGATGGCGCGACGGGTTGCGGCCCGGTGTGGGAGGCGATGAACTTTGCCGCCATGGGCCAGTTCGGGCGGCTCTGGCAGGACGGCGGCGGGCAGGGGTTGCCGGTGCTCTTCTTCTTCACCAACAACTTCTACGCCATGGGCGGCCAGACCATGGGCGAGACGATGGGGTGGGAGCGTCTGGCGCGCATCGGGGCGGGGATCTCGCCCAGCGCGCTCCATGCCGAGACGGTGGACGGCACGAACCCGCTTGCTGTCGCCGATGCGGTGGCGCGCCAGCGCGCGCGGCTGATCGCGGGGCAGGGGCCCGCGCTGCTCGATGTCGAATGCTACCGCTTCTGCGGGCATTCGACGACCGACGCCAACGCCTATCGCACGCGCGAGGAGATCCGCGCCTGGGAAGGGTTCGACCCGATCGCACGCCTCGCCGCCGCCCTTCAGGCGGAGGGGGTGCTGACGCCCGCCGACACCGAAGCGATGGCCGCCGAGGTCGCCCTGCGGATCGAGGCGGTGACGCGCGCCGCCGCCGACCCCGCGCTCACGCCTCCGCCCGACCCGGCGGCCGATCCGCTGGGGGTGGGGCGGCTCATGTTCTCGCACCGCGCGCGGCCCGCGCAGGCGGCGCCCGTGGCGGGGGTGGGCGACCCCACCGCCTCGGCCGCGCTGCGCGGCCTTGCGCGCAAGGCGCGCTCGGGGCTGGCCGCCGACGGCGCCGAACTGCCGGCCCTGCGCGCGATCACGCTGCGCGACGCGCTGACCGAGGCGATCCTGCACCGCTTTCGCCACGACGACACGCTGGTCGCCTGGGGCGAGGAGTGCCGCGAATGGGGCGGAGCCTTCGGCGTCTATCGCGGGCTTTCCGACATCATCCCCCACCACCGCCTCTTCAACGCGCCGATTTCCGAGGCCGCGATCGTCGCCGCCGCCGTCGGCCACGCGATGGAGGGGGGCCGGAGCCTCGTCGAACTCATGTATGCCGATTTCATCGGCCGGGCGGGCGACGAGATCCTGAACCAGATGGCCAAGTGGCAGGCGATGTCGGGCGGGCGGATGGCGCTGCCCGTCGTGCTGCGCGCCTCGGTCGGGTCGAAATACGGCGCCCAGCATTCGCAGGACTGGACCGCGCTCATCGCCCATGTGCCCGGGCTCAAGGTCGTCTATCCGGCGACGCCCTTCGATGCCAAGGGGCTGATGGCGGCGGCGCTGGCCTCGGAGGATCCGGTCGTGGTGTTCGAGAGCCAGCGCCTCTATGACCGCGTCGAGGTCTTCGCCGAGGGGGGCGTGCCCGAGGCCGATTACGCGCTGCCCTTCGGGGTGCCCGCGATCCGCCGGCCGGGCGGGGATCTGACCATCCTCACGATCGGGCCGTCGCTCTACCCGGCGCTTCAGGCGGCGGCAGAGCTGGCGGCGGCCGGGATCGAGGCCGAGGTGATCGATGCGCGCAGCCTCGTGCCCTTCGACTATGCGCCGCTTCTGGCGAGCGTCGCGCGCACCGGCCGCTTTCTGGCCGTGACCGAGGCGAGTGAGCGCGGCAGCTTTGCCCAGACCGTCGCCGCCACGGTGGCGCGGCATGGGTTTTCAGACCTGCGCGCCGCGCCCCGCGTCATCGGCGCGCCGAACTGGATCGTACCGGGTGCGGACCTCGAGACGGCCTTCTTCCCGCAGGCGCATGACATCGTCGATGCGGTGATGGCCGATTTCTTTCCCGACCGGCGCGCCAACCGCCGCGGCCACCGCGACTGGAATGACCTCGACCTCGCCCGTTCGGGCCTCTGACGGAGACGCCATGACCCCGCTTCTGCTCCCCCAGCTCGGCACCGAGATCACCGAGGCCGAGATCACCGAATGGCTCGTCGCCGATGGCGCGACGGTCGCCGCGGGCGACCCGGTCGTGACGGTGACGACGACGAAGATGGCGCTCGAGCTCGAGGCGCCGGCGGCGGGGCGGCTGCGGATCCGCACGCCCGAGGGCGAGATCGCGCCCGTCGGCGCCATGCTCGCCGAGATCGGATGACGGTCTCGCCCGCCGCGCTGCACCGTCTGGGGGGCGAGGGGCCGCCCGTCCTGCTGGTGCACGGTTTTGCCGCCGACCGCTTCGGCTGGGCGGCGAACGCGCATGCGCTGATGCCCCGTCGCAGCGTCTGGGCGGCCGAGTTGCCCGGCCATGGCAGCGCCGGCAACGCGGTCGGGCAGGGAACGGCGGCCGAACTGGCAGAGGGCCTTGCCGCGGGCATCGCCGATCTGCCCGAGGGGGTGCCTGTGGTCGCGCATTCGCTCGGGGCCGCGGTCGTGCTGCATCTCGCGGCGATGGCGCCGGGGCGGTTCGGGCCGATGGTTCTGATCGCGCCCGCGGGCCTCGGGGCGGGGTTCGACGGGGCCTTCGCGCAGGGTCTCGCGGCGCTCACCGATCCCGCGGCCGCCGAGGCGCTGCTCGCGCGCCTCTTTGCCCGCCCGGCGCGGCTTGCCCCGATGGCCGCACATCTGCTTTCGGGCCTTGCCGATCCCGCCCGCCGCGCGGCCCTTGCGGCCATCGCCCGCGCGCTGCCCGGCGCCCCGCCGCCCCCGCCCGTTCCGGCGCGGTGCAGCTTCGTCTGGGGCGCCGAGGACCGCATCGTGCCCCCGCCCGCCGACGCCCCGCCCCATGCCCTGATCGCCGACGCCGGCCACATGCCGCAGCTTGAGGCCGCATCGAGGGTGAACCGCATGATCGCCGAGGCGATCGGCTAGCTCAGGCTAGCAGGGCGCGCGCCGCGGCCTCGTCGGTGACAAGGGCGTGGCCCCATCCGCGCGATTATCGCCCGGATCACCACCGCCCGCTGCCGGCCGCCCGATGCAAGCACCACATGGCGTGCCGAGGCGACGACATCGAGCCCGACCGGCATCACCCGCTCCTTGACCGGATGCACCACGCTGCGGCCCCCGCCGCGACGAGGCCGCGGCAATCCGCCGGAGCGAGGAACCGCTGGCTGAGCGAGATGCCATCCGCGCCGATGTCGCCGCAGCTTACCACCGCGATGTCCACCCGGCTGATCCCGAGCCGATGCGCGATCTCGACCTGGGTCAGCGCGCGATTGTATTAGAGCCACGCCGCGCGCAGCCTCAGCGCGCGATCCTCGATCAGCGTTCTTCGCGGCGGTCGGGATGGGCGTGCCAGCGCCGATCGCTCCAGCCGGGGCCGCCCGGTGATGGTTGCGGCACCCGCGCGCCACGCGATGCCCGCACGGGTGGCCCCGCGCGAGCGGCCGTTCCCCCGTGGCTGCCGCATGCCCTGCGGGAGGCCCGCCCCTTGCTGACGCGCACCCGCGATCTGGCGGGCGTCGCAGGCGGCGACCGATGCCGTCGCGGGGCCGCCACATCGTCCGGCCTCGGGCGCGCCGGCGCCGATCGGGACTGCGTCTTGTGGATGCAGACCCGAGGGGGAAGGCAGAACCGCCCAAGGCGCAGCACGCGCCGAAACCGGCGCGCGCGGGATTTTTTCCGTCCGTCTCGTCCGCTCGGGGGCACCTTGCGCGGGTGGCCTGTAAGCCGGATTCTGTTCCGGGGTTGCCCCCTTCGATGGCCATTCCTCTGGGCGCACCGTCGCCGGTGCGCTCGTGCTGCCAACCCGGGCCTCTCGGGCTGAAGCGTCCCTGCCCGCGCGGTTGCCCGCCCGGGCCCGAGGCCCCTATTCGGCATTGCTCCCGGCGGGGCTTGCCGTGCCGTCCCGGTTGCCCGGTCCGCGGTGGGCTTTTACCCCACCGTTTCACCTGTGCCCCGGGCGGACCCGGGGCAGTCTCGTTCTCTGTGGCGCTTTCCCTCGGGTTTCCCCGGCCGGGCGTTACCCGGCGCCGCCGCTTCATGGAGTCCGGACTTTCCTCGCGACGGTCGCCCGCCGCGCGGCCATCCGGCCACCCGCGCGGTGAGGGGCATAGACCGCGGGGGCGGCGCGGTCAACGCCCGGGTGCGGCGCGATAGTGATAGCGCGCGGCCTCGGCCATCCCGAGGCCCGCATAGAGCGCGCGGGCGGGCGCGTTCGCCTCGGTCACGGCCACCGCGATCCACCCCGCCCCCTCCGCCTCGGCCCAGCGGGCGGCCGCAAGCATCATGGCCCGCGCCAGCCCCTGCCGGCGATGGGGCGCGCGCACCGCCACCGCATGCACCATCGCGCCCGCATCCGCGACCCCGACGAAGGCCCCTCCCGCGGGGCGGTCGCCCGCCCGCCCCAGAACCGCCGCATGCGGCCCCGCGACGCGCGCCATCACCGCCTGACGCGGCGCGCCGATCCCCTCGGCCGTCCAGAGGTCGGCCAGCACCGCAAGCGGCGGCCAGTGCGGAAAGGCGGTGACGGGCGGCGCCTCGCCCGCGACGGCCCCGAGGGGGGCGGCGAGGATCAGCGTCGGGTCGCGGCGCGCGAAACCCTGTTCGGCCAGCAGCGCATCGAGCGCCCCATCCCCCGGACCGATGCGAAAGAGCGCCTCCTGCCCCATCGCGCGCATCGCGCCTGCGGCCGCGGCGATATCGGCGGCCGTCGCGGGGCCCGTCGCGGTCGCCGAGGACACGCGGCTGCCCGCGTCGCGCCCCTCGCGCAGGACAAAGGGGCCGGCGGCGAACCTGCGCGCGGCGGGCCAGGTCGCCTCGAGGACCGCCAGCAGCGCGGCGGCGTCGGGCATGCTCATCCCCGCGTGCCGAAAAGGGCGGTGAGGCGGATCATCGCGGCATCGATCCGCGCGCCGTCGGTCCCGCGCACGACAAGGTTCGTGCCCGCGACCCCGTTGCGCTGGAACGGATAGGAGCCCATCGCGAGGTCGGGGTATTCGGCCGCGAGCGCGCCGAAATCCGCCGCGATCGCGCCCTCGGGCCGCAGCACCTCGAGCGATTGCGACAAGAGCGGCGGCCCCCCCGCCAGCCCCGGCAGGACCGAGGCGACCATCGCCTGAAAGATCGACGGGACGCCCGCCATCACATGCACGTTGCCGATGGTGAAGCCGGGCGCCGACGAGACGGGATTGTCGATGAGGCTTGCCCCCTCGGGGATGCGCGCCATCCGCAGGCGCGCGGCGTTGAGTTCGACCCCCCGCCGGTCGCAATGGGCCTGCAGGATCGCGCGCGCATCCGCGCGCACGTCGATCGCGACGCCGAAGGCCGCGGCCACCGCATCGGCGGTGATGTCGTCGTGCGTCGGGCCGATGCCGCCCGAGGTGAAGACGTGATCGACCGACCCGCGCAGCGCGTTCAGCCCCGCGACGATCGCGGCGTGGTCGTCCGAGACGATGCGCGCCTCGGTCACGACGATGCCGATCTTGCCGAGTTCGCCGGCAAGATAGGAGAGGTTGCCCTCGCGCGTCCGGCCCGAGAGGATCTCGTCCCCGATGATGAGCATCGCTGCTGTCGGATTGGTCATTCCCGCCTCCTGTTGCGCCTGCCCGAGCTATAGGGGGGCGGCGCGCCGGTTTCAAACCCCCGCGCGCGCCGCGCCTCTGGCCTTGGGCGTGCATCGGCGATATGACGGCCCGAACATGAAGGAGCCGCGCGTGACGTCATCCGAGCCCCGCATCACCCGCGACGGGATCAGGATCCACCCCCGAGAGGATTTTGCGGGCATGCACCGCGCGGGGCGCGTCGCGGCCGAGATCCTCGATGCGGTCGCGCCCCTCGTCGCGCCCGGCACCGGCACGGGCGCGATCGATGCGCGCATCACCGAGCTTGTCACCGAGGCGGGCGCCATCTCGGCCACCATCGGCTATCGCGGCTATCGCCACGCCTCGTGCATCAGCGTCAACCATGTCGTCTGCCACGGCATCCCCGGCAGCGCGGTGCCGACCGGCCGCGCCGAAACCGCGCGCACCGACGACCGGCTGCGCGACGGCGACATCGTCAACATCGACGTCACCGTGATCGTCGACGGCTGGTACGGCGACAGCTCGCGCATGTATGTGGCGGGCACGCCGAAGCCCTACGCGCTGCGGCTGATCCGGGTCACGCACGATGCGCTGATGCGCGGGATCGAAGCGGTGCGTCCGGGCGCGACCTTCGGCGACATCGGCCACGCCATCCAGAGCTTCGTCGAGGGCGAGCGCATGTCGGTCGTGCGCGACTTCTGCGGCCACGGCCTCGGGCGGGTGTTTCACGCGCCCCCGAACGTGCTGCACTTCGGCCGCCCCGGCACGGGGCCGGTGCTCGAAGAGGGGATGTTCTTCACCATCGAGCCGATGGTGAACCTCGGCCGGCCCGAGACGCGGGTGCTGTCCGACGAATGGACGGCCGTGACGCGCGACCGCTCGCTCTCGGCGCAGTTCGAGCATTCGGTGGGCGTGACGGCGACGGGCCACGAGGTCTTCACCCTCTCGCCGCGCGGCATATTCTATCCCGACCTGGCGGCGGTCGGCGCGGATTAGGATCCGGCCGCCTGCGACCCTGTCCGCGACGGCGGGCATCTGGGGCGGGCATCCGGGGCGGGCATCTGGGGGCGGGCATAGGTCAGGAGGCGGTGCGGCAGGCGTCATGGGCGAGGGATTCGCGATCACCCGCGGCGATGATGCGCTGCTGCACCTCGCGGGGGCCTTCACCCTCGCGCGGATCGCCGAGATCGACGCCGAACTGGCCGCCGCAACGGCCGCCGTGCAGGATGGCGCGCCGTCCGAGGCCGCCCCGGCGCCGCGGGGCATCGACGGGTCGGGCGTCGCGTCGCTCGATACGGCGGGCGCCTGGGCGGTGCTGCGCGCGCTCGGGCGGGCGGGGCTCGGCCTCGAGGCCGCGCGCGGATTCTCGCCCGAGCAAACGCGCCTGCTGCGGACCGTGGCCGACGCGATGCCGCGGCCCGTGCCCGCCGCGCCCGCCCGCAGCCGGCTGGCAGAGACGCTCGAGCGGCTCGGCCGCGCGGCCGAGGAGATCGCGCGCCTCCTGCGCGATCTGACGGCCTATCTCGGGCTGTTCGCGCTGCGGCTCGGGGCGGCGGTCGCGCGGCCGCGCCGGCTGCCCGTCACGGCACTGGTCCACCATTGCCAGCAGGTCGGCCTCAATGCCGTGCCGATCGTCGTGCTGATGGCCTTTCTGATCGGTGTGGTGCTCGCCTTTCAGGGCGCGACGCAGCTCCGCCGCTTCGGGGCGGACGTGTTCGTCGTCGACCTCATCGCGATCTCGGTCCTGCGCGAGCTGGGCGTGCTGCTGACCGCGATCATCGTCGCGGGGCGCACGGCCTCGGCCTTCACCGCCCAGCTCGGCGCGATGAAGATGCGCGAGGAGATCGACGCGATGCGCACCCTTGCCATCGACCCGGCCGAGGCGCTGATCCTGCCCCGCGTGCTCGCGCTCGTCATCACGCTGCCGGTGCTCACGCTGCTTGCCAACGTCGCGGGGCTGGCGGGGGGCGCGCTGATGGCCTGGATCGACCTCGGCATCTCGCCCGCCATGTTCCGCACCCGCCTGCTCGAGACCTCGGTCGATCATGTGACCGTGGGGATGCTCAAGGCGCCGGTCTTTGCCGTGGTGATCGGCCTTATCGGCTGCCACGCAGGGATGCAGGTGCAGGGCAGCACCGATTCGCTCGGCCGGCTGACCTCGGCCTCGGTCGTGCGCGCGATCTTCGCGGTGATCCTGATCGATGCGCTCTTCTCGATCTTCTATTCCGAGGTCGGGCTGTGAGCGCCCCGCGCGAGGCCGTCATCGCGGTGCGCGGGCTTGGCACGCGCTTCGGGCCGCAGATCGTGCATCAGGGCCTCGACCTCGACCTCTGGCGGGGCGAGGTGCTGGGGGTCGTGGGCGGGTCGGGGTCGGGCAAGTCGGTGCTGTTGCGCACGATCACAGGCCTCAATCGCCCCTTTGCCGGGTCGGTCCGCGTCTTCGGCACCGAGGTCGTCGGCGCGCCGCCCGAGGCGCTGGCCGAACTCGAGACGCGCTGGGGCGTGATGTTCCAGGATGGCGCGCTCTTTTCGGCCCTGACGGTGCGCGAGAACGTGGAGGTGCCGCTCCGCGCCATCGCGGGCCTGCCCGAGGGGATCCGGCGCGACCTCGCCGACCTCAAGATCGCGATGGTGGGCCTGCCGCCCGAGGCGGGCGACAAATATCCCTCGGAACTCTCGGGCGGGATGCGCAAGCGCGCGGGGCTGGCGCGGGCACTCGCGCGCGACCCCGAACTGCTTTTCCTCGATGAGCCGACCGCGGGCCTCGATCCGATCGGGGCCGCGGCCTTCGACCGGCTGCTCGTCGATCTTTCGGGGGCGCTCGGCCTCACGGTCTTTCTTGTCACCCACGATCTCGATACGCTGATCGCGACCGCAAGCCGTGTCGCGGTGCTTGCCGAGGGGCGCGTTCTGGTCGAGGGGACGATGGAGGCGATGCGCACGGTCGATCATCCGTGGGTGCGCGAGTATTTTCAGGGCCCGCGCGCGCGCGCCGCGCAGGCCAGCCACGAAGGGCGGGGCTGAGCGATGGAGACGCGGGCCAATTACGTTCTGATCGGCGCCTTCGTGCTGTCGGGCTTCCTCGCGATCATCGCCTTCTTCCTGTGGTTCGCGCAGATCGAGCTCAAGCGCCAGTTCGCCTATTACGACGTCCGCTTCACCGCGGTATCGGGCCTCGCGCAGGCCTCTGAGGTGCGCTACGCCGGGCTTCCGGTCGGGCAGGTCGTCGATGTCCGCCTTGCCCCCGACCTCGACGGTACGATCCTCGTGCGGCTCGAGATCGCCGCCGAGACGCCGGTGCGCGCCGACAGCATCGCCACGATCGAGACGCTGGGCGTCACCGGCGTTTCCTATGTGGGCATCAGCGCGGGCACGCCCGCGGCGGCGCTGCTGCGCGCGACGGGCGACGGCGTGCCCGAGATCACCGCGGGCCGGTCGGTGCTGCAGGTCCTCTCGCAGGATGCGCCCGAGATCACGGCCCAGATCCTCGAACTTCTGGCCCGGGGGGGTGAGCTCTTTTCGGCCGAGAACGGCGCCAAGGTGCAACGCATCCTGCAAAACCTCGAACAGTCGTCGGAAAACCTCGTCGTCGCGCTCGATGAATTCAGCGTGCTGACGACGACGGTTGCGGCCGCCTCGACCGATATCGCGGGCTTCACGATCGAGCTCGAACCCCTCATCACCCGCGCGGGCGAGACGCTCGGGCGGGTCGATGCGGCGCTGGCCGAGGTCACCGCGCTCGCGCAGCGCGCGCAGACCACGCTCGATCGGGGCGAACGCGCGATGGAAAGCGGGGCGGGTGCGCTCAAGGCCGCCGAGGGGCTTCTCACGGCCGATGTGCCCGCGCTGCTCGCCGATCTTCAGGCGACATCCTCGGCCCTGCGGACGGAAATCGAGGCGCTGTCGGGGCAGGCGCAAGGCGCCATCGGCAGCTTCGGCACCGCCGGCGCGCAGGCGACGCAGCGGCTCGAGGAGCTGGGCGCGACGATCGCGGCCGCCGACCGGGCGGTCGAACGCTTCGCCGCGATGGTGGGCGCGGTCGAGGATGCGGCGACGGGTTTCGATGCGCTGGTCGAGGGCGACGGGCGCGCGCTCGTGGCCGAGACGCGCGCGCTGGTGGCGCGGGCGGATGCGGCCGTGGCGGGTCTCGCGCAGGTGACCGAGGCGGACCTGCCCGCGATGCTCGCCGAGGTGCGCGCCGCGGCCGAGACCATCTCGCGCGTGGCCGAGGCCGCAGGGGCGGATTTCGGCGCCGCGGCGGGGGCGGTCGCACGGCTCGAGCCCGCCGCGGCCGAGACGCTGCGCGGCGCGGGCGAGACCTTCGCGCGCGCCACCGACACGCTGGGCGCCATCGAGGCCGCGCTCGAGACCGCCTCTCGCACGCTCGAGGCCGCCGAGACGGCCTTCGCCGGGGCCGAGCAGGTGTTCGCCACCGACGCCCCGGCCATTGCCGCCGATCTGCGCGCGGCCGTCGCCCGCATCGATGCCGCGGTCGCCGAGATCGCGGCCGATCTGCCGGCCGTCACCGCCGATCTGCGCGCCGCCGCCGGGCAGGCCAATGCGGCGTTCGGCGATCTGGCGCGCATGGTCGCCACCGCCGAGCCGCCCGTTGCCGATTTCACCGCCCGCGGCCTGTCGGAGTTCACCGAGGCCGCGCGCGAGGCGCGCACCCTCATCGCCACGCTCGACCGGCTGATCGGCCTGATCGAGCGCGACCCGGCGCGCTTCCTGATCGAGCGTCCCCTGCCGGAGTTCCGCCCATGATCACCCCCCCTCGCGCTCCCGCGACCGCCCCGGTCCCGCCCGGCCGGCGCAGCCTGCTCGTGGGGCTTGGCGCGCTCGCGCTGCTGCCCGGATGCGCGGTCGTCTCGGCGCTCGGCGCGGCGCGTGGGCCGAGTGCCACCTATGATCTCGGCCCCGATCTGCCGATGCCGCGCGCCCCCGCGCCCCTTGGCGAAGAGATCGTGATCGGCCTGCCCGCCGCGGCGGGCGCGCTTGCGACCGACCGCATCCTTGTGCGGCCCGACCCGCGCAGCGTCCAGTATCTCGCCGATGCCCGCTGGACCGAGGCGGCGCCGCAACTGATGCAGACCTTCCTGCTGCGCGCCTTCGAAGAGACGCGCGGCTGGGCGCATGTCGCGCGCAGCTCCTATGGCGGCCCGCCCGATCACCTTCTCGTGGGCGAGCTTGTGGCACTCGGCGTCACCATCGGTCCCGATGGCACGGTGCGCGCCGAGGTCGCGCTCGGGGTGCAGCTTCTGGCGCGCGGGGGGGCGCGCCGTCTCGGGGCGCGCCGCTTTGCCGAGGCCGTTCCGCTCGAAAGCCTCGAGGCGCCGGGCGTGGTCGCGGCCCTCAACACCGCTTCGGGGGCGGTCGCGGTCGCGCTCGCGCGCTGGGCCATCGCGACGGCGCAGGCGGGCGCGACGGGCTAGCGTGCCCGGCAGCTAGCGCCAGACCGGCCCCACCGCCCCCATCGCCCAGCCCTGCACGCGCGCAAGCAGCCGCAGCGCGGGCGGCCCCGGCAGCGGCGCGGCCGAGGCGAGGCGGTCGAGCGCGACCTCGACCGGGCAGGGCAGGCCCGAGACCGGATCGGCATAGCGCGGATAGGCGATGAGGGCAGCGTGCACGAAGCTCTCCAGATCGGGCCGCGCCCGGCGCCGCGCGGGTGCGCCCCCCAGATCGCGCGTCAGCCCCCAGCCCGCATAGAAGGGCACGCCGAGGCACGTCACCGGCAGGCCACGGATCAGCGCCTCGAAGCCGAGCGTCGAGGTCATCGTCCAGACCTCGTCCGCGGCCGCGATGGCGGCCGCCGCCGAGACCGCGTCCAGCACCGCATCGGCAAGCCCCACGAGGTCCGAAGCATGCACGGCACCCGGGCGCAGCCCCGCCTCGATGTCGGGGTGGGGCTTCCAGAGGATCGCGGCGTCGGGGTTCGCCGCCCGCACGGCCCGCAAGAGGTCGAGGTTCGTCGCCACCCCGCCGCATCCCAGCCGCACCGAGGCGTCATCCTCGACCTGCCCCGGCACGAGGATGCGCCGCCGCGCGCCAAGGCCCGACAGATCGGGCGCGGCGCCCGGCAGGTTGTATTTCCCGACCCCCGTCTGGCGCAGCCACACGATCAGCCGCGCCGCGCGGTCATGGCCCCCGGGCGGCAGCGGCGCCTCGAGCAGCCGCTCGAGGCCGCTCTCGCGCGCGGGATCGTAATAGATTCCGACCGGATCGGCCACGAGCGACAGGGGCGGCACGAGCTCCGCTCCGAGCCCGCGCGAGCGCAGGAAACCGTCCTCGATCCGCCGCACCACGATGCCGGGGGCCGCGAGGGCGGGGTCTGCTCCCGCCCCCCAGACCGCGACGGCCCGCCCCGTCGCGCGTGCCCGCGCCACCGCCGCCGCGGCGTTGGCGGCAAAGACCATGCGCCGGCTTCGGCCGAAGACGCGGTTCAGATGGCCCCGCTTCCACAGCCGCATCCCGACGCCCACATGGCCCGCGCGATCCTCGGCATGCGCGCGCGCCTCGGCCTCGATCTGGTCGATCGCCTCCTCGAGCGTGCAGAGCCGGTCGCGGCAGGGATCGAACCACACCGGCGCGCGGATCATCGCCCCGGCAAAGAGCGCCTCGGGCGCCAGCGCGCGCCCGCGCCGGGGCAGGGGTGCAGGGTCGCGATCCTCCGACAGGCCCCAGCCGGCATAGAAGGGCCGCCCGAACACCTGCGGGCGGTGCCCCGCGAGGATCGCCTCGAACCCCATCTGCGAGGAGACGGTATAGACCGCGCGCGCCCCCTCGAGCAGCCGGCGCGGGCTGCACCCGTCGGGTGCAAGGCGGGTGCGGCCGGTCAGCGCCTCGGGCCCGAAATGGCCCGGACGCAGCCCCAGCGCGGTTTCCGGGTGGCGGCGGATCAGGACGGGCGCGCCGGGATGTTCGGCCTCGGCCGCCGCGAGCATCGCGCGAAAGCGCGCCGCATCCGCGCCGCAGGCCCGCACCGACCCGTCGCCCCGCGTCTGGTCGATGACCAGCGCATAGCCCGGCTCGGGCAGCGCCGCGCCCGGATCGTGGAGCGTGTATTTCGAGATCTGCCCGGCCGCGAGCCGCGCCATCGCCGCCCGCGCCCGGGCAAGAAGCGCGGGATCATCGAGCGGGTCCTGCGACAGGATCGTCTCGATCCGGCTCGGCGCGGCCGGGTCGAAATGCACGCCCCCCAGATCGTCGATCATCAGGCCGATCGGCGCGCCCCCCGCCCGACCGGGCAGGACCGAGCGCAGGAAGGCATCCTCGATCCGCACGAGCGGCGAGCCGGTCGCCCGCGCCAGCACCTCGCCCCGCCAGGCGATGGGCGAGGCGCCCCAGACCCCCACCGCATCGCCCGGCCCGGGCAGGCCGATCACCGGCCGCCAGCCCGCCAGCATCAGGATGCGCCGCACCCGTCCGGGCCGCCAGAGCCCCCCCGCCAGAACGCAGAGCCGGCGCGAGGCCCCGGCCTCAGTTGCCAAGTCGTTCAATCTGGGCGGCGGATGTCGCTGCCCCGAAAAAGGCCGATGTCACCTTGCGCCATTGCGCATAGGGCGCCTCGGTCACGAGGATCAGGTCGGCGTCGCGCACCCTGAAACTGCCGGCGAGAAAGAGGCCCTGCGGCGAGGTGATGTCGAGCTGATAGATCACGGGTTGCGGATCGCGCACCGGTTCCGCGACGCCGAGCGCGCGAGCCGTTTCCGCCCGTTCGCGCCGGAGGATGAATATCCCCGTCGGGTCCGCCAGATCGGGCGACAGCCCGCCCACGCGCGAGAGCGCATCGAGCGCCGTCATCTCGGCCGAATCGAAGGCCACGCGCGTCTGCTGTCCGGTCGCGCCGAGGGCGATGAAGGCGCGGCTGTCCTCCTCGACCATGATCCGGTCGCCTGGGCGCAGCGCGATGTCGAGGCCCGGATCTGCATAGAGATCGGACAGCCAGACCTGCCCGCTCTCGCGTCCGCGCGTCACGCGCACGAGCGTGATGCCCGGATCGCTCTGCACCCCGCCGGCGCGGGCGAGCATCCCGATCAGGGTGCGCGTGGGCCGCTCGATCGGGAAGATCCCCGAGCCGATGTTGCCTGCGACGCTGACCGTCGCGCCATCTCCCGCGGCGCGGTTGACGATCACCTGCGGCGAGGGCGTCTGGAGCGAGAGCAGATCCGCAATCTCGACCCTCAACCCCTCGATGGTGAAGCCCGCGGCGCGCACCGGGCCCGCATAGGGCACGAAGATGAAGCCGTCGCCGTCGACGACCAGATCCTGGATGCTGCTTTGCCCGCCTTCCTGCGACAGGAGCGGCGCGTCGCGGACGTTCTCATAGACCCGCAGCGACAGGATATCGCCCGGGCTGATGAGGTCGGGCGAAAGTGGCAGCGCATTGCGAAACGACATCCCGAAGCCTGGCATCGGCGCCTCGGCCGTCATCGCCACCACGCGCGCATCGACCGCGATGATCGGCGAGGGGTTTTCGGGATCGTCGGCGCCCGCGACGATCTCGGCGCGCGTCGGCCCCGAGCGCGGCAGCCCGCAGGCCGCGAGCAAGCCCAGCGCCGCCGCGCAAAGGATGAAGATCCGCAGGATCCGCGCCATGACTGCCATCTTCCCCCCTAGCCCAGCACGCGCAGCTTGTGGCGCGGTGCGGCCGTGCCCATGCGCAGCGCGTCATAGGGATCCTCGGGCGCGAGCAGGATGTCGATCACCTGCCGCAACAGCATCCGCCGCCCCCGCGCCGAATAGAACCCGCCCGCGATCTGCGACGTCTCGATCAGGTAGTGGCGAAAGTCGCGATAGGCGTTGGTGTCCGGCCGGCGGGGGTTGCGGAAGAACTCAATCAGCGGCTGGTTCGAGACAAGCTCGGGCTTGCCATAGACCGCGCGCCCGAGCGTCTTGAGCGGCAGCCCCCGCCAGAGCACCTGCTGGGCGGCAGTCGAATTGACCGTCACCGCCGAGCGCGCATCGTTGAGGAGCGCCGCGAGCTTGCCCGAGCGCACGAAATGCACCCTTCCCTCGAGGCCGTGGCGCGCCGTGGCCTCGGCGATGACACGCCCGAGCGCCACCCGGTCATCCTCGAGCGGGTGGGACTTGAACACGAGGTGATGGTGCCGCGGCGCCCCGATCGCGAAGGCCGCGCAACACAGTTCGATGAAGTCGGCGATCGAATCGAAGCTCGAATGATCGCGGAAGCTCGCGTCGTGATCGAGCTGCAACAGCGCGAGATGATAGGGAAATCCGCCGTTGCGAATGCGTCGTTGCGCGAGGAATCGGCCGACCGAGTGCACGGGCATCAGGAGAAGGCGGCGCAGATAGAGCACGAACTCGCGCATCACCGACGTCGCCCGATGCGGCCGGAAATTCGGATAGCCGGCGTTCCGCGCCAGCACGAACCAGTGATAGATCGCGCCATACCAGATGTGCTGGCGCATCTCGCCCCAGCGGGCGGGCGCGCTCGGCGGGTCCGAGGCGGCCCAGCTCAGCGCCGCGCGCATCTCGGCGATCGACATCGACATCAGCCGCGAATTGCCGTTCGATCCGCCCCGCTCATAGGTGATCCAGTAGGGGCGGATATAACCCTCCTCGAACACATGCACGAGGATCCCCGCCTCGCGCGCGAGGCGAGCGGCGATGGCGTGAATGGGCCGCGTATCGCCATAAAGCACGAGGTCGGTGATGCCGCGGTCGTGCAGGATCGCGGCGCAGGCGTCGGGCCAGTCCTCGGCGGGCTCAAGGAACGGGATGAAGCGCGCGCGGTCCGACCAGAACGCCTGATCCCCGCGGTTGAAGCCCACGCGCCAGACCTCGGCGCCCGCGGCGCGCAGCATCCCGGCCAGCATGTCGAAGAAAGGGCCGTGCGGCCCCTGAAGCATCAGGAACCGGCGCTGATCGGCGGGTGGGCTGGCGGGCAGCAGGTCGCGCATGTGAAACGCCGTCTAATCGACTGATCGGAAATCGAACGCACAATAGGGTGAAGATAGTCTTAGCGATGCCCGGACCGCAAGCGCGATTCGTTGCCCTGCCTGCGATCGGCCGCGCCCCGCGCCAGCCCCGGGGGCTTGCGCGCGCGGGCGGGTGCGACTACTCAGCCCTTCTCGGCATCTGGGTGCGGGCGGGGCGCGGGCATGTTCACCGGGATCATCACGGATGTGGGCAGGGTGGTTGCGCTGCACCCGGCGGGCGATCTGCGCGCGCGTCTTGCCACGGGCTATGACACCGCGCGCATCGACATCGGCGCCTCGATTGCCTGCGACGGCGTGTGCCTGACGGTCGTGGCGCTGGGCGAGGGGTGGTTCGAGGTGCAGGTCTCGGCCGAGACGCTGTCCAAGACGACACTCGGGGCATGGCAGCTCGGGCGGCGGGTGAACCTCGAGCGCGCGCTGCGCGTCGGCGACGAGCTTGGCGGCCACATCGTCTCGGGCCATGTCGACGGGGTCGCGGATGTCGTCTCGGTCACGCCCGAGGGCGAGAGCCTGCGCGTGGTGTTCGAGGCGCCGCGCCATCTGGCGGGCTTCATCGCGCCCAAGGGGTCGGTCGCGCTCGACGGCACGTCGCTGACGGTGAACGAGGTCGAGGGCGCACGCTTCGGCGTCAACCTCATCCCCCACACGCAGGGCGCGACGACATGGGGCGAGGTGCGCGCGGGCGGGCGCGTCAACCTCGAGATCGACACGCTCGCGCGCTACGTCGCGCGGCTCAGGGAATGGGGCGGGGCATGACGGGCGCTTTCTCGGACGCGATCTCCTCGGTCGATGAGATCATCGCCGACGCGAAGGCGGGGCGGATGTTCATCCTCGTCGATCACGAGGACCGCGAGAACGAGGGCGACCTCGTGATTCCCGCGCAGATGGCGACGCCCGAGGCCGTGAACTTCATGGCCACCCACGGGCGCGGCCTGATCTGCCTGTCGCTGACGGCCGAGCGGATCGACGCGCTGGGGCTGCCGCTCATGAGTCCGCGCAATTCCTCGCGCCACGAAACGGCCTTTACCCTCTCGATCGAGGCGCGCGAGGGGGTCACGACGGGCATCTCGGCCCATGACCGGGCGCGCACGATCGCGGTCGCGATCGACCCCGCGAAGGGCCCGCAGGACATCGCCACCCCCGGCCACATCTTTCCGCTGCGCGCCCGCGACGGCGGGGTGCTCGTGCGCGCGGGCCATACCGAGGCCGCGGTCGATGTCGCGCGGCTCGCGGGCCTCATGCCCGCGGGCGTCATCTGCGAGATCATGAAGGAGGACGGCAGCATGGCGCGGCTGCCGGACCTCGTGTCCTTCGCCCAGCGCCACGGGCTGAAGATCGGCACGATCTCGGACCTCATCGCCTATCGCCGCCGCCACGACAACCTCGTGCGCGAGGCGGGGCGGCGCAGCGTCGTGTCGGCCCATGGCGGCGCGTGGGAGATGCGCGTCTTCGCCGATGCGACGCAGGGCGCCGAACACATCGTGCTGACGAAGGGCGAGATCGCTTCGGGCGCGCCTGTGCTCGTGCGGATGCACGCGCTCGATCCCTTGGCGGATGTGCTCGGGATCGAGACGCAGGCCAGCCGAGGCGATCTCGCGGCCGCGATGCGCGCCATCGCCGCCGAGGGGCGGGGGGTGGTGGTGCTCTTGCGCGATACCACGATGAAGATGGTCGAACCCGGCGAGGCCTCGCCCCAGACGCTGCGCCAGTACGGGCTCGGGGCGCAGATCCTTGCCGCACTCGGGCTCTCGCAGATCGTGCTCCTGACCAATTCCGGCGCGCCGCGCGTCGTCGGGCTCGAGGCCTACGGGCTTGCGATCGCGGGCACGCGCCCCATTCCGAAGGGCTAGGGCATGGCCGCGCATCCCGAACACACCATCCTGCCGCTGCCCAGATTCGACCGGCCGGTAAAGCTCGCCCTCGTCGTCGCGCCCTATTACCGCGCCATCGCCGAGGCGCTGGTCGCGGGCGCCGAGGCCACCGCCACGCGCGCCGGCGCTGCGGTCGAGCGGTTCGATGTTCCGGGCGCGCTCGAGATCCCGCCCGCGATCGCGCTTGCCGACCGGATGGGCCGGTTCGACGGCTTCGTGGCGCTCGGCTGCATCATCCGGGGCGAGACGACGCATTACGACACCGTCTGCAACGACAGCTCGCGCGGGCTCATGCTGCTCGGCCTCGGCGGCGCGGCGATCGGCAACGGGATCCTGACGGTCGAGACGATGGCGCAGGCCGAGGTGCGCGCCGACCCGGCGGGGCAGGACAAGGGCGGCGGGGCGGCGGCGGCGGCGCTGCACCTCGTGGCGCTTGCGCGGCGGTTCGGTGGTGCACGGCGGGGCGTGGGCTTCACCGCGAACCCCGGCGCGACCGTCTGAGGCGCCGGCATGTCGCGCCGCAGGAAGCCCGATGCCCGCACGCCGGGAGCGCGCACCGGCGCGCGTTTCTGCGCGGTGCAGGCCCTCTTTCAGATGGAGGCCGCCGGCCATGACGCCGAGCGCGTCGTGGCCGAGTTTCTTGCCCACCGGATCGGCGCCACGGGCGAGGATGCGGGGCCTTCGGAGGTCGACGCGCCCTTTTTCGCCCAGTTGGTCGATGCCGCGGTGAACTGGCAGGCGCGGATCGATCAGGCGACCGACCGGGCCCTGATCGCGCGATGGCCGCTCGGCCGGATCGACCCGGTCCTGCGCGCGATCTTCCGCGCCGCGGGGGCCGAGATCGTGCTTCGCGCGGCCCCCCTCGAGGTGACGCTCGCGGAATTCGTGATGCTTGCGCGCAGCTTCTGCGGCGACCGGCCCGAGACGGGCCTCGTCAATGCGGTGCTCGAACACATGGCGCCCGAACTGCGCGCCGACGCCGCGCCGGACACCCCGCCACCCGCCGAGGGCTGAGCGCGCGGGCCGATGGGTGCGGCGGGAACCGCCTGGGCCGTGGGGGCGCGATTTCCCGAGAGCCTGAGTGATCAGGTGGGCGCCAGATGCCAAGGCCAGGACCAAGGCAGAGCCAGCCCCCTCGGAAACGCTTATCGGCCACTGGAAAAATGCCCGTCACGCACCCTGCAGAACCCGCCACCCCCGACTTAGGGCCGGGGCGGGGCCGCCGCAAGGGGGACCTCAGCGGGCGTGCCGGGCGAGGAAGGGCAGGATGAGGCGCGCGACCGCCTCGGGCGCCTCCTCGTGCATGAGGTGGCCGAGCCCCGCGAGGGTCGCGCATTCGGCCTGCGGCAGCCGCCGCGCCGCCGCCTGCGAGATCTCGGGCGGCACCGCCCGGTCGCGCGCCCCCGCGAGCATCAGGACCGGCAGCCCGATGCCCCCGAGCGCCCCGAGCAGCGGATCGAGCCGCCACTGCGCCATCATTGCAAGGGCACCCGAAACATGCGCCGGCCGCGCGATCAGCCGGGCATAGAGCGCGACACCCTCGGCATCGATCTCCGAGCCCGTCCCGGCCAGAAGGCGCGCGACCTGCGCCGCCCCCGTCGTGCGCGCAAAGACGGGCGGCACCAGCGGGCTCAGCGCCAGAAGCCGCGCGAGCATCGGAAACAGCCACCCCGCCACCCCCCGGAAATGGCCGAGTGCTGCGTTGATCGTCACGATCGCGCGCGGCGCCGGATCGAGGATGCACGCGAGGTCGAGCGCAAGCGCCGCCCCGGCCGAATGGCCGACGATGGCCACGGGCGGCCGGCCCATATTCACCATCAGCCGCGCCAGATCCTCGGCCATCGGGCGCAGGCCCGACCGGCGCGGCCCGCCCATGCGCGTGAATCCGTGCCCCGGCAGGTCGGGCACGCTGACGCGCCAGCCCGCCGCCGCGATGCGGGGGGCAAGCGCGCGAAAGGAATGGGCCGACGCGCCCGCGCCGTGCAGCATCCAGATGTCCGGCCCCGCGCCGAAGCTCTGGACATGCCACAGATGCGGGGGGCTTGCGACCTCGGCCGAGGCGTCGCGGTGCGGCCAGTCGGCCGGCAGATCGGGAAGTGCGCTCATTGCCCGCCGGGCGATGCCGCCCCGATCAGGTCCGACAGCCGCCGCGCATCGGCGCGCGGCAGCGCCGCCGCCCGCCCGCCCATCCGCTGCGCCAGCGCCGCGAGTGCAGGCGAGGGCCGCGCGCTCGTGTCGATCACGACCGCGGGCACCCCCTCGGCCGCGATGGCGGCCGCCATCCGCTCGGCGTCGGCCGCCGCCTGCGCGCGGTCGGCGCGCCCGTCGAGCGCGATGTTGGCGCGGCCGTCGGTCAGCAGCGCGATGGTGGGCGTCATCCCCCGCGCCCGCGCGAGCGTCGCGAGCCCGAGCGCCGCGCGCAGCCCCGCCGCAAGCGGCGTGCCGCCCCCACCCGGCAGCCCCTGCAGCCGCCGCTTGGTCTGCACGAGCGAGCGCGTGGGCGGCAGCATCACCTCGGCCGCGGTGCCGCGAAAGGACACGAGCGCGACATGGTCGCGCCGCGCATAGGCCTGGCCCAGAAGCAGTTCGACCGCCCCCTTGGCCTCGGCCAGCCGCGCCACCGCGGCCGAGCCCGAGGCGTCGACCGCGAAGATGAGGACGCGGTCCGAGCGTTCCTCGAACCGCCGGATGCGCAGGTCCGCCATCCGCACGAGGACGCCCGGCGCCTCGGGCCGCGCGCGGCGGCGGATCGTCTGCCAGGGCGCCGCGGCGCGGAGTGTCGCGACCAGATCGATCCGCGCCCCGCCCCCCGGCCGCCCCGGCCGCGACGGCAGCGGCCGGCCGCGCCGGTTGCCCTTGCGCGCCGCGCCGGTGCCCTGCGCCCCGCGCGCGGCGCGGCCCGCCCGCCCGGCGGCAAGCGCCGCGATCAGCCCCTCGGGAAGGGCCGCGCGCGCGGCATCGACCAGCATCTCGGCGGGGATGTCGGCCTCGGCGCTGTCACGCTCCCGCTCGGAGCGGTCCCGCTCGCGCTCGGGCTCCGACGGCGGGGGCGGCTCGGGCGGGGCCTCGGCCGCGGGCAGCGCGCGATGGGCGAGCACCATGGCGGCGGCAAGCGCCAGATCCCCTTCGGCGACCTTCGCCGCCCCCCGCAACCCCGCTGCGGCGCGCGTGGCGGCAAGCGCGAGAAGGGGGGCGCGCAGGCTTGATATCCCGAGGCCGGCGGCGGCGGTGGCAAGGGCCCGCGCGGCGCCGCGCGGCAGGGCAGGGGCCGGACCTTCGGGCAGGGCAGGGGGCGGCAGCGCCTCGGCCTCGGACCAGCCGACCCCCTCGAGATCGACGAAGAGGCCCAGCCGGTCTGCGAGCGCGGGCGCCAGCACCTCGTCCGCGCCCGCGCCTTCGTCGAGCGCGATGAGGCAGAGCCCCCCCTTGTCGAGCGCCGCGCCGAGTCGCGCGGCAAGCCCCGGCGGGCAACGCTCGGCCATCGTCAGGATGATCGCCGCGGGCGGATCAAGGAGCCCCGCCGTCATCACCGGCCGCCCGGCCGCGAGCGTCGCCGCGAGGTCGAGCCCGCCCGTCAGCGCGCCGTCGGGCGTATCGGGATGAATGCGCCGCACCGGCAGCCCGCGCGCGGCGAGGCCCGCCGCCAGCGCCTCGGTCAGGCGGTCCCGCACGGGGCCCGCGCGGGCGCGCAGCCACAGCCCGCCCATCCCCGCCGGATCGGCCGCGATCAGCGCGACGGCGGCCGCCGCGCGGCTCCAGGGCGTATCAGGCAGGGCGATCGGGGGCGGCGTCAGGGCAGCACCTCGGCCACGACGCGGGCGACGCGCGCGGTCGATCCGGCCTCGTCGAGCGGATCGCGCCGCAGGCGGTGGCGCAGCGCCATCGGCGCGACCGCGCGCAGATGCGCCCGCCCGACCGCCGGCGCCCCCTCATGGGCCGCCCGCGCCCGCGCCGCGCGCAGCAGCGTCAGTTCCCCCCGCAGCCCGTCCGAGCCGAGCGCGATGCAAAGCGCCGCGCAATCGTGCAGCACGGTGTTCGGTGTCTTCAGCCCCGGCAGCGCGTCGCGCGCCGCAAGGATCGCCTTGCGCAGGGCCGCGTCCTTGCGCCGCCACTTGCGCATGAAGGCGTCGTGGTCGTTCTCGTAGGCGTCGCGGCGGCGCACGACCTCGACCCGGGTCGCGATGTCGCGCGGGCTCGCGACCTCGACCGAAAGGCCGAAGCGGTCGAGGAGTTGCGGGCGCAGCTCGCCCTCTTCGGGGTTGCCGGATCCCACCAGCACGAAGCGCGCCGGGTGGCGGATCGAGAGGCCCTCGCGCTCGACCACGTTCTCGCCCGATTGCGCGACGTCGAGCAGCAGATCGACGAGGTGATCCTCGAGCAGGTTGACCTCGTCGATATAGAGATAGCCGCGGTTGGCGCGCGCGAGCAGCCCCGGCTCGAACGCCTTCTCGCCCCGCGTCAGCGCCCGTTCGATGTCGAGCGCGCCCGTCACGCGGTCCTCGGTCGCGCCGAGCGGCAGATCGATCACGGGGGTCGGGCGCGCGACGATCCGCCGGTCGCCCGGCGGCGCCCAGTCGGGCACGTCTTCCACCCGGGCGGAGTTGACGGGGCAGCCCGCCACGGCGCGGATCTCGGGCAGAAGGGCCGCGAGCGCGCGCACGGCGGTGGATTTGCCTGTGCCGCGGTCGCCGAACACGAGCACCCCGCCCAGACCCTGATCGATCGCGGTCAGGATCATGGCCTCCTTCATCTCGTCCTGCCCGACGATGGCCGAAAAGGGGAAGGGCTGTCTCATGCGGCGGTCCTGACGGTATCGAGCGGGTCGCGCCCGCCCCATGTCCCGGCCTGACCGAGCACATGGAAGCGCGCGTAGAGTTCCTCGGAAAACCAGCCCCCCTCGCGCACGGCGCGGATCGCGCGGCCGTGCGGGCCGTCGCCGCGGGCGAAACGGGCCATGGCGGCGGTGTCGGGCCAGACCGAGAAGGTGATCTGATGCAGAAGCGGCACCTCGCCGATCCCGATCTTGAAGAGGACATGCGGGTCCGACCCGATCACCCCCGAGATGTCGGGCACGCGGCCCCAGAATCGCAGCGCCTTCGAGGGGCGCACGGTCGCGCGCGTCAACACCGCGACGGGGCCCGCGGCCTCGGACGGCTCGGCCCGGAAGGGCGCCCGCCCCGCCCATTGCCCGCGCGCCGAGACGGGCGCGAGGAAAAGCGTCCACGCCTCGGCCGCATGCGCGCGCCAGCGGCGATAGACCGGGGCCTCGGCGGTCACGCGCCGCGCCGTCGCCTCGTCCGGCCAGCCCGCGAGGATCGCCCAGACGGCGGTGTTGGGGCGCGGCGTGAAGCCCTCGCCCGTGCCCGAGCCGCAGAGCTTGACGAATTCGACCTCGCGCATGCGCGCGAAATCGGTCCGCGCCAGCGCCATCTGCCCGAAAACCCACAGCCGCGCCGAGACCGGCCCGAAGCGGAAGAGGCTGAGGCTGACGCATTGGGGCATGGCGGCGGCGCTTATCGACTGTCAACTGGGACTGACAGTAGGCCTTTGGCAGCCAGAGTGCAACCTGTTGAAGCTGCGGCATTGTCGGCAGTTGTAAATCTGACTGGACAGTCTATCATGCCGCCATGACCGTTCCGCGCCCCCATGCCCCGACCCTGCGCGACGCCGCGCGCGCGGGCGCCGGTCATGCGGTGGTGGTGGGCGCGGGGCTCGGCGGGCTTGCCTCGGCGATGCGGCTCGGCGCCAAGGGCTGGCGCGTCAGCGTCTATGACCGGCTCGACCGGCCCGGTGGGCGCGGATCCTCGATCATCCGCGACGGCCACCGCTTTGACCTCGGCCCGACGATCGTGACCGTGCCCAAGGTGTTCCGCGACCTCTGGGCGGCCTGCGGGCGCGACTTCGACCGCGATGTCGATCTGCGCGCGCTCGATCCCTTCTACGAGATCCGCTGGCCCGACGGCAGCCGCTTCGCCGCGCGCCAGTCGACCGAGGCGATGCGGGCCGAGGTCGCGCGCCTCTCGCCCGGCGATCTGGCGGGGTATGAGCGGTTCCTTCAGGACAGCGAGGCACGCTATGCCTTCGGCTTCGAGGATCTCGGCCGCCGGTCGATGCACCGCCTTGGCGACCTGCTGAAGGTCATCCACCGCTTCGTCCGGCTGCGCGCCGACCGCTCGGTCCATGCCCATGCGGCGCGCCGCTTTGCCGATCCGCGGCTGCGGATGGCGTTTTCCTTCCATCCGCTCTTCATCGGGGGCGATCCGTTCAACGTCACCTCGATGTATATCCTTGTCAGCCACCTCGAGAAGGAATTCGGCGTCCATTGCGCGGTGGGCGGCGTGCAGGCCATCGCGGACGCCATGGTGCGGGTGATCGAGGCGCAGGGCGGGGCCGTCCACATGGGCGCCGAGGTCGACCGCGTGCTGGTCGAGGGCGGCCGCGCGGCGGGGGTGGAGCTGACGACGGGTGCCAAGGTCGCGGCCGAGGTCGTCGTTTCGAACGCCGATGCCGGCCACACCTACGACCGGCTCCTGCGCGACCTGCCGCGCCGGCGCTGGACAACGCGGCGGCTTGCCCGCGCGCGCTGGTCGATGGGGCTGTTCGTGTGGTATTTCGGCACGAAGGGCACGGCCGGCCTCTGGCCCGATGTCGGCCAGCACACGATCCTCAACGGTCCGCGCTACCATGGCCTCGTGCGCGACATCTTCATCCGCGGCCGTCTCGCGCCGGACATGAGCCTCTATCTGCACCGGCCGAGTGTCACCGACCCGACCGCCGCACCCGCGGGCGACGATACCTTCTACGCCCTCTCGCCCGTGCCGCATCTGGGCCATGCCGACCCCGTCGACTGGGACGAGATGGCCGAACCCTACCGCGCCCGCGTCGAGGCGGTGCTCGAGGCGCAGGCGCTGCCCGGCTTCGCCCGGCACCTCGGGCCGCAGATGATGCTGACGCCCGCCGATTTCGAGACCCGCTACCTCAGCCCCCATGGCGCGGGCTTCTCGATCGAGCCGCGGATCTTCCAGTCGGCGTGGTTCCGCCCGCACAACGTGTCGGAGGAACTGCCGGGCCTGTGGCTCGCGGGGGCGGGGACGCATCCGGGCGCGGGCCTGCCGGGCGTCGTCGCCTCGGCCGAGGTGCTCGCGTCCCTCGTCCCCGACGCGCCCGGCCGCGAACCCCTGCGCATGGCGGCGGAGTAGCCATGATCGCGCCCGCCGATCTCGAGGCCTGCCGGGTGGCGATCCGCACGGGGTCG
>CAYYJB010000020.1:0-26611 GCA_964472135.1 uncultured Gemmobacter sp.
ATGGCCGATCTGCGCGCCGCGATCGCGGCCGGGAACCTCGCGCGCATGGTGGCCGAATTCGAGGCCCAGCGCGCGACGGGCGACATCGAGCCGCGCTGAGCGGCCCTCAGCGGCCGAGCAGGGCGTCGATCTCGGCGCGCGCGGGCATCGCGGGCGCGGTGCCGGGGCGGGTGACCGAGATCCCGGCGGTGGCGCAGCCGAAGCGCACCGCGGCGATGGGGTCGGCGCCCTCGGCGAGGGCCGCCGCGAAGCCGCCGTTGAAGGCATCCCCCGCCCCCGTCGTCTCGACGACCGGCCCCGCGTGGAAGGGGGGCACATGCACGCTCCGCGCCCCGTCGTGATAGAGCGCGCCCTTTTCGCCGAGCGTGATGATCGCGGCCCCGACGCCGCGGGCGCGCAGCGCGCGCGCCGCCGCCTCGGCGCTTTCGACCGATGTCACCTCGACGCCCGTCAGCGCGCTCGCCTCGCTCTCGTTCGGGGTGACGAAATCGCACAGCGCCAGCATCTCATCGCCGAGCGGCGCGGCCGGGGCGGGGTTCAGCACCGTGCGCACCCCTGCCCCGCGCGCGATCTGCAGCGCGCGCAGCGCCGCGGGCATGGGCTGTTCAAGCTGCGTCACGAACACCGACGCCCCCGCGATGAGTTCGGCGCGCGCCTCGATGTCGGCGGCCGAGATCGTGCCCGCCACCCCGGGCGAGACGATGATCGCGTTGTTGCCGGTCGCGGCCTCGATGAAGATGTAGGCCGCGCCCGTATAGCTCTCGTCATGCTGGGTGACGGCGGGGCGCACACCCGCACGCGCCCAGGTGGCGAGCGCCATGTCGGCGAAGGGGTCGCGGCCGAGGCGGGTGATGAAATGCGTCTCGGCCCCCGCCATCGCCGCCGCGACCGCCTGGTTCGAGCCCTTGCCCCCCGGCCCAAGCGCGAAGCTTTCGCCCATGATCGTCTCGCCCAGACGCGGCTGGCGCGGCGCGCGATAGGCGGTATCGGCGACGAAGACCCCGAGAATGACGACGCGGCCCATGGCTCCCCCCTCAGGCGTCTGGCGCGATCACGCCCTTGCGGAGCATGAAGCAGCCGTAGAAGCGCCGCTCGCCGGTCTGGATGACGGCATAGGCGCGGCGCGCGATGTCGTAGAAGGCGAAGCGCTCGATCCCGACCATGGGGCGCGGACGGCCCTCGGCGCGGTCGATCTCGGCCTGCACCTCGGCCTGCACGGGCGGGATGTCATGGGGCGCGCCCACGACCTCCATCCGGCCCGCGAAATCATCGACGAAGGTATCGAGCGGCAGGACCGACAGGATCGCCCGCATCGCCTCGGCCGAGGTCAGGTTCTCCATCCGCAGGAGGCGCCCGAGGACGGTCGCGCGCGCCACCGAATCCGAGGGGAAGTTCGTGTCGGACACGATCAGCACATCGCCATGCCCCATGGCGCGCAGCGCGTGCAGCACATCGGCATTGAGCCGGTTGTCGATCCCCTTGAGCATCCCTTCCCCCTATCCGAACGCGGCGCGCACGGCCGCCGCCACCGCATCGGCCAGCGCATGGTGCGCGGCCGCATCGTAATGGATCCCGTCGACGGGCGAGACCGCGACATGGCGCCCCGCATCGACGAAGGGCACCGACTGGCGCGCCGCGACCTCGGCCAGACGCGGGGCCAGATCGCGCGATACCGCCGCCCCGCCCGCGAAGATCGCCGCCAGCACGCCCGATTCGGTGATGGGCGGCGGCGCGATCAGCAGGACGGCCGGCGCCGCGCCGTCCGGGCCCGCCGGGGTGGCGCGGATCGCGCGGATCAGCCGCTCGACCGACAGCGCGATATCCTGCGCGCCGACGGCGAAGCGGGGCTTGAGATCGTTGGTGCCGAGCTTGAGGATCACGAGATCGATCGGCCGGTGCGATTCGAGGATCGCGGGCAGGATCGTGAGGCCGTTGCGATGCGCCCCCTCGACCGGATCGTCGTGCAGCGTCGTGCGCCCGGGATGGCCCTCGGCCAGCACCTCCCACTCGGGGGCGAGCAGCGCGGCCAGCCGGTTCGGCCAGCGGTCGGCGGGCGGGTGGCGGCGCATCTCGCCAAGGCTTGCAACCGGCATGGTGCCATGCGTGTTGCTGTCGCCATAGCAGAGCGCCACCCGGCTCATCCGATGCGCGCCCCCGTGGAGGCGTCAAAGAGGTGATGGAGCCCCGAGCGCGGCGCGAGCCGCACCGCGTCCCCGGGCCGGATCGCGACGCGGTCGCGCACGACCGCGACCAGATCGCGCCCCTCGGCGTGCAGGACAAGATGCGTCTCGGACCCGGTCGGCTCGACGACCGCGACGCGCGCGGCGATGCCCGCGTCCGCCAGATCGAGATGTTCGGGCCGCACGCCATAGGTGACCTGCGCCCCGGGCGCGAGCCCCGCCGCCTCGGGCGCCGACAGCCGCGTGCCCCCGACCTCGACCTGCCCGCCGGCGACGACCGTCGCGGGCATGAGGTTCATGGCGGGCGAGCCGATGAAGCCCGCGACGAAGACATTCGCCGGCCGGTCATAGACCTCGAGCGGGGCGCCCACCTGCGCGATGTGGCCGTCGCGCATGACGACGATCCGGTCGGCCATCGTCATCGCCTCGATCTGGTCGTGGGTGACATAGACGGTCGTGGTGCCGAGACGCTGGTGCAGTTCGCGGATCTCGGAGCGCATCTGGACGCGCAGCTTGGCGTCGAGGTTCGAGAGCGGCTCATCGAACAGGAACACCTGCGGGTCGCGCACGATGGCACGCCCCATCGCGACACGCTGGCGCTGGCCGCCCGAAAGCTCGCGCGGATAGCGCGCGAGATAGGGCTCGAGCCCGAGGATGGCGGCGGCCTTGGCCACGCGCGCCTCGATCTCGGGCTTGGCCATCCCCTTCATCCGCAGGGGAAATCCCATGTTCGCCGCGACCGTCTTGTGCGGATAGAGGGCGTAGTTCTGAAAGACCATCGCGATGTCGCGCTCGGCCGGCGGCAGGTTGTTGACGACGCGCCCGCCGATCCGGATCGTGCCGCCCGTGATGCCCTCGAGGCCCGCGATCATGCGCAGGAGCGTCGACTTCCCGCACCCGGACGGGCCCACGAGCACGACGAACTGGCCGTCGGCGATATCGACATCGACCCCGTGGACGACGGCGACCGAGCCGTAGGACTTGCGCAATTCGCGGATTTCTACCTCGGCCATCTTCCCTCCACGTCGCAGGACATCCTTTCGATAGTCGCCACCGTGAGGGCTGTCCACTCCCTTGTCATGCTAACATGTTAGATGCTTGACTCCGGGGCAATGCCCGTCAGATGATCCACCGGGTTCGGAAGGGGGGTCCGGGCGACGGTGTCGACTTGTGCGTGCGGCCCGTGGCAACCTCCTTCGGTTCGGGATGTTCGGCCGCATCGCGGCAAAATGGGAGGAAGGTAATGAAGGTAGAACACTACAACATGGCGGTGCGGGCGGGTCTGACCCGTCGTCGGCTGCTGCAGACGGCAGCGAGCGCGGGCGCTCTCGGTGCGCTCGGTGGCGTTGCCCCGGCTCTGGCCGGCGGGCACGGGAATGTGCGCGCCGCGATTCTGCAGATCCCGGGCGTCGGCAAGGGCTCGCCCACGGATGCCGACTGGCAGAAGGTCGGCGAGATGTGCCTTGCCGCGACCAAGGCCAATGTCGCCGAGGGCGAGTTCGCGGGCGTCGAGCTGACCTTCATGGGGCTCAACAACCAGAACCTGCACAACTTCCTGTTCCGCGGGTTCCTCAAGCCCTGGGAAGCCTACACGGGCGCCAAGATCAACTGGATCGACCTCGCGCAGGCCGACTATAACGCGCGCCTGCAGCAGTCGATCGCGACCGGCACGGTCGATTACGACATCCTCGAGATGGGCGCGCCCTTCGAGGGCGATACCGCCGGGCGCGGCCTGCTCGACGAGATGCCCGACTGGGTCAAGACCCAGATCGAGGCCGATGACCTCGTGGGCTATCTCCAGCCCCCCGTCGGCACCTGGAACGGCAAGAGCTATCGCATCACCATCGACGGCGACTGCCACACCTTCGCCTATCGCAAGGACTATTTCGGCGAGGGCGCGATCGGCGGGGCCGAAGTGCCGAAGACCTGGCAGCAGGTCAACGCCGTCTCGAAGGCGCTCGTCGGCAAGACCGACCCGCTGACGGGCCTTGCGGCGCACGGCTATCTCGACCCGCTCAAGGGCTGGGGCGGCTTCGGCTTCTACTTCCTCGAGAACCGCGCGGCGGCCTATGCCAAGCATCCGTCCGACCCCGCCTGGCTCTTCGACCCCGACACGATGAAGCCGCGCGTCAACAACCCAGCCTGGGTGCAGGCCATCCAGGACGTGATGGACCTGATCGCGACGCCGGGCGCCTATCCGGCCGACCAGATCAACGCCGATCCGGGCACCACGGGCTTCTCGCAGTTCCTCGCCGGCACGGGCTCGATGCTCATGTGGTGGGGCGACATCGGGTCGAACGCGCGCACCTCGGACACCTCGGTCGTGGGCGATGTCGTGGGCTTCGGGATCAACCCCGGCTCTGACCGCGTCTACAACTCGCAGACCGGCGCGTGGGAAGAGACCTACAACGAAGCTCCGAACATGGCCTATCTCGGCTGGGGCGTCTATGTCACCGCGAACGTCTCGGGCGACGAGAAGAAGCGCAAGGCGGCCTGGTCGGCGGCGGCGCATCTCGGCGGCAAGGACATCTCGCTGTGGATGGCCGCCTATCCGTCGGGCTTCCAGCCCTACCGCAACTCGCACTTCCAGTACGAGGAGTGGGAGGCCGCCGGCTACGACCGCGCCTTTGTCGAGGACTACCTCGGGTCGAACGCCGACAGCTACAACCACCCCAACGCCGCGATCGAACCGCGCATCCCCGGCATCTTCCAGTACTACTCGGTCGCCGAGGACGAGCTGGCCAAGGGCTTCGCGGGCCAGTATGCCTCGGCGCAGGAAACCGCCGATGCCATCGCAGCCGCCTGGGAGAAGATCACCGACCAGATCGGCCGCGACAGCCAGATCGCGCTCTACAAGGCCTCGCTCGGGCTCTGATCGGACGGAACAGGCGGGGGCTGGCGGCGACGCCGGCCCCCGTCGCACTGACAGGGGCACGGCATGGCCGGTTCGGGCGATCTCCTCCATGTCGTGACGAACGACAACCTGCCGGCCGGGCGCGTGGCCCTGGGCCGGCTTGTCATGAATGCCGCCGCCGCGATCCTGATCGCGGTGACGGCCGCCCAGATCGCCGACGCGCAGGGCTGGATCGATCTCGGTTTCGCGAACTGGCGGCCGACGCTCTATGCCTATGTGCTCTGGGGGTTCGCCTTCTGCTGGGGGCAGGTGCTGACGCGGGGCGAGCAGGGCAAGCGCGCGCTCTTCGTGCTGCCGGCGGCGCTCTTTGTCGTCTCGATGGTCGTCTTTCCGCTGCTCTTCGGCCTCGTGATCGCGTTTTCCGACTGGAACCTCTCATCGCCCGACGGGCGGCGCTTCAACGGGCTCGACAACATCCGCCAGATGTGGGGCGATCCGTTCTACTGGAACGCGCTCCTCAACATGGTCTGGTACACGCTCGCGATCGCGGTAGAATACGCGATCGCCTTCGGGCTGGCGCTGCTCCTGAACGCGCAGATCGTGGCGCGCAAGTTCTGGCGCGTGGCGTTCCTTTTGCCGCTCATGCTCTCGCCCGTGGCGGTGAGCTGGATGGTCGGCAAGTCGATGCTCGAACCCCGCTTCGGGCCGATCGCGCGGCTCGCGCGCGCGCTCGGCTGGGAAAACCCCTCGTTCTTCGCCTCGCCCGAGATGGCGCGGCTGGCGATCATGGTGATGGACGCCTGGACGTTCATCCCCTTCATGATGATCATGATCCTCGCGGGCCTTCAGGCCATCCCGCGCGAGTTGCACGAGGCCGCGCGCGTCGATGGCGCGAGTGGCTGGCGCAGCTTCTGGGAGGTCACCTTTCCGCTGATGCTGCCGGTGTCGGTCACGGCGATCCTGATCCGCATCATCTTCAAGCTCAAGATCGCCGACATCATCATCAACGTCACCTCGGGCGGCCCGGGCGGGGCCACCGACAGCGTGACGAGCTTCATCTTCCGCGAATACCGCGACCGCTCGAACGTGGGCTACGGCACGCTGCTCGCGATGGTCTATCTCGTGCTCATCGTCATCGCGATGACGCTCCTGATGAAGCTCGCCGACCGCTGGATGAGGCCGAGGCACTGACATGGGCACGCAGATCTTCCACGACACCGAGACCGACACGCGCCACCGCGCCGCCTGGTGGGCGGGGCGCATCGCGATCTATGGCGCGCTCGGCTTCTGGGCCTTCATCTGCCTCTTCCCGATCTTCTGGACGATCACCACCTCGTTCAAGATGGCGCCCGATGTCATGAAGGGCAACATCCTGCCCTGGTGGGATTTCCGCCCCGCCTGGCTCGGCTGGCGCTCGCTCGGGCTCTCGCCCGACACGATCGGCACGGTCTCGACCCCGCGGGACGAGTTCATGAAGCGCTTCACCAATTCGCTGGTGATCTCGGTCTCGGCCTCGACGCTCGCGGTGGTGCTCGGCAGCCTCGCGGCCTACGGGCTGTCGCGCTTTTCCTATCGCTTCGGGCCGATGAAGAACGCCGACATCTCGTTCTTCTTCCTCAGCCAGCTCATCTTGCCGCCCGTCGTGCTCGCCCTGCCCTTCCTTGTCCTCTACAAGTCGCTCGCGCTCCTCGACAGCCGGGTGGGGCTCATTCTGCTCTATACGCTCACGGTGCTGCCGATCGTGGTGTGGATCATGCGCGACCAGTTCGCGGGCATCCCGACCGAGCTCGAAGAGGCCGCGATGGTCGACGGTCTCTCGATCTGGGGGGCGTTCCTGACGATCGTGCTGCCGATCGCGCTGCCGGGGATGGTCGCGGCCTTCATCCTCTCGCTCGTGCTGACGTGGAACGAGTATTTCTTCGCCGCACTCCTGACCTCGACGCATGCCAACACGCTGCCGGTGATGGTCGCGAGCCAGACGGGCAGCCAGGGCATCAGCTGGTGGTCGATGGCGGCCCTCTCGACGGCCGCGATCGCGCCGCTCGTGGTCGTGGGCGTGCTGCTCGAGCGCTATATCATCAAGGGCATGGCGGCCGGCGCGGTGAAGTGATGCTCAAGGGGATCGATCAGCGCCTGTCGGCCGAGATCGTCCATGCGCTCATGCTCATGGGCCATGGCGACGATCTGGTGATCTGCGACGTCAATCACCCCGCCGCCACCATCGCCGCCGAGACGACCCACGGCCGCCTCATCGACATGGCGGGCTGCGACATCCCGACCGGGGCGGCGGCGATCCTGACGCTCATGCCGCTCGACACCTTCGTGCCCGCCCCCGTCGCGCGGATGGAGGTGGTGGGCGACCCCGCGGCGCGCGTGCCTGTGTTCGATGCGATGCAGCGCGTGATCGACGCGGCCGAAGGCCGCCCCGTCGCGATGGAGGCGCTCGAGCGTTTCGCGTTCTACGCCGCGGCCAAGCGCGCCTTCTGCATCATCCGCACCGCCGACAGCGGGCCCTATGGCTGCTTCATCCTCAAAAAGGGCGTCGTCAGCCTGCCGCCGCTCTGACCGCTCAGGGCCAGAGGAGTTCGCGCAGCCGCGCGAGCATCAGCGCGACCCCCTCCTCGCCCCGCTCGGGCGTGCCGGCGGGCGCGGTCGCGGTGTACCAGTGCCCACCCTCGAGCGCGCGCTCCATCGCCACCGTCTCTGGCGCGAGCGCGCGCATGAGCGCGGTCTCCCCCTCGCCCGCGTGGTCGAAGACGAAGCCCGCGGCGGGGGGCAGCACGGGGTGGATGCGGATCCAGGCGAAGGGGTCGGCGCCAACCGCGTGGTCGGCGTAGTAATCGGCCATCTCGGCCCGGCCCCACCAGCCCGTGCCGCGTTCGGCCTCGAGATGGCGAAAGATCGCGTTGCGCGCGGCGAGGCGAAAGGCGAGGTCGGTCGGCATCCCCTGCAGGAAGTTCTCGGACTGGTGGTGGATGAGGCCATGCACGTTGCGAAACCCCGCGCGCAGGAGCGCGGCGAAGAGCCCCTCGGCAAAGGGCAGGAGGGCCGCGGCATCGATGTGCAGCGTCCCCGTCCCCTCGGGGCCCGCGACCGCGTGGCTTGCCGCGCCATAGGCGAAGGGCGGCAGGATGACGATCCGCTCGGGCGCCTCGGCCTCGAGCCGGTCGAGCGCGCGCGTCACGATCAGGAGATCGACGCCCGCGGGCAGATGCGCGCCGTGGTATTCCATCACCCCGATCGGCAGCACGACGGGCAGATGCGCGGCGATGGCATCGCGCAGCTGATCGGGGCGCATGAGGTCAAACCGCATCGGAGCCCCCGGTGCCCAGCGCATGGGCGATGTCGCGCGTCTGGGCATAGAGCGCGCGGAAGAGCGGATACTGCCGCTCATAGGCGTCGTGGCGGGCGGGGGCGACGGCATCCTCGGGCGGGTTCCAGCGGGCGATGTCATCGGGGCCGGCAAGGCCCGCCGCCTGCGCGGCAAGGAAGGCATCGCCATAGGCCGCCCCGACCGAGACGCGGCAGAGCTCGTGCCGCAGCCCGGTGAGGTCGGCCGTCGCCTGCAGCCAGACGCGGTTCTTGGTGCCGCCCCCCACGGCCACGACGCGGGCGGGCGGGATGCCCGCCTCGGCGTAGGTGTCGGTCACATGGCGCGTCGCCTGCGCGATCCCCTCGATCAGGGCGCGATACATCTCGCCCCGGCCATGCGTCAGGTCGAGGCCGAAAAAGGCGCCGCGCGCCCGCGGGTCGTGGAGGGGCGTGCGCTCGCCCGAAAAATAGGGCAGGCAGATCAGGCCGCGCGCCCCGGGCGGGATGGCCTCGGCCTCGGCGGCGAGGGTGGCGAAGGCGGTCTCTTTCGGCAACTCGCGCGCGAACTGCTCGCGGAACCAGTGCGTCAGCGTCCCCGAGGTCGCAAGACCCGCCATCGCGGCGCGCTGGCCGGGATAGAGCCAGGGCGCATGCCACAGCCGCGGATCCTGCGTCGCCTTGTCGGTCACGAGGATGATGAAGATCGTCGAGCCCATCATCATCATCATGTCGCCGGGTGCGCGGACGCCCACGCTCACGGCCTCGGCGGCGGCGTCGATGGTGCCGCAGGTGACGGGGGTGCCCTCGGCGAGCCCCGTCTCGGCCGCCGCCGCAGCCGTGATCCGCCCTGCGACCTCGGTCGACCACATCAGGCGCGGCAGCGCCTCGGGCGCGCAGATGTCGGCCAGATCGAAGCACCAGCCCTGCCGCCCGATGTCATAGAGCGGCGAGAAGTTCGCCGCCGTGTAATGGTCGATCACGTATTCGCCCGTCAGGCGGAAGGTGATGTAGGAGGTCGAGGTCAGGATCCGCGCGGTGCGCGCCCAGATCTCGGGCCGGTTGCGCCGGAGCCACAGGATCTTCGGGCCGACCGACTGCGAGGTGAGCGCGTTGCCGCAACGCTCGAGGATGCGCGCGGGGCCGATCGCGGCCTCGAGCTCGGCGATCTCGGCCGCCGCCCGGGTATCGACGCCGTAGAGGACGCCGTTCATCAGCGGCGCGCCCGCCGCATCGACGGGCAGCATGCAGGGCCCGATCGCCGAGGCCGCCACCGCCGCGATCTGCCCGGGCGCGATGCCGCTCTCGGCCAGAAGGCGGCGGGTGAGGGTCTTGAAATCGCCCCACCAGTCCTCGTCGGCGCGGTGCTCGGCCCAGCCGGGGCGGGGCACGATCATCTTGTGGGGGGTGGCGGCCTGCGCGACGATGCGCCCGCCTTCGTCTGCGATCACGCCCTTCGATTCGAAGGTGCCGATGTCGATCCCGAGCGTATATGCCATCGCGCCCTCCGTCATGCGCCGCGGTCAAGCCGCATGTCTGGCCCGATCCGCCCCAGCGCCGCGACGCAGAGCCGCGCGAGTTCCGCAAGATCGGCCAGATCGCAGCATTCGGTCGCCGAATGCGAATGGCGCATGGGAAAGCCCACATCGATCGACGCCACCCCCTGCCCCACCGTCTGCACATAGGAGAGGTCGGTCAGCACGCCCACCTGCGCCGAGCGTTGCAGCGCGATCCCCTCGGCCGCGGCCGTCTCCTCGAAGAGCCGCACGAGGGCCGGGTGCGGGATCACGCCGTTGAGGGTGCCGCGCCCGTGGAAGGAATAGAGGCTGATCCCCGGCCCCCCGCCCAGCGCCATCTCGCCCCGCGTCGCCATGTCGGGCGTGTCGGAGGCCTGCATCAGGTCGATCTGGATCGCGATGTCGGGGTTCAGCACCTGCGCGGCCACCACCGCCCCGCGCAGGTTGAATTCCTCCTGCACCGAAAAGACGAGGTCGACCGTCGGACCGCCCGCCCGCCCGGCAAGCGCGCGCGCGACTTCGATGAGGACGGCGCAGCCCGCCCGGTCATCGACCGAGGTGCCGGCGATGCGCTCCCCCGCGAGCGAAACCACCTGCGGGCGATAGACGACCGGGGTGCCGATGCGCACGCCCGCGGCCTCGACCGCGGCCTTCGATCCGTGGCCCGTGTCGATCAGGATCTCGGGCGCGGTCAGGACCTTGTATTTCTCCTCGGGCTGGGTCGCGTGGTGGGCCTTGTTCATGATGATGCCCGCCACGTCGCGCCCCTCGCCCACGCAGAGCGTCACCACCTGCGCGGCCATGGCGCGCTCCGACACGCCCCCCATCCGCTCCACCCGAATGAGGCCGTCGGCCTCGATCCGGCGCACGAAGAAGCCGAGCTGGTCCATGTGGGTAAAGAGCATGACGCGCGGCGCGTCGGCCGCGCCCGGAAATGTCGCGATGACATTGCCGAGCCGGTCGGTGCGGCTTGGCACGCCCGCGTCCGACAGCCGCGCCCGGATCAGCGCCGCGACCCGCTCCTCATGCCCCGAGAGGCCGGGGGTGAGCATGAGGTCGCAAAGATCGGCGCGGATCCGCGCGCGCGATTCGTCTGCCATCACCGCCAACCCCATTATCGCGCCCCCCGCGCAGCGCGGGCGCGCGCCATGAAATCGGCCGCGCGGTCGGGATCGACCGCGTTCCAGGTATGCCCCGCGACCTTCAGCGCCGAGCCCACGACGCAACCATCCGCGATGCGCAGCACATCGGCGACGGTCGCATGCTTGACCCCCGTGTTGGCGAGCACCGGCACATCGGGCAGCGCGCGCTTGACGGCCTCGAGATCGCCCATCGCCGCCGCCTCGCCGGTGATCTGCCCCGAGACGAGCACCGCGTCGGGGATCGAGGAAAAGACGGCCGAGCGCGCCCGGTCGGGCAGCGGCCGGCGGTCGAGGCTGTCGGCGAACTCGGCCGAGACGTTGTAGAGTAGCGCGAGATCGCCGCGCCCGAGCCGGCCGCGATAGCGCAGCGCCGCGCCCGCGTCGGGCGTCCACGGCCCCATGTCCGAGGCATAGGTGCCGGTGAAGATCTCGCGCACGAAGCGCGCCCCCGTCGCCGCCGCCAGCGCCATCGTCGCCATCGGATCCCACAGCACGTTGACGCCGAAGGGCACCGTGATCTCGGGCCGCAGCCGGCCGATCACATAGGCCATGGTCGCGCTCGAGGCGGTATCGACCTTGAACTCATAGGGCCGGTCGTTCTCGTTGCCGAACATCACCGCGTCAACGCCCGCCGCCTGCAGGGCGCGCAGGTCGGCCCGCGCCCCCTCGACGAGGCCCTCGAGCCCCGCCTCGGCATCAAAAAGCGGCGTGCCGGGCAGCGCGCCCAGATGCACCATCGCAATCACGGGCTTGCCCGCCCCGAACACCCGCCGGAAATTCGCCGTCACCCGCTTCTCCCCTGTCGCCGGCGCACCAAGGGGGTGCGCGGAAGGGAAGCATACAAGCCTTCGCACCCTGACGAAAGCCTCGCGCGCCCGATGCCATGCCGACGCGAGAGGCAGGTATGGGGGAAGTTGGGGGTGTCCGGCCCTCTTGCGCGAAACCGTTCGCGGTCGTAGCGTCAGCAACGAGGTAGGCGGGGAGCGGTCGTTCGCTCAGGGCTGTCCACCATATCAAATTGGGTTCTTCTTGATTGCGCTTACGAGATAAGTGATCGTGGGCTCAACAGCGGGATCGAGCCGCTCCCATCTCTCCGCCATCGGAGAAATGACCATTCCCTTAAGTCGAGTTGACAGGACAATGAAGAATGAGGAAGGTCAAAATAATTATGGAGATGAAATGCGGCCTAGAAATCCGTTAATTTTAGTAAACGTCCCAGACGCTTATTTTAGTGACAATCAATTAGCGGCTGTGATTCAGTCGGTTGAAGCTGCATTATTTTCGACATGTTTTAGAAGTTACCCGCAGGCATTCTCTACGATGTATTCCGGCATGGAGAAGCTCTGCAAGAATATTTCTGGACTTGGCAAAGGAAAGCGCTTTGATCAATCTTGGGCGGAGGCCGGAAGGCGTCTCAACCTCCTAGATCACCCAATTTTCAGAAAGACGCTAGATTCGAAAGGTGAAGAAATCTTTGTTCACCAGAAAGAATGGTCTAGTCTTCGAAATCAAATTGAACATCAGGGTGACAGCCCAAGTTATGATTTACAAGCATCGACCCTTCTTCTAGGAAGCTTATGGGATGCCTTTGAAATTTTACTCGAAAATCATAAAGATTATAAGTTAAGGTCATCTCTTTTGCCTGAAACCAGGCGGGCTTTTGATTTGACAAGGCGCGTGCTCAAACTCGCAAGTCGCGAAGAGGCTATTTCAAAATTGTTTTTTGACAAGCCGCTCGTTTGCCACATGCGAAGATTAGTTCAGCCAACATTTCAGGATTGGAGCTTTGATAACGAGCGATACTTCAATTCAAATGCTCGGTTCGAAGATATTTTGAACTGGCGTAGAGAAATAGAGGGAGCAAGGAGTGGGCTTGACTGGCGGGGATGCGATTGCCCAGTTTGTGGCTCTGCGCACTCGATCTTTGCGTACAGGGACAGAGGAGATGAAAAAAAATTAATGGTGAAGTTTGAAAATTTCTCCTGTCCAGAGTGTGGATTTTTATGTTACGATCACAACAGTGAGCCGCATCTTTCCCGAGAGACGCTTTGCGAAATAATAGAAGCGCTGCTTCCCGAAATTCAAAAAGACTGCGGAGCAACAGAAGCCTTTGTGCAATGGTAAGATGCGCTGCGCGGGGCATGAGTGACCGATTCTAGGTAGTCGCATCGCAGCATCGCTGCCTTCTCGACCGGCGGCAATGGGCCGCGAGCGCCTCTGCCCCTGCGAACCGAGGGACGACCCCGCATCCTGCCCGAACGTCGCGCATCGGCTCCAAGCCGTCATGGGGCATCTTGTGTGGCGTGGCGAACACCAGCATGTTGGGCAAAAGGGAGGCGCCCATGCACTTGAAGACACGGCACTGGGACAGGCGCGGCGACGGCGGCCTGACCTTCACGGAATTCGGGTTCGGCACGGCCCCGATCGCGAACCTCTACCGCGCGGTCAGCGAGGAGGACGCGCGCGCGGCCCTCGATGCCGCCTGGGATGCGGGCGTGCGCTATTTCGACACCGCCCCGCTCTATGGCCTCGGGCTGGCCGAGACGCGCCTCAACCCGTTCCTGCGGGGCAAGCCGCGCGAGAGCTACATCCTCTCGACCAAGGTCGGGCGCATTCTCAGGGCCTGCGCGCCGGGCGAGGCGCGCGACTGCATCGGCAAGTTCTACGATGTCCCCGCCCGGCGCGAGGTCTATGACTACACCCACGACGGGGTGCTGCGCGCGGTCGAGCAGGCGCTCGAGCGTCTGGGGGTGGACCGGGTCGACATCCTCTATGCCCACGACCTCGACCTCTACAACCACGGCACGCCCGAGGCGCTCGGGGCAAAGCTCGAGGAGTTCATGGCCGGGGGCTACCGCGCGCTCCTGCGGCTGCGGGATGAGGGCGTGATCGCGGCGTTCGGCGCGGGCGTCAACGCCTGGGAGCCCTGCCGCTGGATGGCCGAGCGGGGGGATTTCGACCTCTTCCTGCTCGCGGGGCGCTATACGCTGCTCGAACAGGGGGCGCTCGAGGGCTTCCTCGGCATGGCGGCCGAGCGGGGCATCGGGATCGTGCTCGGCGGGCCCTACAATTCGGGCGTGCTCGCGACGGGCCCGAAGCCCGGTGCCTTCTACAACTACGAACCCGCCCCGCCCGAGATCCTCGCGCGCGTCGCGCGGATCGAGGCCGTCTGCACCCGCCACGGGGTGCGGATGGTCGATGCGGCCTTCCGCTTTCCGCTCCTGCACCCGGCGGTCGTGTCGGTCATCCCCGGGGGGGCGAATGCGGCCGAGGTCGCGGCGAACGCGCGCGCGGCGGCGGCCGTGATCCCGCCCGCGCTCTGGGCCGACCTCAAGGCCGAGGGCCTGCTCCACCCCGCCGCCCCCACCGGAGCCTGAGCCATGAAGATCGACGCACACCAGCATTTCTGGAACCCCGCGCGGGGCGATTACTTCTGGATGCCCAGGGGCGACGGCGTGCTCGACCGGGTCTACGGCCCGGCCGACCTCGCGCCCGCGCTTGCCCGCCACGGGATCGGGGCGAGCGTCCTCGTGCAGGCAGCACCCACCATCGCCGAGAGCGAATACATGCTCGGCATCGCCGATGCCGCCCCCTTTGTCGCGGGTGTCGTGGGCTGGGTCGATTTCGAGAAGCCCGGCGACCTCGGCGAGTTGCGCCGCCTCTCGGCGCATCCGAAGTTCAAGGGCGTGCGGCCGATGATCCAGGACATCCCCGACGATGCCTGGATGCTGCGCGATGATGTGCAATGGGGGTATCGCGCGGTCTGCGACCTCGATCTGACCTTCGATGCGCTCGGCTTTCCGCGCCATCTCGGGCATTTCCTGACGCTTCTGCGCCGCTACCCCTCGATGCGCGTCGTGATAGACCACTTCATGAAGCCCCAGATCCGCGACCGCAGTGCCGCCGCCTTCGCCCATTGGGCCGACGGGATCGCGCGCATCGCGGGCGAGACGGGGGCGTTCTGCAAGTTCTCGGCGCTCGTGACCGAGGCCGAGCCGGGCTGGACGGTCGAGGATCTGGCGCCTTATGTCGAGCATGTGCTGCGCGTTTTCGGGCCCGAGCGCGTCATGTGGGGCTCCGACTGGCCGGTGTGCCGGCTGCGGGCGGAATACGAAGACTGGCGCCATGCGGCCGAGCGGCTGGTCGCGCATCTTGGGCCCGCCGATCAGGCGCGCATCTGGGGCGGCACGGCGGCGGCGTTCTACCGGCTCTAGGCCGGCGCGCCCCGGGCCAGCGCGCGCACCGCATCGGGCGTGACCGCGCCCCGCGCGCCCTCGGGCGCCGAGACATGCAGCGCCGCCGCCGCCTGCCCGAAGGCAGCCGCCGCGGCGAGCGCATCGCCCGCATCGAGCCGGGCGGCGAGCGCGCCCACGAACGCATCCCCCGCCCCGTGGGTCGAGACGACGGCGACGGGGTGCGCGGGGCTCGCCCGCGTCGCCCCCCCCTCGCAGAGGACAAGCCCCCCCGCCCCGAGCGTCACGATCACCGCCCGCGGCCCGAGTGCCGCGAGGCCCCGCGCCGCCTCGGCCGCGTCCCCGATTTCGGGCAGGCCCAGCATGTCGGCGGCCTCGACCCGGTTGACGATCAGCACATCGACGAGCGCCATGAGCTCGGGCGAGACCGCGCGCGCAGGCGCCGCGTTCAGCACCGTGCGCGCCCCCGCCCCGCGCGCCGCCCGCGCGGCGGCGAGGTTCACGGCCTCGGGCACCTCGTTTTGCAGCACGAGCACGCGCGCATCCGCGGGCAGCGCGATGGCGGCGGGATCGATCCGCAGATTGGCGGCCGAGACGATGACCGCGCCATAGCTGCCGTCCGCCTCGATGATCGCGACACTCATCCCCGAGGCGCCCGCATCGCGCCCCACCCCGCGGCAATCGACCCCGGCGGCCGCGAGTGCGCCAAGCAGCCTGTCGCCGAAGGCGTCCGACCCGACCATCCCGGCCATCGCGACGCGCGCGCCCATCCGCGCCGCCGCCACCGCCTGATTGCCGCCCTTGCCACCCGGCACATAATCGACCGCCTCGCCGCGCACGGTCTCGTCCTGCCGCGGCAGGTGCGGCGCGCGGACGATGACATCGAGGTGGAGCGAGCCCGCGACCAGAACGCTCATCGCGCACCATAGAGCGCGTCGGCCACGATCCGCAGCCCCGCGGGCGCATCCTGCGCCGCAATCGCGGCCGCGAGCGCCGGATCATGGGCAAGCCGCGCGGCAATGGCGCGCAGCCGTTCCGCCATCACGATGTTCGCGGCCGCCTCGGCGCAGGGGTCGGCGCCGCCGTGGTCGGGGAAGGTGTCGAAATAGATCACCCCGTCATAGCCCATCCGTTCGAGCGCCACGAACAGCTCGACCGTCTGGACGGGATGGACCGAGCCCACCATCAGCCCGTCGTCGCGCTTGCCGTAGCCGTCGTTGAGATGCACGCCGAGGAGCCGCGAGCGCCGCGCGATCAGCGCCGCCGAATGGGCGGGTAGTTCGTCGGCATAGAGGACATGGGCGAAATCGAGCGTGACGCCGAGATTCGCCCGCCCCGCCTCGGCGATGGCCAGAAGCGTCGTGCCGATGTCGGGCATGAGCGCATAGGCGCGCGGCTCGTTGGGCTTGTATTCGAGCGCGATGTCGATGCCCGCATGATGGTCCGCGACCTCGGCGATGGCGGCGACGGTATCATCCCACATCCGCCCATAATCGCCCTGGAACGAATAATCGACCCCGTCCTGCCCGAGCCAGAGCGTCATCAGCCGCCCGCCCATTTCGGCCAGCGCGTCGATGCCGCGCTTCGTCTCGTCGATGGCGGCGCGGCGGGTGGCGGGGTCGGGGTTGGTGAAGGCGCCGAGGCGATAGCCCGGGTGGGTATAATAGCGCATCGCGAGACCGTTGAGCGCGATGCCGTGGCCATCGAGCAGCGCCCGCACCTCGGGCGCGGTCGCATCGGCGAAGTGGTCGGGATAGTTCAGATCCGCCGCGTCGATCCCCGGCACCGAGGCCGCGCGGCCGAGCATCCCCGCAAGCGTCGGCCGGCCCGGAAGCCCCACCTTGAAGGCATTGAGCCGCGCGGCATAGCGCGGTCGGTTCGGCAGATCGGGCATCGGGGACCTTCGGGTTCAGGGGCGGGCAAACAGCCCCGGGTGGGTTTGGGTCAGCGGTTCGAGGTTCGGCACGAGGCGCGCGAGATGGGCGCGCATCGCCTCGGCCGCACGCGGGCCGTCGCGGGCCTCGAGTGCCGCAAGGATCGCGCGATGCTCGGCGAGGGTCTCGGCCACCCGGCCGGGGCGCGGCAGCACGAGGCGGCGGGCGCGGTTGACATGCACCCAGGCCGTCTCGGACATCGCCGCGAGCCGCCGGAAACCCGAGGCGCCGAGGATGATCGCGTGCATCTGCGCGTCCTGTTCATAGAACCCCGCGATGTCGCCGTCGGCCACCAGCGCCTCTTGCAGACGCAGGTTGCGGCGCAGGAGCACGAGCGTCTCCTCGCCGATCGCGGGGGCGACATGGGCCACCGTCGCGACCTCGAGCGCCTCGCGCAGAAAGGCACCCTCGCGGATCTCCTCCATCGAGAATCGCGCGACGAAGCTGCCCGCCTGCGGCACCACATCGATCAGCCCTTCGGCCGCGAGCCGCGCGACCGCCTCGGCCACCGGGCTGCGCGAGATGCCGAGGCCCGCGCAGATCTCGGGCTTGCGCAGCATCTCGCCGGGGCGGAGCGCGAGCGTCAGGATCGCGTCCTTGAGCGCGCCATAGACCCGCTGGGCGAGCGAGCCCTGAAACCGCTCGAGCGGGGGCAGCGCGCGCGCCTGATCGATGTTTGGCGCTTGCAGCAGGAAGGCATCGGTCTGTAACATGCTACCATGCTAGCCGGACCCCCTGCCCTGTCAAGCGACCCGAAGCCGGACCGATCACCATGCCCGCCGACACCCCCCCTTCCCAGCACCGCCTGATCCGCCTCCACCCCTCCGACAGCGTGCTGATCGCGCTCGCGGATCTGCCGGCGGGCACGCCCCTGCCCGAGGGCGGCGCGACGCTTGGCCATATCCCGCGGGGCCACAAGGTCGCGTCCGCCCCGATTGCCGCGGGTGCGGCGGTGCGCCGCTATGGCCAGATCATCGGGGTCGCGACCGAGGGCATCGAGCGGGGCGCGCATGTCCATTCCCACAACCTCGGGATGGGCGCGCACGAGCGCGACTATGCGTTTTCCTCCGACGTCCGCCCCCTGCCCGCGCCGGCGGCGGCGCGGCACTTCATGGGCTATCACCGCGCCGACGGGCAGGTGGGCACGCGCAACTATCTGGGCGTGCTGACCTCGGTCAACTGTTCGGGCTCGGTCGCGCGCTTCATCGCCGAAGAGGCCGAGCGCAGCGGGCTTCTGGCCGATTTCCCCGGCGTCGATGGGGTCGTGCCGATCGTGCACGGCTCGGGCTGCGGGATGTCGGGCAAGGACGAGGGGTACGCGACGCTCTATCGCACGCTTCAGGGCTATGCGCGCAACCCCAATTTCGCGGGCATCCTGCTGGTCGGTCTCGGCTGCGAGGTGATGCAGGTGCCCGACCTCGTCGGTCGGGGGCGGATGCGGGCCGACGACAACTTCCGCCACATGACGATCCAGGCGACCGGCGGCACGCGCAAGACGGTCGAGCGCGGCCTTGCCATCCTGCGCGAGATGGCCGAGGGCGCGGGGCGCGCGCGCCGCGCGCCGGCGGGGCTCGGGCATCTGATGGTCGGGATGCAATGCGGCGGCTCGGACGGCTATTCGGGCATCACGGCAAACCCCGCCCTCGGCGTCGCCTCGGACCTGCTGGTGGCGCAGGGCGGCACCACGATCCTGTCCGAGACGCCCGAGATCTACGGCGCCGAGCATCTGCTCACGCGCCGGGCCGTGACGCCCGAGGTGGGCGCCAAGATCGTCGAGCGCATCCGCTGGTGGGAGGACTACACCGCCCGCATGGGTGGCGAGATGGACAACAACCCCTCGCCCGGCAACAAGCGCGGCGGCCTCACGACGATCCTCGAGAAATCGCTCGGCGCCGTCGCCAAGGGCGGCACCGCGCCGCTCGCCGAGGTCTACCGCTTTGCCGAGCCGATCACGACGCGGGGCTTTGTCTACATGGACAGCCCCGGCTATGATCCGTGCTCGGTCACGGGCCAGATCGCCTCGGGGGCGAACCTGATCGTCTTCACGACGGGGCGGGGGTCGGTGTCGGGCTACAAGCCCACGCCCTGCATCAAGATCGCGACCAACACCGAGATGTATGAACACATGTCCGAGGACATGGACCTCAACTGCGGCGACATCGTGAGCGCGGGGGTGAGCCTCGAGGCCAAGGGTGCCGAGATCCTCGATCTGATGGTGCGCGTGGCCTCGGGCGAGCGGACGAAGAGCGAGGAGCTGGGCTTTGGCGGTGCGGAATTCGTGCCCTGGGCCATGGGCGCGGTAATGTGAAGGGGACGGACATGCGACTGAAGGGGAAACGTGCGCTGGTGACGGCGGCGGGGGCGGGGATCGGCCGGGCGACGGCGCTGGCCTATGCCGCCGAGGGTGCCGAGGTGATCGCGACGGACATCAACGCCGCGGCGCTCGCCGACATCGCGGGGGGGCGGATCACGGCCCGGCGGCTCGATGTCACCGATCCGGCCGCGGTCTCGGGACTTGCGGCCGAGACGGGCGCCCTCGACATCCTCTTCAACTGCGCGGGCATCGTGCAGCACGGCTCGATCCTCGAGTGCGACGAGGCGATGCTCGATGCCGCGCTCGCGATCAACGTGCGCGGCACGCATCGGGTCACGCGCGCCTTCCTTCCCGCGATGCTGGAATCGGGCGGCGGGTCGATCATCGCGGTCGCCTCGGCCGTCTCCTCGATGATCGCGGCGCCCAACCGCTATGCCTATGGCGCGACCAAGGCCGCCGTCATCGGGATGATGAAATCCGTCGCCGCCGATTTCGTGACGCGCGGCATCCGCGCCAACGCGATCTGCCCCGGCACGATCGAAAGCCCGAGCTGGCACGCGCGCGTGCGCGCCGCGGGCGAGGCCATGGGCGATGTCGATGCCGCCCGCGCGGCCTTCATCGCGCGCCAGCCGATGGGCCGGATCGGCCAGCCCGAAGAGATCGCGGCCCTCGCCGTCTATCTCGCCTCGGACGAGAGCGCCTTCCTCACCGGGCAGGCCATCGCGATCGACGGCGGCTGGACCAACGTCTGATCCCTAGGAGGTCAGCCGGCGGTCGAGGTGGACATAGCCGCCATCGACATGGATCCACTGGCCGGTGGTGTGGGCCGACCGGGGCGAGAGCAGAAAGGCCACCATCGCCGCCATCTCCGCCGGTTCGGTCATCCGGCGGCCGAGGGGGATCGACGCCTCGATCCGCGCGCGCGCGGCCTCCGGATCGGGCAGGGATGCCAGCCAGTCGGCATACATGGGCGTCATCACCTCGGCAGGCAGGACCGCGTTGACGCGCACCCCGTGCGGCGCAAGTTCGGCCGCCCATTCCCGCGTCAGGCCGAGCTGCGCGGCCTTCGCCGCGACATAGCCCGAAGTGCCGCCCTGCCCCGTCACCGCCGTCTTCGAGGCGATGTTGACGATCGCTCCGCGGGTGGCGATCAGCGCCGCGCGGCAGAGATGGGCGAGCGTGTAGTAGTGGCCGAGGTTGCGCATCACGCTCGCACGGAACGCCTCGGGCCCGGCATCGAGCCCCACGCCGTCGTTGCGACCCGCACAGTTCACGAGGCCGTGGATCGCGCCATGGCGGGCGAGCGTGCCGGCCACCGCCCTCTCGCAGGCCGCATCATCGCCAAGGTCGAGCGTGATGCCCTCGGCCCCGTCGGGCAAGACCGGCTGGCGGTCGAGCGCCACGACCCGCGCCCCCTCGGCCACCAGCGCGGCCGCGATCGCCGCCCCGATCCCCGACGCCGCCCCGGAAACGATGATGACCCTGCCGCCCAGATGAAGATCCATCCGCACCTCCCTTGCACGGCGCGCAGAAAAGCACGGAATGCCGCGCGACCCAAGCGCTGCTTCAGCGCGGATCCTGCGGCAGGCTCGAGGCGCGCAGCATCAGCCAGACGGGGGTGCGGGTTTCCGGGGGCGGCGGAACCGCCGTCTCGATCCAGCGCAGGATCGTCTGCGCGACCGAGGCGCCGAAGCCTGCGATGTCGCAGCGCACGGTGCTGAGGGGGGGGTGCGATTCGCCCGCCTCCTCTATGTCGTCGAAGCCCACGACGCGCAACTCGGTGCCGACATGGCGCCCCGCCTCGGCAAAGCCCCGCAGCATCCCGAGCGCCACGAGATCGTTGAAGCACACGACGCCGTCGACATCGCGATGCCGCTCGGCCAGAAGATGCGCCGCCGCCCGCCCGAAGCCGCGCGTCGCCCGGCCATGAAGCGTGACGGGCGGCGCGAGGCCGGCGCCCGCGTCCGCAAGCCCCGACATCCGCTCGCGCGTCACCCCCTGCCCCGCGATCCCGCCGACAAAGGCAAGACGGCGGGCGCCGAGCGCGCGCAGATGCGCGACCGCAAGGCGGCTCCCTTCGGCATAATCGGGCGCCGCGAAGGGAAAGCGCGCCCCGTCCCCCTCGACCCGCCGCAGCACCTGAAGGGCGGGGATGCCCGCCTGCGCCAGCGCCTCGAACGAGGGCGCCGCACCCGCGAGGCAGGGCGAGATCACGATGCCCTTCACGCCGTGCTCGATCATGGCGCCCACGACCTGCGCCTGGATGTCGGGATCCTCATCGGTGTTGGCGATGACCGTCGCATGCCCCCGCGCCGAGAGCGCCATCTGCACCGCGGTCGCGAATTCGGTGAAGAAGGGGTTCCTGAGATCGTTGATGATGAGCCCGATCAACCCTGTCCCGGTCCCGCGCAGGTTGGCGGCGGCGCGGTTGTAGACATATCCCGTCCGCGCCATCGCCGCGCGCACCGCCGCGCGCGTTTCCTCGCGCACGAGCGGGCTGTCGCGCAGCACGAGCGAGACGGTCGATTTCGACACCCCCGCCGCCTCAGCGACCTCGACGATGGTGGGCCGGCGCCTCACGCCGCCTCGACCCCGTGCAGGACCAGCAGCGCGCGCATCCGCGCCACCGCCAGATCGGGATCGAGCAAGAGCCCCGCCGCGTCCGCCAGGTGCAGGAGCCGCGCGTAATGGACGATGCCCCGCGCCGATTGCAGCCCCGCGGGCATCACGAACTGCCGCTGCAACCCGTTGAGCCAGGCGAGGAACGCAACACCGGCCTTGTAGTAGCGCGTGGGCGGCGCGAAGATCTCGTGCGCGAGCGGCACGGTCGGGTCGATGAGGGCGTGAAAGCCCGCATCGTCGCCCCCGGCCAGCGCCTCGAGCGCCTGCGCCGCCGCCGGCGCGATCGCGGCGAAGATGCCCAGCAGCGCATCCGAATGGTGCCGCCTGTCGCCCGCGATCAGGTCGGGATAGTTGTAGTCGTCCCCGGTATAGAGCCGCACCCCCGCCGGCAGGCGCGCGCGCAGATCCTCCTCATGCGCGCGGTCGAGGAGCGAGACCTTGATCCCGTCCACCCGGCCCGGATCGGCCGCGATGATGCCGAGCACCGTCTCGGTCGCCGCCGCGCGGTCGGTCGTGCCCCAATAGCCGCCGAGCGCGGGGTCGAACATCTCGCCCAGCCAGTGCAGGATCACGGGCCGGTCGGCGGCCCCGATCAGCCGGCGATAGAGGGCGGCGTAATCGGCGGGCGTCGCCCCGATGGCGGGAAGGGCGCGGGTCGCCATCAGGATCACCTGCGCGCCCGCCCCCTCGATCGCCTCGATCTGCGCGCGATAGGCGGCCTCGATCCGGGCAAGGTCGGTCAACTCGCGCAGGTCGTGCTGGTCGGTGCCCGCCCCGCAGGCGACGCGGGGCCGGGCGGGATGGGCGCGCGCCTCGGCCATCGTCCGGCCGATCAGCGCGCGCGCCGTCTCCCAGTCGAGGCCCATGCCGCGCTGCGCGGTGTCCATCACCTCGGCGAGCCCGAAACCCTGATCCCACAGCCACCGGCGAAAGCCGAGCGTCGCCTCCCAGTCGATCGCGGGCCGCCCGTCCCAGGGGGTGCGGGACGCGATGGGGTCGGCCACGACATGGGCGGCGGCAAAGGCCACCCGCGACAGCGGCCGCCGAAGCGGCCGGGGCCGGATCGGGGTGCCAGAGGGGTGCCAGCGCATCAGCGTTCCATCGGCCTGCGGCAGGTGCAGCATGGGTCAGATCCTCCCGTCGGTGCGGATCATGTCGGCGGCCTTCTCGGCGATCATGATCGTCGCGGCATTGGTGTTCGACGACACGACCGTGGGCATGACCGACGCATCCGCGACGCGCAGGCCCTCGATCCCGTTGAAGCGCAGGCGCGGGTCCACGACCGCCCCGGCATCGGCCCCCATCCGGCAGGTGCCCGCCGGGTGGTGGTCGGTCTTGCAGTTCGCGTGCGCATAGGCCACGAGCTCGGCCTCGGTCCGCACCTCGGGGCCGGGCAGGCGCTCGGCCCGCACGAAGGGGGCAAGCGGCCCGGCCGCGAGGATCTCGCGCACCATCCGCAGCCCTTCGAGCGACATCGCGCGGTCGTGCGGGTCGGCCCAATAGTTCGGATCGATGAGCGGCGCCGCGCGCGGATCGGCCGAGGCAAGCCGCACCGTCCCGCGCGAGCGCGGCCGGAGATAGGCCGAGTTGATCGTGACCCCCCCGTCGGGCATCGCCGCCACCCCCGCCTCGATCCCCGAGCCGAGCCCGAGGTGGAACTGGATGTCGGGCGAGCGCGCGGCCTTGTCGGCGAACCAGAAGCCGCCCGTCTCGAAGAGGCTCGAGGCCACCGGCCCGCCCCGCGTCAGCGCATAGCGCAGCCCCGCGAGCGCCGACCACAGCGGGCGGGCGTAGCGGTCATAGGTGTGCGGCCCCGTGCATTCGCCGATGGTGAAGAGGTCGAGATGGTCCTGCAGGTTCGCCCCCACCCCCGGCTGGTCGAGCACGACCGGAAGGCCGAGGCCGCGCAGATGCTCCGCCTCGCCCACGCCCGAGAGCATGAGAAGCCGAGGCGAGCCGATGGCCCCCGCGGCAAGGATGACGCCCGAGGTCGCGCGCAAGATCCCCTCGCCCGCGATCTCGACCCCCGTCGCGCGGCCCTGCTCGATGACGATGCGCGCGACCTCGGCGCCGGTGCGGACGCGCAGGTTGGCCCGCCCCCGCGCCGGGCGCAGATAGGCGACCGAGGTCGAGGACCGCCGCGCCCGCCGCTGCGTGAGTTGATAGAAGCCGAGGCCGCGCGGATCCTCGCCCGCCAGATCGTCGCCGCGCGGAATGCCTACGGCCTCGCCCGCGGCAAAGAACGCCTCGCAGATCGGCAGGGGTGCAGCCGGGCGGCTGACGCCGAGCGGCCCGCCGGTGCCGTGGAGGCGGCCCGAGCGGCTGTCGTTGTCCTCGGCCTTGCGGAAGAAGGGCAGCACATCCTCGAACCCCCAGCCGGTGCACCCGGCCTGGCGCCATTCCTCGTAATCGAGCGGGTGGCCGCGGGTATAGATCTGGGCGTTGATGCTCGACCCCCCGCCGAGCACCCTGGCTTGGGTAAAGCGCAGCACCCGGCCGCCCAGATGGCGCTGCGGCACCGTCTGCCAGCCCCACGAGCCGATGCCCTTGGTCATCTTCGCAAAACCCGCGGGCAGGTGATAAAAGGGATGCCGATCGGCCCCGCCGGCCTCGAGCAGCAGCACGCTGCACGCCGGATCCTCGGATAGACGCGCGGCCAGCACCGCGCCCGCCGATCCGCCACCCACGATGATGACATCCGCCCCTTGCACCCTTCCCTCCGTCACAAGCGCGGGATCGACAGCCCGCCATCGACCGGCACGACCGCGCCCGTGGCAAAGGCCATCCGCCCCGTCGCGAGCGGCACCACCGCCGCCCCCACATCCGCGGGCTGCCCCCAGCGCCCCGCGGGCACCAGCCCCTCGGCGATGCGCGCGTCGTATTTGGCGCGCACGCCGGCCGTCATGGCCGTCTCGATGATGCCGGGGCGGACCTCGAACACCCCGATCCCGTGCGGGGCGAGGCGCGCGGCATAAAGTGCGGCCATCATCGACGCGCCCGCCTTCGAGAGGCAGTATTCCGCCCGCTCGACCGACACCGCCGCGGCGCTGACCGAGGTCACGAAGATGAGCGCGCGGTAATGCGGCGCCTCGGGGGCCGCGACCATCCGGCGCGCCACCGCCTGCGCGAGGAAGAACGCGCCCCGCAGGTTGACGGCATGCACGAGGTCGAAGGCCTCGGGCCGAAGCGCCAGCATGTCGCCGCGCACCGGCGCCGGTATGCCCGCGTTCGACACGAGGCAGTCGACCGGCCCGAGATCGGCCGCGATGCGGTCAAGCAGCGCCTCCTCGGCGCCGGTCGCGCGCAGGTCGTGGCGGTAATAGCGAGCCTCGGGCCCGAGGGTCGCAAGCCCCGCGCCCACGCGGCCGTCCTCGGGCGGCAGTTCCGCCGCGAGCGCGAGCGCGAATCCCGCCTGCCCGAGCGCCTGCGCGATGCCAAGCCCGATGCCCTGCTGGCCGCCGGTGATGAGGGCCACGGGCTTTCTCATGCCGCCACCTCCCCGGCGCCGATCCGCGCGGCCGTCCGCAGCGCGAGTGCGGCGATCGTCAGCGACGGGTTGACCGCGGCCGAGGTCGGCAGCACCGAGGCATCCGCGATCCAGAGGTTGGGGTGGTCGTGGCTGCGCCCGGTCGGGTCGACGACGCTCGTGCGCGGGTCGTGCCCCATCCGCGCGGTGCCGCACTGGTGCGAGGGCGTGCGCCGGTCGAAGGCGCGCGACAGCACGACCGGATAGCCCGCCCGCCGCAGCGCCCCCCGCAGCCGCGCCACCAGCGCCTCGTGCGCGGCCCAGTTGGAGCGTTTCCAGTCGAGCACGATGCGCCCGTCCCTCAGCGTCACCCGGCTTGCGGGATCGGGCAGATCCTCGGACATGGCGTAGAAATCGACCGAGCGCGCCGCGATCCAATGCGCGAGCGCCCGCGGCAGCCCGGTCGTCGCGGCGAGGATCGGCCCCGAGATCTTGCCCAGCAGCTGGACATTGCCGAGCGGCGCCCCCCCCGGCCCGCCGCCGTTGTAGAAGTCGTTGATCTGGAGCGTCTTCTGATAGACCGCCCGATTTCGGCGCAGCGGGTGCAGCGCGATCACCGCCGAGGCGTTGTGGTTCATGAAATTGCGCCCGACCTGATCGGAGCGGTTCGCGAGCCCCCGCGGATGGGCGCCATCGGCCGAGCCGAGCAAGAGCGCCGCCGTCTGCACCGCCCCCGCCGCGAGCACGACAAGGGGCGCCGCGATCCGCTCCGGCCCCCGCGGCCCGTCAAATTCGAGCGCCGCGATCCGCCCTGCGCCGTCCGCGATCAGCCGGCGCACCCGCGCGCCGGTGCGCAGCGTGACGTTCGGGTGGCGCAGCGCCTCGGCGAGGGCGGCCGTCTCGGCATCCATCTTGCCGCCGCAGGTGTCGGGGAAGGCATCCCACGGCGTCGCGCCCCGCGACAGCCAGCGCGCCAGATCGACGCCAAGCGGCAGCGAGGACGGGTGCAGCCCGCCCGCCAAAAGGCGCGCGCGCAGCGCCGCGATGTCGGCCTCATCCGGGACGGGCGCGAAGGGATAG
>CAYYJB010000020.1:26711-37238 GCA_964472135.1 uncultured Gemmobacter sp.
GCATCGAGCCAATCCTCGTCGGGGCGGAAATGGCCGCGGGCAAAGATCGCCTCGGGGTCGCGCGCCTCGGGGCTGTCCACCAGCCGCTCTCCCCTCTCGAGGATCAGGATGCGCCGCCCCGACGGCGCGAGCCCCGCCGCGAGCGTCGCCCCCCCGATGCCCGAGCCCACGATAACGATGTCGGGGCCGCTCATCCCGGAATGCGCGCCTCGGTCGCGGGGTCGAAGGCGACGGCCTTCTCCATGTTGACGGCAAAGCCGAAGACCTCGCCCGCCGCGACCGCGGCATCGGCACGCATCCGGGCGATGCAGTCGCGGCCCGCGGCCGTCATCGTGACGAAGGTGTCCGCACCCGCGGGTTCGGTGATGGCGACGCGGTTTCTGAACGGCACGATATGGCCCGAGGTCCGGTCCGCCCCGTCGGGGTCGGTGATGGCCTCGGGGCGGATCCCGAACAGAACCTCGCGCCCCGCCCAGTCGGCGAGGTTTTCCTGCGCGAGCGGCAGGTGCTGCACCCGGCCCTCGGCATCCGTGAGCGCGGCCTGCGCGATCCCGTCCGCCATCACCACCCGGCCCGGCAGGATGTTCATCGCGGGGCTGCCCATGAAGGTCGCGACGAAGACGTTGGCGGGGGTGTCATAGACCTCGCGCGGGGTGCCGAGCTGCTGGATGTGGCCCTTGTTCATCACCGCGATCCGGGTAGAGAGCGTCATCGCCTCGATCTGGTCGTGGGTGACATAGACGATGGTCGTGCCAAGCTTGTGGTGGAGCTTCTTGATCTCGGTGCGCATGTCGACGCGCAGTTTCGCATCGAGGTTCGAGAGCGGCTCATCGAACAGGAAGACGTCCGGGTTGCGCACGAGCGCGCGCCCCATCGCGACGCGCTGGCGCTGGCCGCCCGACAGTTGGCCCGGCTTGCGGTCGAGCAGATGGTCGATCTGGAGAAGCTTCGCGACATCGGCGAGCGCCCGCTCGCGCTCGGGCCGGGCCACCCCGTGCATCTCGAGCCCGAAGGTGATGTTCTGCGCCACCGTCATGTTGGGATAGAGCGCGTAGGACTGAAAGACCATCGCGATGTTGCGCTTCGAGGGGTGAACCCCGTTCACCACCCGCCCCTTGATCGCGATGTCGCCCGAGGTGATCCCCTCGAGCCCCGCGATCATGTTCAGCAGCGTCGATTTCCCGCAGCCCGAGGGCCCGACGAGCACGAGGAACTCGCCCTCCTCGACCGAGATGTCGACCCGGTGCAGCACCTCGACCGGGCCGTAGGATTTCGTCACGTCGCGGATGTCGAGAAATCCCATCCCCTACCCTTTCACCGATCCCGCCATCAGCCCGCGCACGAAATACCGGCCCGCGACGACATAGACGAGAAGCGTCGGCAGGGCGGCGAGGATCGCGCCGGCGAAATGGACGTTGTATTCCTTCACCCCTGTCGAGGACTGCACGAGGTTGTTGAGCGCGACCGTCATCGGCTGGCTCGTGCCCCCGAACGAGGCCCCGAAGAGGAAATCGTTCCAGATGTTCGTGAACTGCCAGATCACCGAGACGACCGTGATCGGCCCCGAGACGGGCAGCATGATGCGCCAGAAGATCTGGAAGAACCCCGCCCCGTCGATCATCGCCGCGCGGACAAGCTCGGTCGGGAAGGCCGCGTAGTAGTTGCGGTAATAGAGCGTGGTGAAGCCGATGCCGTAGACGACATGCACAAGCACGAGCCCCGGCACCGACCCCGCCAGCCCGAGCTTGCCCAGCACCAGCGCCATCGGGATCAGCACGATCTGGAAGGGGATGAAGCAACCGAAAAGCATCAGCGCGAAGATGACCGTATCCCCGCGAAAGCGCCATTTCGTCAGCACATAGCCGTTCAGCGCCCCGATCACCGTCGAGATCGCGACCGCCGGTACTACCATCAGGAGCGAGTTGATGAAATAGGGCCGCAACCCCGTCGGCTGCACGCCGATCTGCGCGGTCGACCACGCGCTGCCCCAGGGTGCCAGCGTGAAGGTCTCGGGCAGCGACATCATCCGCCCGCCCGTGATCTCTTCGAGCGGTTTGACCGAGTTCACCACCATCACATAGAGCGGCAGGAGGTAGAAGAGCGCGAACAGCAGGAGCACCAGATAGACGAAGGTGCGCGCGACGCGCCCGGTCTGCACCGCCGTGTCCTGGGTCGCGACGGCCATCAGCGGCGCTCCTTCAGCTCGGCATAGAGATAGGGCACCATGATCGCGGCGATGGTCATGAGCATGATGACGGCCGACGACGCGCCGATCCCCATCTGGTTGCGGGTGAAGGTGTAGGAATACATGAAGGTCGCGGGCAGTTCGGTCGCCCGCCCCGGCCCGCCGCCCGTCAGCGCGATCACGAGGTCGTAGGATTTGATCGCGAGGTGAAAGAGGATGACGAAGGCCGACAGGAACGCCGGCCGCAGGATCGGGATCACGATCCGGCGATAGAGCGCGAAGCCCGACGCCCCGTCGATCTGCGCGGCCTTGAGGATCTCGTTGTCGATGCCCCGAAGCCCCGCGAGGAACATCGCCATGACAAAGCCCGAGGTCTGCCAGACGGCGGCGATGACGATCGTGTAGATCGCCATGTCGCTGTCCTTGATCCAGGTGAAGCTGAAGCTCTCCCACCCCCAGAGGTGCATGGTGCGCTCGAGCCCGATGCCGGGGTCGAGGAACCATTTCCACGCCGTTCCCGTCACGATGAACGACAGCGCCATCGGATAGAGGTAGATCGGGCGCAGCACCCCCTCGCCCCGGATCTTCTGGTCGAGGAAGATCGCGAGCATGAGGCCGATCGCGGTGCAGATGCCGATGTAGAGCGTCGCGAAGATCGCGATGTTGCCGATCGCCGTCCACCAGTGCTCGAGCGCGAAGAGCTTCGCGTAATTCGTGAAGCCCACGAAATCGTAGCGCGGCAGCATGCGCGAGCCGGTGAAGGACAGGACGATGGTGAAGAGGATGAAGCCGTAGACGAACAGGAGCGTCACGGCGAGCGAGGGCGCCAGCACCAGTTTCGGCAGCCAGTCCTGCGCGCGGGTGCGCCAGTCGGTCTGGTCGGCAGCGGCCATGCGCATTCCCTCGGGTCGCAAGGTGGGGGCGGCCCCGGGGGGCCGCCCGCCCTTGTGGGTCTTACTTCGCCGCCGCAACCGCGCTGGCGAGCGCGGCAGCCGCCGCGGCGCCGTCGGCATACTGGCCGTTGAAGGCCGCGGTGACGACGTCATAGACCGCGTTCTTTACCGCCGCCGGGGCGGCATGGCCATGCGCCATCGAGCCGAAGAGGTTGCCCGAGGCGTTGGCCTCGGCCAGATCGGCCATGCCCTTCTTGCCGCAATCGTCGAAGGCGTCGTTCGGCACGTCGGTGCGGGCCGGGACCGAACCCTTGACGACGTTGAACGCCGACTGGAAGCCCGGGTTCATGACCGAGGAGGCCATCTGCGCCTGCGCGACGCGCTTCTCGTCCGAGTTGACGCCGAACATCGCGAACTGGTCGGAGTTGAACGTGACCGACCCTTGCGTGCCGGGGAAGCGGATGCAGACGAAGTCCGCGCCCGGAACCTTGCCGGCCTTCAGAAACTCGCCCTTGGCCCAGTCGCCCATCATCTGCATCCCGGCTTCGCCGTTGATGACCATCGCCGAGGCGAGGTTCCAGTCGCGGCCCGAGAAGTTCGCATCGACATAGCTGCTGAGCTTGATGAGGCGGTTGAACGCCTCGGCCATCTGTGCCCCGCCGAGCGCGCCCTCGTCGAGGTCGATCATCGAGGCCTTGTAGAAGTCGCCGCCGAGCGAGAGGACGACCGCGTCGAAGACGGTCGCGTCCTGCCAGGCCTGGCCGCCATGGCCGAGCGGGGTGATGCCGTTGGCCTTCATCGCGTCGAGAACCGCGACCAGCTCTTCCCACGACCCGGGCGCCTTGCCGCCGGCGGCGTCGAGCGCTGCCTTGTTGATCCAGACCCAGTTCGTCGAGTGGACGTTGACTGGTGCCGAGATCCAGTTGCCGTCATATTTGGCGAAGCCCTGCAGCGCGGCCGGCACGACCGCATCCCAGCCCTCGGCCGCGGCGACATCGTTGAGGTTGCCGAGCGCGCCCTCGGCGGCCCAGTCCTGGATGTCGAAGCCGAGCATCTGCACGGCCGTCGGCGCATCGCCCGCCGTGACGCGGGCGCGCAGCGCCGTCATCGCGGCCTCGCCGCCGCCGCCCGCCACCGGCATGTCGACCCAGCCGATGCCCTTGCCCTGAAGGTCATCCTTCAGAACGTTGAGGGCGGCGGCCTCGCCGCCCGATGTCCACCAGTGCAGCACCTCGACGTCGGCGGCCGAAGCAACCGAGGCCGACAGCGCGAGCGCCGCGACCGACCCTTTCAGAACCTTCATCATCGTCATTCCGTCTTCCTCCCACAGGATGCACCCGCAACGGCGGGATGCATGATTAAAACGTTGCAAATCGGGCGCCAGTCAATCGGAATCTGACACGACGCGCCCCCATGCCGCAGCCCTGCGCAACAACATGGCGCGGCATTTCGCCAGCCCCTGCACCTTGGGTGCCGAGATCTGTTGTAACGATGCAAAAAACAGGCATAGTCTGCTCCCGAAGGAATGCCGCACGACAGGGTGGGCCGACGGGGTGGACAAACCGACGCTGAGGACGATCGCGCAGGCGACGGGGCTTGCCGTCACGACCGTGTCGCGCGCCCTGGCGGACGATCCGCGAATCGCGGCGCGCACGCGCAAGGCGGTGGCCGAGGTCGCGAATCGTCTGGGCTATGTCCCTGACCGGGCCGCGCAGCGGCTGCGCACCGGGCGCAGCAAGGTCGTGGCGCTCCTGCTCAATACCGGGCACGAGTATCTGGGCTTTACCCATGAGCTGATCGCGGGGCTGATGGGGGCGCTGAACGGCACGGGCTATTCGGTCGCGATGCTGCCCGACCTCATCGACGAGGGGCGCGACGCGGCGGTGCGCGAGGTGCTGCGCAACCGCATGGCCGACGGCATCGTCTTTTCGCGCACCGAGGTCTTCGATCCGCGGGTGCGGCTGCTGAGCGAGCACGGCTTTCCCTTCGTCAGCCACGGCCGCACCGAATTCGCCATCCCGCACGCCTATGTCGATTACGACAACGAGGCCTTCGCCCGGGCGGGCGCGCGCCATCTGGTCGGGCGAGGGCGGCGGCGGATCCTGATGATCGCGCCGCAGGCGCGCTTCACCTTCGGCCAGCACCTGCGCTATGGCCTGACGGCCGAGGCGCGCGCGGCGGGCGCGGCCTTCGAGATCCCCGAGGACGTCCACCTCGACCGACCGCCCGAAGAGATCGCGGCCTGGCTGCGGATGCGCCTCGCCCGCCCGGACCGGCCCGACGGGATCCTCTGCGTGGGCGAGGTGCCCGCGATCGCGGCGTCCGCGGCGCTCGGCGATCTTGGCCTTCAGGCCGGGCGCGAGGTCGATCTCGTGGCCAAGCGCGCCTCGCCCGTCTTCGAGATGCTGCGCGCGAATGTCTTCACCGCCTTCGAGGACCTGCGCGAGACCGGCCGCCTCATCGGCGAGACGCTTCTGCGCCGCATCGCCGGCGAGCCGCCCGAGGCGCTCGGCATCCTCCAGCCGCCGGTGATCGAATTCGCCCCGCAGGATCAGGCGCTGCGGCGGAGCGGCTGAGGGCGCGCGCGGGGCCGTCATCTCGGGCCGAACTCTGGCTTGCGGCGGGCGCGAAAGGCCGCGACGCCCTCGGCGCGGTCGGGGCCGGCGGCCGCCATCCCGGCGCCGAGCGCCTCGATCATCGCGGCCGGGTCCTCGCCCGCGGCGGCGTTCAGCATGTATTTCGCGACCTCGACCGAGGTTGCCGACAGCCGCGCCGCATCGGCCGCGAGCGCATGCGCGGCGGCGCGTGCGTCCGGGGCGACCTCGGCCGCGAACCCCAGCGCCACCGCGCGGGGCGCATCGATCCGCCGGCCGAACAGCGCCATCTCGCGCACCACCGGCTCGGGCAGCAGCCGCATCAGCCGCTGCGAGCCCGACCAGCCCGGCACGATCCCGACCCCCGCCTCGGGCAGGGCGAGCGTTGCGCCCGGCGCCATCACGCGCACGTCGCAGGCGGCGGCGAGTTCGAGCCCGCCGCCAAAGGCCGGGCCGCTGATAGCGGCCACGGTCGGCAGGGCGAGGCGGGCGAGGCGGTCGAACACGCGGTGGCCCTCGCGCACCCAATGGCGCGCGAAATCGGCCGCCGACAGATCGCCCCATGCGGTGATGTCGGCGCCCGTGCAAAAGGCGCGCTCACCCTCGGCCGCGAGCACCACCGCGCGCAGGCCGGGCGTGCGCTCGATGGTGGCGCAATGGGCGGCGAGCGCCTCGAGCATCGGCACCGTCAGCGCGTTGAGCTTCGCCGGATTGTCGAGCCGCAGCTCGGCGACGGCGCCGGTGACGGTCAGGTGAACCGCGCTCATGGCGCCCACCCCATCGGGCCTTCGCGCAGCAGGCGCGGATCCATCGGGCGGGCGTCGGGGGCCACGCGGACGATCCCGCCCGAGGCCCCCTCGATGTCGCGCGCGGGGTCGATCCCGGGCATGATCTCGGTCGCCCGCAGCCCCTCGGGCGTCAGGCGGACGACGCAGCGCTCGGTGACATAGATCACCTCCTGCCCCTCGGCGACGGCGCGGGGGCCCGCGAAGGTCACATGCTCGACCGCGGGGACGAATTTCGCGAATTTCCCGGGCTGCAGGATGCGCAGCCCGGCTTCGTCGAGCGCGACCTCGGCGCCCGCCTCGAACCAGCCCGAAAAGACGATCCGGCGGGCATGGGCGGTGATGTCGACAAACCCCCCGCAGCCCGCCGTGAGGTAGGGCCGCTTGCCGAGCTTGGAGACATTGACCGAGCCCCCCGCGTCGACCTCCAGAAAGGAAAGGAAGGTCAGGTCGAACCCGCCACCCTGGAAATAGATGAACTGCTGGGGCGAGGGGACATAGGCATCGGCGTTCGAGGCGCAGCCGAAGGCAAAACCCAAGAGCGGCATCCCCCCCACCGCGCCCTGCTCGATCGCCCAGGTGACGGCCTGCGGATGCCCTTCCTCGAGCAGGATGCGCGGCACGTTGGCCGAGATGCCGAAGCCGAGGTTGGCGGTCATGCCGGGGCGGAGTTCCATCGCGGCGCGGCGCGCGATCACCTTCTCGACCCCGTGGGGCACCAGATCGAAGCTCGACCAGGGCCGGATCACCTCGCCCGAGATGGCGGGGTCGTGGGGCGTCTCGCAGGTCTGCTTCTGGTCGGGGTCGAGCGTGACGAAATCGACCAGATGCCCGGGCACGCGCACGTCATGCGGGCGCAGGCTGCCGGCGGCGGTCACGCGCTTGACCTGCGCGATCACGATCCCGCCGTTGTTGCGCGCCGCGATCGCCTGTTCGAGGCCGCCGAGATAGGCGCCCTCGTGCTCATAGGTGAGGTTGCCGCGCTCATCGGCGGTGGTGGCGCGCAGGATGCAGACATCGGGCGCGATGTTGGGAAAGAAGAGCCACTCCTGCCCGTTGAAGACCTCGCGCCGCACGATCGGGGCCGCGGCGCCGCGCGCGTTCATCGCGCAGCCCTCGCGCCGGGGGTCGACGAAGGTCTCGAGCCCGACCTTGGTCAGCACGCCCGGGCGGCGGGCCGCGGCCTCGCGGTGCATGTCGAAGAGGATCCCCGAGGGCACGTTGTAGGCCGCGACCCGGTCCTCGACGATCATGCGCCAGATCTCGGGCATGGGCAGGCTCGAGGGGCCCGAGGGGTAGGAGCCCGCGATCACGCGGGCCAGCAGCCCGTCCTGCGCGATGTGGTCCATGCCCTTGACGCCATACATGTCGCCCGCGGCGATGGGGTGGATCGTGGTCAGGCCGCGCGGATGCCCCTCGGAGGCGAAGCGCGCGCCCAGCGCGCGCAGCACCCCGTCGGGGCAGCCGAGCGCCGAAGATGACGACACGCTGACGACCGCGCCGTCGCGGATATGCGCCACCGCCTCGGCCGCGGAAACGATCTTGCCCGTCATGGCAGCGCCACCGCCGCCGCGATGTCGGGGCGCACGCGCGCGCCCGTTTCGGCCGCGCGCCGCACCGCCATCGCGACCGCGAGCGAGGCGATCCCGTCCTCGCCCGTGGCGAGCGGCCGGCCCTGCCCCGCGACCGCCCCCTCGAAGGCCGCCACCGTGCGGGCGTAAAGGTCGGCACCGTCGCAGGCGAGCATCTCGCGCCCCGCAGCCGTCACGATCTCGACCTCGCCCACCGGGCGCTGGCTCATCACCCCGCGGCCGAAGATCGAGCCTTCGGTGCCGTGGATCTCGATCCCGTGGCCGGCGAAGCGGTGGGTGAAGCTCTCATGGGCAAAGACCATCGCGCCCGAGGGCATCGTCCAGACCGACATCGCCGAATCCTCGACGCCTTGCCCAAGCCCCGAGACGCAGGACGCCGCGACGATCTCGGCCGGATCCTCGCCAAGGTGAAAGCGCACGATGTCGGCGTCATGCACCGTGATGTCGGGGATGACCCCGCCGCCCGCCCCCGGGTCGTTGAGGCGCCAGCCCTGCAGATGCGCCGGCAGATGGACGGCATGGTGGACGCGCACCGACAGCACCCGCCCGATCCGGCCCTCGGCCACGGCCGCGCGGATCGCGCGATGGGTGCCCGCCGCGCGCAGGTGGTGGTTCGTGGCGAACACCCGCCCGGCCCGCGCCGCCGCCGCGACCATGGTGCGCGCGTCCGCCACATCCATCGCGAGCGGCTTTTCGCACAGCACATGCTTGCCGGCCGCGATCGCAGCCAGCGCCTGCGGCAGATGCTTTTCGTTGGTCGAGGAGATGTAGACCGCATCGACCGACGCATCCGCGAGCAGCGCGCCGAGATCGCTCCCCGAGGCGGGAATGGCATGGTCGGCCGCGAAGGTCCGGGCGCGGGCGGCGTCCGCGCTCATCACCCAGCCGATGGTGCCGCCCGGTTGGGCGCGAAAGGCGCGCACCATGTGCTCGGCCGCGATCGTGCTCGCCCCGATCAGACCCCAACGCATGCGCCGCCCCCTTTTTTTTGGACCGTTCCATTAGATCGTTCCAACGCTCTACCGCTCCGCCCCCGCCCGGTCAAGCGGCGCCAGCGGCCGCCGTCATCTCCGCGTCATGCCGCCGCATTATGAGGGCCGGCTGGTCCGGCGCAAAGCCGGCGCTACAAGGACGCACGACGGCGGGGGGCAGGCGATGGCGGCGGATGCGGGCAGGGAAAAGGGACGCACGGCCGAGGTCTTCGGCGCCTTCCTCAGGCTCGGCCTTACCTCCTTCGGCGGGCCGATCGCGCATCTGGGCTATTTCCGGCAGGAGTTCGTGGCCCGGCGCGGCTGGCTCTCGGATGCGGCCTATGCCGAGTTGGTCGCGCTCTGCCAGTTCCTGCCCGGCCCGGCCTCGAGCCAGCTCGGCTTCGCGCTCGGGCTGATGCGGGCGGGATGGGGGGGCGCGCTCGCGGCCTTCGTCGCCTTCACCCTGCCGTCGGCGCTGGCGCTCATGCTACTCGCGGCGCTGGGCGGGGCGCTGGATTCGCCCCTCTGGCGGGGGGCGATGGGCGGGCTCGGGCTTCTCGCGGTGGCGGTGGTGGCGCAGGCGCTGATCGGCATGGCACGCGGGCTCTGCCCTGATGCGCCGCGCGCGACCATCGCGGCGGGTGCGCTCGGGGTGCTGGCCGTCGCGCCGGGCGCGGTGGGGATGGTCGGGGCGATCATGCTCGGCGCGCTGGCGGGGATGGCGCTGCCCGCGCGCGCGACGGACGCGCCGGCAGCGATCCCCGCGATGCCGGTCGGGCCGCGGGGGGGGCTTGTCGCGCTCGGGGTGCTGGGCGCGGCTCTCCTCCTCCTGCCGGCGCTGGCGGCGGCGTGGCCCGGGCTGGCGCTGGCGGATGCGGTATTCCGGGCGGGGGCCTTCGTCTTTGGCGGCGGGCATGTGGTGCTGCCGCTCCTCGAGACGGCGGTCGTCGCGCCCGGATGGGTGGCGCCCGAGGATTTCGTCGCCGGATACGGCGCGGCGCAGGCGGTGCCGGGGCCGCTCTTTTCGGTGGCGGCGCATGTGGGCTTCGTGCAGCAGGGCGCCCCGAACGGGGTCGCGGGCGCTTTCGTGGCGCTGATCGCGATCTTCGCGCCGGGGTTCCTGATCCTGAGCGCGGCGCTGCCGTTCTGGTCGCGCATCGGCACGCTCGGGGCCGCGCGGCGGGCGGTTCAGGGCGCGAATGCCGCGGTGGTGGGCATTCTGGGCGCGGCGCTCCACGATCCGCTGCTGACGGGCTCGGTGCGGGGCGGCCTCGATCTTGCGGTCGCGGCGGGGCTTTTCGTGATGCTGACGCTCTGGCGGGTGCCGCTGCCGCTCGTGGCGCTTGTTGCGGCCGGGGCGGGGGCGCTGCGCGCATCACTCGCCTGAGCGCGCGCCACCTTGCGCGGCGCGCCCGACGGGCCGCATGCTCTCCCCTGCCCGACCCGATTCCGCGAGGGGGAGCTCATGCCCGACTACGACCGCCTGATCGATGCCGAGACCTGGGCC
>CAYYJB010000021.1:0-36848 GCA_964472135.1 uncultured Gemmobacter sp.
CCTCCCCGGGCCGGATCCCGCATGCATCATCCCGAGGGGGTTGTTCGCCCGGAACTGGCCGGGCTGCAAGCGCCGAACTGCTCGCCCCCGCGCCGCGATCATCGGGGCGCGGGCGGTTCAAGGCCGGCGCGCGGCACCAAGCGCAGCGCGCACCCACCCGAGCCGCGCAGGCGGCACAAGGCCAAGGTTGTAGACGTTGAGGCCGTCTGCCGCCCCCTCGGCCGCCGCCACCCGGGCCCCGAAATCGGCCGCATCCGCAACCACGGGATGGAAGAGCTGGAGCCCGAGCGAGAGCGCGCGGTCGGGACCGATCAGCGCGCGCAGCCCCGCGAGTTCGGCCGCGACCTGTGCGGGCGGGGCGGTGTAGGCGCACCAGATGACGCCGTCGAAATGCGGCGCGAGCACGCCCAGATCAACCCCGCCCCACCAGCTTCCGGCGAAGTCGATGAGGGCAAGCCGCGTCGGCGCCCGGCAGGCGGCGCGCAACTCGGCCGCGAGCCGCCCGAGCACGCGCGGCCGCCAGCCGAGAAAGGCGTGAAGGGCGGGGTGCCCCTCGAACGCCGCGATCCCGCGGGCGGGGAAATCGGGAAAGGCAGGGGCGGGCAACTCGCGCGCGAACGCCGCATCCAGAAGCCGCGCGACCTCGGCCCGTGCCGCCTCGGCGTCGATGCCGTCGGCGGCGGCGGCGGCAAGGCAATGGCGGCAGAAGCAAAGCCCGAGCAGGAAACGATCCTCGGGCAAGAGGCCGAGCCCGTCCTTTTCGTGGTGGAAGCCGTGGTCGAAGCCCATGAAGTCGAGCGTCTCGATCTCGATCCGGTCGGGGGCGTAGACCTCGGAGATCTCGGCCACGAGGCCCGCGGCATAGGCGCGCGCGGCGGGGCTTGCGGGGCAGAGGCCATAAAGGGCCGGGTCGCCGTGCGCGGTGCGCACGACATGGTCCGGATGGGCCATGCCGAGGCGGGTGTTGTGCAGGCAGACCGTCCAGCACGACACCGCGGGCCCGCCCCGCGCCCGCCGGTCGATGAGTGCGCCGAGCATGTCGCCCTCGGTCGCGACGATGTCGGCCACGAGCGGCGCGATCTCGGCCCCCCGCCAGCGCGCGGGATCGGCGCGGTAATAGACGGTGCCGTCCTGCGGGAACCACACCCGCCTGCGCGGATTGCCGGGCTGGAGGAAGCGCCCCGCGTGATAGGAGGTCGCGAGCGAGACGGTATCGAGCCCGGCCTCGGCGATGCGCCCGAGCGCGGCATCGAGCCCGATGTCGTGAAGGTCCCACGCATAGGACCAGATGGCGCGGTGGCGCGCGTTCATGCCGGGGCGGGGCGCCAGCGCCCGGCAAGGACGCGCCCGACGGGGACGAGACGCTCGGGATGGTCGCGCGTCACCCCCTCGACATCCTCGAGCACGGTCGGGATCGGGGCGAGGCGGATGACGCTCGCCTCGGCGGCGCTACCGGGGGCGAGCGTGCCGAGGTCGGGGCGGCGGAGCGCGCGCGCGGGCTCAAGGGTCGTGGCCGCCACCACATCCGCCATCGGCTGGCCGAGGGCCAGGAACTTCGTCATCGTCCGCAAGAGATCCCAGGCGGGCCCGTGCAGGCAGAGGCTGTGGACATCCGACGAGATCGTGTCGGGCCAGAACCCCGCCCGCGCCATCGCATCGGCCGTCGCCCACGAGAACGACCCCATGCCGTGGCCGACGTCGAAAAAGACGCCGCGCGCGCGTGCCGCGAGCACCTCGGGCTTGACCTGCCCGTCGCCGCGCATGGGTGCGTTGGGAAAGGGGCGGAAGCAATGCGTCAGCACATCGCCCGGGCGCAGGCGGGCGACGACCGCCTCGTAGCTCGGCGGCGGCTCGTCAATGTGGCACATGATCGGCAGCCCCGTCGCATCCGCGACATCGAGCGCGACATCGAGCGGCGCGATGCCCGACGGCCCGCTTGCATGGGCGCCGATGCGCACCTTGATGCCGATGATCGTGTCGGGGTTGGCGCGCGCGACCTCGGCCGCCTCGCGCGCGGCCATCAGGCGCATGTCGTGGCTCTCGCCCACCATGATCGTGCGCGAAAAGCCGAAGATGCCGGCGAAGGAGACATGCAGATAGGCGAGGATCCGCGTCTCGGCCGCCGCGATCACATGGGCGCGGAAGCCCGCGAAATTGCCGGGCCCCGCGCTGCCGGTATCGATCAGCGTGGTGATGGCCGAGCCTGCCGCATAGCTGTCGGGATCGACCCCGAGCGAGGTGCCGCCCCAATAGACATGGGTGTGCAGGTCGATGAGGCCCGGCGTCACGATCGCGCCCGCGACATCGACCACCTCGGCCGCCCCGCCTGCCGCGAGGTTCGCGCCCACCGCCGCGACGCGCCCGCCGGCGAAGGCCACATCGGCCACCCGGTCGGTGCCGGTGGCGGGGTCGATGACGCGCCCGCCCGCGAGGATGAGATCATGCGGCATCGGTGGCCTCCTGCCAGCTCAGCGGTGGACGGCGCGCGGCCCAGGGCATCGCCTCTTCGAGCGCGGTCGCGAGCGCGAGCAGCGTCGCTTCTGCGCCCAGCCGGCCGACGATCTGCACGCCCGCGGGCAGCCCCGTCGCGGTCTGCCCGAGCGGCAGCGCGATCGCGGGTTGGCCCGAGGCGTTGAAAGGCGCCATGAACACCGCATCCGTCCAGAGCGCGTTGTAGGCGTCGAGGTCGCGCATCGACATGTCGTAAAATCCGACGGGGCGGGGCGGCTGCGTCAGGACGGGGGTCAGATAGGCGTCATAGGCCCACAGGTCCTGCGCCACCGCGCGCCCGGCGCGGCGCACCGCCTCGATCCGGCCGGCATGGGCGGTAGCGGGGGTGGCGCGGCCGCGCTCGATGATCGCGCGGGTGACGGGCTCGACATCGCCCTCGGCCAGCGGGCGGCCGACGAGGGTTTCGAAATAGTCGTAGGCGGCGGCCGTCTCGACACAGGTCATGTCGGTATAGAGTTGCCAGAACGCGCCCGCGTCGAGCGCCATGTCATGCGGCTCAACCCGGTGGCCCATCCCTTCGAGCACGCGCGCCACCGCCTCGACCGAGGCGCGGATCGCGGGGTCGACCGGGTTGCCCGAGGGGTCGGCGACGGTGAAGCCCACCCGCAACCCGCGCGGGGCCTCGCGCGCCAGATCGGCAAAGGGCCGGTCGGGCAGCGGCAGGTAATAGGCATCGCCCGGCAGCGCGCCCGCGACCGCATCGAGATAGGCGGCCGTGTCGCGCACGCTGCGGCTGTTGCACAGGAAATAGGCCCCGCCCGCCCAGTAGTCGGCGAAGGGCGCGAGCGTCACCCGCCCGCGCGAGGGCTTGAGCCCCACCACCCCGCAGCACGAGGCCGGCACCCGGATCGAGCCCGCCCCGTCCGAGGCCTCGGCGATCGGCACCATGCCGGTCGCGACCGCGACCGCCGTGCCGCCCGAGGATCCGCCGCAGGTGACGGACGGATCCCAGGGGTTCAGCGTCGGGCCATAGAGCGCGGGCTCGCAGCCGATCGACCAGCCGTTCTCGGGCGCGTTCGTCTTGCCGAGCATGACAAGCCCCGCCGCCCTGATGCGCCGCGCGATCTCGTTGTCGGCGGGCGCGATCTGGTCCCTGAGGAAACGGCTCGAACTCGTCGCCTGCACGCCCGCCCAGTTCGTCGCGAGTTCCTTGAGCAGGAAGGGAACGCCCGCGAGCGGCGCGTCGGGTGAGACCGCCGCCGCCATCGCGCGGCCGATGTCGTAGCGGGTGTGGATGACCGCGTTCAGCGCCGGGTTCAACGCCTCGATCGCGCGGATCGCGGCCTCGGCGATCTCGGGCGCGCTCACCTCGCCCGACCGCACGGCCGCCGCGATCGCGACCCCGTCGGAACTGCGATAGAGGCGGTCGATATCGTCCAACACCCTTGCCTCTCAGTCGAGCCGGATCGCCCGCTCCTCCTCGATGCTCTGCTCGGCCGCAAGCACGATCCGCAGCGAGTTGACGGCCGCATCCATCGATTCCGTCAGGTCGAGATCCTCGCGGATCGCGCGCAGGAAGAAGGCCTGCTCGCGGTCGCAGAGATCCTGGTGGCCCGGCTCGTCCTCCATCGAGAGGATCTCGTCGGGGCGCAGGAAGTGCTTGTCGGGCCCGACGGCGGCATGGTGGACGCGGATCGCGTCGGTCTTGGTGTGCTTGTCGATGTCGGAGCTGTCCGAGAGATCCTCGGCACCGCTGCGCGCCTGATCGTTCGGCACGAGCGACACCGACCCCTTCGGCCCCACGATGTCTTTGACGAAAAAGGCCGTCTCGCTCATCATCGGGCCCCAGCCGGCCTCGTACCAGCCGACCGAGCCGTCATCGAAGGTCACATGCAGGTGGCCATAGTTCTGCTTGTCGGCCTCGGCCCACAGCGCCGCACCGATGCCGTGGACGCGCACGGGCTTGGCACCCGTCAGCTGGCACATGACATCGACGTAATGGACCCCGCAATCGACGATCGGGATCAGGCTGTCGATGAGGTTCTTGTGCCACATCCAGGCATCGCCCGAGGACTGCTGGTTGAGGTTGAGCCGCATCACCAGCGGCTTGCCCAGCGTCTTGCCGATCTCGATGAACTTCATCCAGCTCGGGTGGACGCGCAGGATGTAGCCGAGCACGAGCTTGCGGCCCCGCGCGCGCGCCGTCGCGACCACGCGGGCGGCGTCCTCGTTGTTGGTGGCGATGGGCTTTTCCATGAAGACATGGGCGCCCGCCTCCATCGCCTGGATCGCATAGGCCGCGTGCGTGTTGGGCCAGGTATTGATCGAGACCGCATCGGGTTTCGTGGCCGCCAGCGCCTCGGCATAGTCCTCGAACAGCGGATAGCCGCGCAATTCCTCGGGGATCGACTTCGAGCGGATCGTCCGGCTCATCAGCCCCACGATCTCGAAGCCGTCGTTGCGGTGATAGGCGCTCGCATGCGAGGCCCCCATGTTGCCGAGCCCGACGACGAGCACCCGCACCTTCCCAGCCATCCCTGCACCCTCCGCAATTCGAGCCAAATGAAGGGCGCCGGGCGGCACGAAACCGCCCGGCGCAAGATCGCGTCAGATCGCCTGCGCAAAGAGGTTCGCGCGCACGGCCTCGACATCCACCGCCTCGAACTCGGGCGTGAGCGCGGTGCCCTCGGCGTCGGCCTTGACCTTCGCGGCGTCAAAGGCGTTGGCGCCGGGGATGAGGTCGTTCGTGCAGACGTCCTCGGCCTTGATCGGGTTCTTGTTCTGGCCGATCGAGGCCGACATGTCGAAGAAGTTCTGCCAGCTTGCCATGTCGTGCCAGCCCCAGCCCTGACGCTTGGACCAATCGCCGCGCATGACGTTCATGAGCTGCAGGCAGGACATAGTGCCGAGTTGCGGCCCCACGTTCTGCGCGAGCGTCGGGAACTGCTCGAACACCGCCTGGACGGCCGCGCGCGGGTTGTGCTCGGCGAATTCGAGGCCCATCGCCCAGCCGCGCAGATACTGCTCGAGGAAGGCGCGCTTGTCGGCGTCCTCGAGATCATCGGCGCGCACGACGAAGGTGTTCATCGGGAAGTTCGACTTCTGCACCCCGAGCCAGTATTCGAAGTCGAGCCCGGTCGAGATCCACTCGGCCCGCAGCCCTTCCCACGAGAGCGCGGCATCGCCCTGCCCGGCCGCGAGCGCCGTGCCCCAGGTCGGCCAGCCGGCCTCGACATATTTCACCTTCGAGACGTCGACGCCCTGCGCGGCGAGCATCGGGTCGGTGATCGCCTGCCAGGCGGCCGAACCGAGAAGGATCGTCTTGCCCTCGATGTCCTTGAGGTTCGAGAGCCCCTCGCCCTTGCGGAAGGCGAAGGAGAAGCCGTCGGCCGCCGCCTCGTGGAAGCAGGACTTGAGTTTCATGCCGTTCTCGATCGCGAACGAGAACACGCCCGGCGAGGGGAAGCCCATGTCGGCCTGGCCCACGTCGACGAACTTGACCGTCGCGGTGCCGTCCGACGGCCCCGGCTGGATGTCGATGTTGAGATCGCCGAAATAGCCCATCTTCTTGGCGACCCAGTAGGCATAGTCGTCGACGACCTCGAGCGTGCCGCGCGGCGAGATCCAGGTGAAGGCGCGGTCGTAGCCCGCCCCGAAGGCCGGCCGGAGCCCGCCGAGGCCGATGGCCGCAACGCCGCCCGCCGTCACGGTCAGAAGCTGGCGCCGGCTGAGGCCCGGGCCGCGTGTCGTGTTCATCATGTCGTAACCCCCTGTCATTGCTTGGTGAACGTCTTGCAGATGCGCGCCGGGATGCCGCTCAGGCCTCCCAGCTCGCGTACTTCTTGCCGATGAGGAAGAAGATCACATAGATCAGGATGCCGAGCGCCGAGAGCATGAGGACCACGGCGAAGAACTGCGGCATCTGGATCATCGAGGAATAGGTCGTCAGGCGGTTGCCAAGGCCGAAGCCCCCGCCCACCATCTCGGCCCCGACCGCCGTCAGCAGCCCGAAGATCGCCCCGATCATGAGGCCGACGAGGATCATCGGCAGCGCCATCGGCGCGCGCACCTTCCAGAAGATCTGGAGCGTCGACGCCCCGTAGGAGCGCGCGAGCGCGATCTTGGCGCTGTCTACCCGCCGGAAGCCGGTCGCGGCGTTGATCATCACCATCGGCCCCGCCGCCAGCGCGACCGCGATCACGCGCGGGGTGTAGCCGAAGCCGAAGCGCAGGATCAGGAGCGGCACGAGCGCGAGCATCGGCGTCGTGACAAGCACGAGGATGTAGGGCGCGATGATCTTCTCGACGAAGGGGAACTGCGTGATGACGGCGGCCAGCACCATCCCCACCACCGCCCCGATCGAGAACCCCATCCCCAGCACCGCGAGCGTGTGGCCGAGGTGCGGCAGCACTAGGCGGAAGTCGGTGTAATAGGCCAGCGCGACCTCGGACGGCTTGGGCAGGATGTAGGACTTGACCTCGAGCACGCGCAGCAGGATCTCGAGGCTTCCCACCACGATGATGGCGACAAGCGCGATCGCGATCACCTCGTTGCGGGTGCGGGCACCCGCACCCTGCGCGAAGGCCGAGAGATTCGTGATCGCGACCTGTCCGGCGTCGCCCTTGCGGAATTCGGGGGTGATGTCGCCCATGTTCTACTCCGCCGCCCGCGCCGGCGCCGGCGCGCCGTAGATGTCGGCCTTGATGCGGTTCATGAGGTCGAAGACCTCGCGGCTCGCCATCGTCTCGAGCGTGCGCGGATGGGCGAAGGGCACCGCGTAATCCGACTGCACCCGGCCGGGGCGCTTGCTGAGCACGACCACCCGATCCGACAGGAAGATCGCCTCCTCGATCGAATGGGTGATGAAGACGATCGTGGTGCGCGTCTCGAGCCAGATTTCCTCGACGAGGCGGTTCATGTCCTCGCGGGTGAATGCGTCGAGCGCGCCGAAGGGTTCGTCCATGAGCAGGACCGACGGCCGCAGCGCAAGCGCGCGCACGATCGCGGCGCGCTGCTGCATGCCGCCCGAGAGCTCGCGCGGGAAGCGCCGCTCGAACCCGCGCAGCCCGACGCGCTCCAGCAGGTGGTCGATCCACGCGGTCTCGGGGCGCAGGCCCTTGATCTCGAAGGGGAAGTGGATGTTGTCGATCAGGTTGCGCCAGGGCAGGAGATTGGCCTCCTGAAAGACGAGGCCGATCTCGGGGCGCGGCCCCGTCACGGCCGTGCCATCAAGCAGGATCTGCCCTTCGGTCGGCTGGTGGAGGCCCGACATCATCCACAGCAGCGTGGTCTTGCCGCAGCCCGAGGGGCCGACGATCGAGACGATGGTGCCCGGCGCGATGTCGAAGCCGCACCCCGCGACGGCCTCGAGCGCGCCGAAGCGCTTGCCGACGCCGCGGATCGAGAGTTTCGCCTGCGCGTCACCCCCTCGGCCCGACCCCTCCTGCCGGCCCATACTGGCGGCTGCATCCCCCGCGGCCATCACGCCCCCTTGGTAGGCACCTCGGTCGGCACGACATCCGACTCGCTTCCGCCAGTCTTGTGAATTGCTTACAGGCCTGTCAAGAAAAACCGGCGGCGGCTGCTGCATGCTGTGGGTGCGCGCCCCTGGCACACGCCAAGGGAACCGACCACCCCATCGTCGTATATCAATTTTTTATAGATCACTGATACGGGGGCACCATCGCGCCGTGCGGCACCGGCTACAGGGGCGAGCGTGTAACAAACTTTCATGCGCTTGACGCAACGCCATCATCGGCGGATACTCGGTCCGGTTTGTCGGTCATCAGCCGGGGGAGGAGCCGTTGCCAAGACCGTTACTCCAGCACGGAAATCAGCGTCCGCAGGGGTCGGGCGTGCCGGACATCATCGGCCAGATCCACGACCGATATCCGCAGTTGCGCCCGGCCGAGCAGGCGGTCGCCGATTTCGTCCTCGCCGATGTGCAGGCTGCCGTCTATGCGGCCAACAGCGACATCGCGGCCCGCGCCGGTGTCAGCGCGCCGACCGTCACGCGCTTCTGCCGCGCGATCGGCTGTCGCGGGGTGCGCGACTTCAAGCTCCAGCTCGCCCGCAGTCTGGTCGTTGGCGACATCTATCTCGAGGCCGCCAACAACGCCGCCGCCGACGCGCCGCCCGAGGCCGCGCAACCGTCCTATGTGCGTTCGATCCTGACCGAGGCGCGCCGCGCCATCGACGAGGTCGAGCGCCAGCTCGATCTCGATGCGCTGGGGCGGGCGGCGGAGGTGCTGGCCTCGGCCCGGCGCATCGTCGTGCTGGGGGTCGGCGGCAGTTCGGCCGCGATGGCGGACGAGGCGCACAACCGCCTGTTCCGCTATGGCCTGACCGTCACCGCTACCGGCGACATCTACCTCGCGCGCATGATCGCGGCGAGCCTGCACGAAGGCGATGCGATGATCGCGATTTCCGCGACCGGCCGCACGCGCGAGGTGATCGAGGTCGTGACGCTCGCCCGCCACTATCGCGCGCGCACCATCGCGATCACGGTGCCGGGCAGCGCGCTCGCGCAGGCGGCGGAGGTGCCCCTGACGGTGCGGATCGGCGAATACCCCGACACGCTGACGCCCTCGGCCTCGCGCATCGGATTCCTGGCGCTGCTCGACCTGCTCGCGGCGGCGACGGGCTATCGCATCGGCGCGCCAGCGCGCGAGACGCTCAGACGCATCAAGTACAACGTGCTGGCCCGCGGTGACGGGTCGGTTCTCGAACCCCTCGGAGACTGAACATGACCGCGCACGATCACGCATCCTACGGAATCGCGAGCTGGCTCGGCGCGCTCGACCGCGCGCTCGCGGCGGGCGATGCGGCGGCGGCCGCAGCCCTTTTCCCCGCCGGCGGGTTCTGGCGCGACCTGCTGGCCTTTACCTGGAACATCAAGACCTTCGAGGGGCCGGACGAGATCGGGGCGATGCTGGCCGCGACGCTTGGGGATGCGCGCCCTCGCGGCTGGCGGCTGGCCGGCCCGATCGAGGCCGAGGGCGACGGCGAGGCCGCGCCCATCGCCTTCGAGACGGCGAGCGGGATCGGCACCGGGCGGCTGGTGATGCGGGGCGGGCAGGTGTCGGTGCTGCTGACCGCGCTCGACGACCTGCGCGGGCACGAAGAGCCGCGCGGCGCCCGCCGTCCGGCCGGCATCGTCCACAAGGCCGACCGCGCCCGCCGCACCTGGTCGGAGAACCGCGCCGCCGAGACCGCGCGGCTCGGCCACGAGGAACAGCCCTATGTCGTCATCATCGGCGGCGGGCAGGGGGGCATCGCGCTCGGGGCGCGGCTGCGCCAACTCGGCGTGCCCGCGATCATCATCGAGAAGAACGCGCGCGCCGGCGACAGCTGGCGCAACCGCTACCGCTCGCTCGTGCTGCACGACCCGGTGTGGTACGATCACATGCCCTATCTCAACTATCCCGAGAACTGGCCGGTCTTCACCCCCAAGGACAAGATGGGCGACTGGCTCGAGGCCTATGCGAAGATCTTCGAGCTGAACATCTGGACATCGACGCGCTGCGAGCGGGCGCAGTTCGATGCTGCAACCGGCGTCTGGACGGTCGAGGTCGTGCGCGAGGGGCGCCGGCATGTCCTCAGGCCGCGCCAGCTTGTCTTTGCGACCGGCGCCTACGGGCCGCCGCGCACCATCGACTGGCCGGGGGCGGCCGATTTCGCCGGCACGCTGATGCATTCGAGCGCCTATCAGCAGGGCGCGCCCTTCGCCGGCAAGCGCTGCGTCGTGGTGGGGGCGGCAAGTTCGGCCCATGATGTCGCGGTCGATCTGTGGGAGGCGGGCGGCGAGGTGACGATGGTCCAGCGCACGCCGACGACGGTCGTGCGGTCCGAGACGCTCATGGAACTGGGCTTTGCCATCTATTCCGAAGAGGCCGTGGCGCGCGGGATCACGGTCGAGAAGGCCGACATGATCTCGGCCGCGACCCCGTTCCGGATGTTCGCCGACCAGCAGATCGCGCTCTACCGCGAGATCCGGACGCGCGATGCCGATTTCTATGCCCGCCTCGCGGCCTCGGGCTTCGCGCTCGATTTCGGCGAGGATGACAGCGGCCTGATGATGAAGGCCCTGCGCACGGCTTCGGGCTATTACATCGATGTCGGCGCCTCGGAACTGATTGCCTCGGGCCAGATCGGCGTCGTCTCGGGCGCCGGGGTCGCGCGGGTAGAGGCGGGCGGGCTGCGGCTCGAGGATGGCCGCTTTGTCGCGGCCGATGTGGTCGTGGCCTGCACGGGCTATCAGTCGATGAACGAGACCGTCGCGGGCATCGTCTCGCGGCAGGCGGCCGATGCGGTGGGCCCGTGCTGGGGCCTCGGGTCGGGGGTGCGCGGCGATCCGGGCCCGTGGCAGGGCGAATTGCGCAACATGTGGAAGCCCACCGCCGTCGAGGCGCTGTGGTTCCACGGCGGCAACCTCGCGCTCTCGCGCTTCTATTCGCGCTTCGTCGCGCTCCAGCTCAAGGCGCGGATGGAGGGGATCCCGACGCCCGTCTACGGCCGCCCCGCGCCCCTTTCAGGGGCTTGAAGGCGATGGCCTCGATCTCGACGGCGATGTCGATCATCAGCCGCGACTCGGCGGTCGAGCGCGCGGGCGGAGCGGTCGGGAAGGCCTCGGCATATGCCGCGTTGAAGGCCGCGAAATCGTCGCGGTCGCGCAGCCAGACGGTGGTCTTGACCACATCCTCGAGCCCGCATCCCGCAAGCGCCAGCGCCGCGCGGATGTTGTCGATCACCGCCCGCGTCTCGGCGCCGATCCCGCCCGGCACCACCCGGCCGTCAGGCCCGACCGGCACCTGGCCCGAGACGAAGACGAAATCGCCCGCCCGCACGGCGGGCGAGAGCGGCACCTTCGCGGTGCCGAAACAGATCTTTGACATGCGCGCGCTCCTGTCCTGAGGGATCGGGCGATTGAACCGGCGGCGCCGCGCCGCCGCAAGGGGGAAGCGATGGAGGGGTTCGAGGGCGCGCGCGTCGTCATCACCGGGGCGGGCGGCGGGCTCGGCCGGGTGCTCGTGGCGCGTTTCGCGCAGGCCGGCGCCCGGGTCGTGGCCTGCGATGTCGCCGAGGCCGACCTCTCGGCCGAGGGCATCGCCGAGCGCCACCGCTTCGATCTGCGCGACGCCGCCGCCACCCGCGCGGGCCTTGCCGCGATCCTCGCGGGGGGGGCGCCCGACGTCGTCGTCTCGAACGCGGGCTGGACGCGGGCCGAGACGCTCGACATGCTCGACCCCGCGCGGATCGCCGCCGAGATGGATCTGAACTTCACCGCCGCCGCCGAAATCACGCTCGGTTGCGCGCGCGCCATGCGCGGGGCGGGCGGCAACCGCGCCATTGTCGCGATCTCCTCGGTCAACGCGCTGAGCCACCACGGCAACCCGGCCTATTCGGCCGCCAAGGCCGCGCTGATGGCCTGGGTGCGCGCGCTCGCGGTCGAGGAAGGCCCGCACGGCATCCGCGCCAATTCGGTCGTGCCCGCCTCGATCCGCACCGGCGCGTGGGAGGCGCGGCTCGCGCGCGATCCCGCGATCCTCGACCGGCTGCGCGCGATCTATCCGCTCGGCCGCATCGTCACCCCCGACGAGGTCGCGGAGGCGGTGCTCTTTCTCGCCTCGCCGCGCGCGAGCGGGATCACCGGCGCGGCCCCTCTGGTCGATGCCGGGCTAGCCGCCGGCAACCTGCCCTTTCTGGATGCGATCCGATGAAGATCAGCGATCTCGACACCCCCGCCGTCGTCGTCGACCTCGACATCCTCGAGGCGAACCTCGCCCGCGCGCAGGCCCATGCCGATGCGCTGGGGCTGCGGCTGCGCCCGCATGTCAAGACCCACAAGCTGCCCCGCGTCGCGAAGATGCAGATGGCGCTCGGCGCGGTCGGGATCACCTGCCAGAAGCTCGGCGAGGCCGAGGCGATGGCGGATGCGGGGCTCGCTGACATCTTCCTGCCCTACAACATCCTCGGCCCGGCCAAGCGCGCGCGCCTCGCCGCCCTCGCCCGCCGCGTCACCCTCTCGGTCAGCGCCGACAGCGCCGAGACGGTCGCGGGCTATGCCGAGACCTTCGCCGACCCCGCGCGGCCGCTCCCGGTGCTGATCGAGTGCGACACCGGCGCGGGGCGCTGCGGCGTGCAGGATCCGGCCGAGGCCGTGGCGCTCGCGGCCCGCATCGCCGCGGCGCCGGGGCTGCGGTTCGCGGGCCTCATGACCTACCCGCCGCAGGGCCGCCCGGCCGAGGTCGACCGCTGGCTTTCGGATGCCGTCGCGGCACTTGCCGCCGCCGGCCTGCCCGCGGCCATCGTCTCGACCGGCGGCACGCCCGACCTCTACCGCCTGACGGCCCGCGGCGTCGCGACCGAATACCGCCCCGGCACCTATGCCTATGGCGACCGGATGCAGGTCGGCTGGGGCCATGGCGCGTTCGAGCATTGCGCGCTCAGCGTCCGCGCCATGGTGGTCAGCCGCCCGACCCCCGACCGCGCGATCCTCGATGCGGGCTCGAAGGCGCTCGCGGCCGATGCGGTGGCGGCGGGGGGCTTCGGCCACATCCCCGGCTGGCCCGAGGCGCGCATCGTCGGGCTGAGCGAGGAGCACGCGACCGTCGACCTCTCGGCCTGCGGCCCCGACCGGCCCCGTGTCGGCGACCGCCTCGCCGTCATCCCCAACCACGCCTGCGTCGTGTCGAACCTCCACGACGTCATCCACCTTGCCCGCGGGACCGAGGTGGTCGCGATCGACCCCGTCACCTCGCGCGGCCGGCTCGGCTAGAGGCCCGATTCCGGCGGTGGGGACGCCGCGGCTCAATCCGGCCGAAGGCTGAGTGGCACAGCCGATCCGGATCGCCCGAGCGGAAACGAGGCGAGGGTCGAGAGGGTGAGGGGCCCCGATGCGACGCTCGAAGATGTCCCTTCAGCGGCAAAGGCCGGGGCACATGGCGTCCCGCCTGCCCTCGCGCGCGCGATGTCGTCGAAAGCCACGACACTGACCCGCGCGGTCCGCCCGAGGGTATCGCGAGGCGTCTTGCCGCGGTGGTGGTGACGGGGCGCTTGGTGCTCGCGTCGGGGGGGCGTCGGGTTTATGCTCTGGTCGGCTGGGCCGGAGGACAGATGGCAGAGGATGCGCGGGACCCGCAGGAGGGCAGGGGCGCGGCGGGCCCGGAACGTGGCCTCGTGGCGGCGCTGCGCGCCGCGCTCGAGGCGCGACAGGGCGCCGAAGTCGCCCGCCTCGTGGATCGGCTGCATGCCGCAGATGCGGCGCGGCTCGTCGCCGAATTGGGTCCGGCGGATCGGCGCGCGCTGCTTGAGCACTGGTCGGGCGAGATCGCCGGCGAGATCCTCTCGGAACTCGACGAGGCGCTGCGCGGTGAGGTGGTCGGAACCCTCGCCCCCGAGGCGCTGGCCCGGGCACTGAGTGCGCTCGAGACGGATGATCTCGTCGATATCGTCGAAGACCTCGACGCGCCCGGGCAGGCGCGCGTCCTCTCGGCACTCGACGCCCCCGGCCGGGCGGCGGTCGAGGCCTCGCTCGCCTTCCCCGAAGGCTCGGCCGGACGCCTCATGCAGCGCGAGACGGTGGGCATGCCGGAACACTGGACGGTGGGCGAGGCGATCGACTTCCTGCGCGCCGCCCCGGCGCTGCCCGATGCGTTCTATCATGTGATCCTCGTCGATCCGCGGATGCGGCCCGTGGGGCAGGTCGGGCTTGGCCGGATCCTCGGCGCGCGACGCGAGGTCGGGCTCGGCACGCTGCGCGAGCGCGACTTCCACACGATCGGCGCGGCCGAGGCCGAGGCGGATGTCGCGGTCCGCTTCAACCGCTATCACCTCATCTCGGCGCCGGTGGTCGATGCGGCCGGGCGGCTCGCTGGGGTCATCACCATCGACGACGCGATGGCGGTGCTCGATGCCGAGCACGCCGAGGATGTCCTTCGCCTGGCCGGGGTCGAGGGCGAGGGCGCGGCCGGCGAGGGTGCGGTCGCGACGGTCGGGCGGCGCCTGCCGTGGCTTTTGGTCAATCTCGGGACTTCATCCCTCTCGGCGCTGGTGATCGCGCAGTTCGAGCAGACGATCGCGACTCTCGTGCTGCTTGCCGCCCTCATGCCGATCGTCGCCTCGACGGGGGGGATCGCGGGCACGCAGGCGCTGGCGGTGGCGGTGCGCGGCCTCGCGACGCGCAGCCTGACGCGGGCCAACGCCCGCCGTGCGATCCTGCGCGAGCTTGGTGCCGGGGCGATCAACGGCCTCGCGCTCGCCGCCGTGCTGGGCGTCGGGGCATGGGCCATCGCGGGCGACGCGGAACTGGGCGCGGTGCTGGGTGCGGCGATGATCTGCAATCAGGTCGTGGCGGCGCTCGGCGGGGTGCTCGTGCCGCTCGGGCTGCACCGGCTGGGGCTTGACCCCGCGCTCGCATCGGGCACTTTCGTCACTACCCTGACCGATGTGATGGGTTTCCTGGCCTTTCTGGGCCTAGCCACGATGGTGCTGCTCTGATGAGCCTGAACGATGAGAAATCCGCCCTGCGCAAGCGGATGCAGGCCGTCCGTCGCGACGCGGGGGCAATCCCCGGCCTCGGCGCGCAGCTCGCGGCGCGGGCGGCCGAGATCCTGCCCGACCTCGCGCGGGGGCGGATGCTCGCGGGCTACATGCCGATGCGGGGTGAGGCCGATCCCCTGCCCGCGATGGCCGCGCATCGCGGCGGGGTCTGCGTGCCCGTGATCGTGGCGCGGGGCGCCCCGCTCTCGTTCAGGGCGTGGACGCCGGATGCGACGATGGTCGCGGGAGACTTCGGGGCGCTGGTGCCGGCCGAGGGGGCGTGGTGCGTGCCCGAGGTGCTGATCGTGCCGCTACTGGCCTTCGATGGGCGCGGGATGCGGCTGGGCTATGGCGGCGGGTTCTATGATCGCACGCTGGCCGGCCTGCGTGCGGGGGGAGCGGTGCTGGCGGTCGGTCTTGCCTTCGGCGCGCAAGAGGTGCCCGAGGTGCCGACAGAACCGACGGACGCCCCCCTCGACGCGGTGCTGACCGAATCGGGCTTGCGCCGCTTCGGCGGCTGAGCGAAGGGGCGTGTGGTCGCGCGGCGGCGCAACGGCCCGCCAGCCCTTGACAGCGTGCGGCACCCTCCTTATGTCCCCGCCGTTGGCACTCGGGCGTGCTGAGTGCCAATAGACCGGAACCTCAAGGGAGACCTTTCAGATGGCATTCAAACCGCTGCATGACCGCGTGCTGGTCCGCCGCGTCCAGAGCGACGAAAAGACCAAGGGCGGTCTGATCATCCCCGACACCGCCAAGGAAAAGCCCGCCGAGGGCGAGATCGTCGCCGCCGGCGAAGGCGCGCGCAAGGATTCGGGCGAGCTGATCGCGATGTCCGTGAAGGCTGGCGACCGGGTGCTGTTCGGCAAGTGGTCGGGCACCGAAGTGACGCTGAACGGCGAAGAACTCATCATCATGAAGGAAAGCGACATCCTCGGGATCATTTCCTGAGCGACGCCTTTCCCTTCCGAAAAACCTTAGTCAGGAGACAGCACAATGGCTGCCAAGGACGTCCGTTTTGATACCGATGCCCGCGACCGCATGCTGCGCGGCGTCAACATCCTCGCCGATGCGGTGAAGGTCACCCTCGGGCCCAAGGGCCGCAACGTCGTCATCGAGAAGTCGTTCGGTGCGCCCCGCATCACCAAGGACGGCGTGACCGTCGCCAAGGAAATCGAACTGGCCGACAAGTTCGAGAACATGGGCGCGCAGATGGTGAAGGAAGTCGCCTCGCGCACCAACGACGAGGCCGGCGACGGCACCACCACCGCGACCGTTCTCGCCCAGGCGATCGTGCGCGAGGGCATGAAGGCGGTTGCCGCCGGCATGAACCCGATGGACCTCAAGCGCGGCATCGACCTTGCGACCCACAAGGTCGTCGAGGCGATCAAGGCCGCCTCGCGCCCCGTCAAGGACAGCGACGAGGTTGCGCAGGTCGGCACCATCTCGGCCAACGGCGAGGCCTCGATCGGCCGCCAGATCGCCGATGCGATGCAGAAGGTCGGCAACGAGGGTGTCATCACCGTCGAAGAGAACAAGGGGATGGAGACCGAGGTCGAAGTCGTTGAGGGGATGCAGTTCGACCGCGGCTATCTCTCGCCCTATTTCGTCACCAACGCCGACAAGATGATCGCGGAGCTCGAGGACGCCTACATCCTGCTCCACGAGAAGAAGCTCTCGTCGCTCCAGCCGATGGTGCCGCTGCTCGAGGCCGTCATCCAGTCGCAGCGTCCGCTCGTGATCGTGGCCGAGGACGTCGAGGGCGAGGCGCTCGCCACGCTCGTCGTCAACAAGCTGCGCGGCGGCCTCAAGATCTCGGCCGTCAAGGCGCCGGGCTTTGGTGATCGTCGCAAGGCGATGCTGCAGGACATCGCGATCCTGACCGGCGGGCAGGTCATCTCGGACGATCTCGGCATGAAGCTCGAGAACGTCGGGCTCGACATGCTTGGCCGCGCCAAGAAGATCTCGATCAACAAGGACAACACCACGATCGTCGACGGCTACGGCGACAAGGCCGAGATCCAGGCCCGCGTCGCGCAGATCCGCGCCCAGATCGAGGAGACGACCTCGGACTACGACCGCGAGAAGCTGCAGGAGCGTGTGGCGAAGCTCGCGGGCGGCGTCGCGGTCATCCGCGTCGGCGGCATGACCGAGGTCGAGGTGAAGGAGCGCAAGGACCGCGTCGATGACGCGCTGAACGCGACCCGCGCCGCCGTCCAGGAAGGCATCGTCGTCGGCGGGGGCGTCGCCCTCATCCAGGCGGCGAAGACGCTCGCGGGCCTGACGGGCGCCAACTCCGACCAGGACGCGGGTGTCGCCATCGTCCGCCGCGCGCTCGAGGCGCCGCTGCGCCAGATCGCGACCAACGCGGGCGTCGATGGCGCCGTCGTCGCCGGCAAGGTGCGCGAATCGAACGATCCGACCTTCGGCTTCAACGCCCAGACCGAGCAGTACGGCGACATGTTCAAGTTCGGCGTGATCGACCCGGCCAAGGTCGTGCGCACCGCCCTCGAGGATGCCGCGTCGGTTGCCTCGCTCCTCATCACGACCGAGGCGATGATCGCCGACCGTCCGAAAGAGGACAAGGCGCCCGCCATGGGCGGCGGCATGGGCGGCATGGACGGGATGATGTGATCCCGCGCAAGCCGCGCCAGGAATGATCGGGAAGGGGCCCCCCGCGGGGCCCCTTTTCAATTCCGGTTGCAAGTTCGATCCCGTTCAGCCTATCGGCACCGGTGGCGACATCCGCGTGCTTCGGCACGATAGCGACATTCCGCGCAGGGCAACCGATGGCCGTGATCAGCCTTTCGAGCATTCCGAGCCGTTTCGCCGCGTTGGAGCGCGTGCTCGCGTCGCTTTGCGCCCAGGATGCCGCTGGGCTTTCGATCGAGCTTTATCTGCCGCGCCGCTACCGGCGATTTCCCGACCATGACGGAACGCTGCCGCGCGTCCCCCCCGGGGTCGAGCTCGTCCTTGTCGATGAGGATCTCGGACCGGCGACCAAGATCCTCCACGCGGTCGAACGGCACCGCGACTCGGACCCGCCGATCCTCTATTGCGACGATGATGTGCTCTATGCCCCGGACTGGGCGCGCCGACTGCTCGAGGCCCATCGCGCGCATCCGGCGGCGGCCGTCGCCGCGGCGGGGCTCAACCTTGATGCCCTCGGGCTTGACCTGCCCGCGGTCGATGGCCCCCGCGCCGTGCTTCAGCGCCGCGCGCGCGACTGGCGCTACATGGCCGCGCGCGCGGTGCAGATCGTCAGATACGGCGGCGCCGCCCGGGTGCCGCCAGAGGTAAAGGCAATCCGTCGCCTGGTGCGGCGCTCGGGGCGTATCGACATCGCCGAGGGCTATGGCGGCGTGGTCGTGCGGCCGTCGTTCTTCGATGCCGCGGTCCGCGATATCCCGCCCGTGCTCTGGAGCGTCGATGATGTCTGGCTCTCGGGCAATCTCGCGCGGCGGGGTGTGCCGATTCTCGCGATCGCGGATGCCGCCCGCCTGCGGTTCCTGGCCGAGCATCAGGGGCCCGACGCGCTGCACCGCGCCACGATCGAGGGCGCCGGGCGGTTCGAGGCGAACCGCCGCTGCGCCATCCACATGCGCGAGAATTTCGGCGCCTGGCTTTGACGCGGCCATGCGACGTCTGCGCCGCGGCGGCAAGATCGCTTGACGCTCTGGCCTTTGCTGATAGTTACCGACGACGTGCCGAGGTACCCTGTGGCGGCTCGTTCGCCCGTCGCGGCGTCGGCGGTATGAAAAGATCGCTGAATTCCCGGGTCGACGACGGCTCCGGATCATTGGGAGGTTGGAATGACATTTGAAGCTTTCGCATGGAACAGGCATCGCGTTGCCGGTCGGACGATCGGCCTGTCTGTCGTGGCGGCACTGGCTCTCGGACTTTCGGCCGCCTCGGCCGAGACGCTGCGCTGGGCGCGCGTGGGCGACGCGCTGACGCTTGATCCGCATTCTGCCAACGAGGGGCCGACATCGACCCTTCTGCACCACATCTACGAAACCCTCGTCGAGCGTGCGACGGATGGCTCGCTTCAGCCCCGGCTGGCGACCGAGTGGTTCATCCACCCCGACGATCCGACCGTCTGGGTCTTCAAGCTGCGTCCGGGCGTCAAGTTCCATGACGGGTCGGACTTTACCGCCGAGGATGTCGTGGCCTCGGTCGCGCGCGTGACCTCCGAGACCTCGGATTTCAAGGGCCTGCACACCTCGGTTGCGGGTGCCGAGGCCGTCGACGATCTGACCGTCCACATCAAGATGTCGGGGCCCTCGCCGCTCTATGTGCAGAACCTCACGAACTTCTTCATCGTCGACAAGGGATGGATCGAGGCGAACGGCGTCCAGACGCCTCAGGATTTCAAGGCGGGCGAAGAGAAGTTCACGGTCCGCAACACAAACGGCACGGGGCCCTACACGCTCGTGTCCCGCGATCCCGAAGTGCGCACGGTGCTCGCGGCCAATCCCAACCACTGGGGCCCGGCCCCCAAGGTGACCGAGATCGTCTATACCCCGATCAAGGAAGCGGCGACGCGCGTCGCGGCGCTGCTGTCGGGTGAGGTAGATTTCGTCCAGGACGTGCCCGTCCAGGACATCGAGCGCCTCTCGCAGACGCAGGGCATCAAGGTGACGACCGGGGCAGAGAACCGCACGATCTTCTTTGCCTATGACATGACGTCGGACAGCCTGATCTCGCTGCCCGGGGATAACCCGTTCAAGAAGCCCGCGGTGCGCGAGGCGCTGGCGCATGCGCTTGACCGCGACGCCATCCGGCAGGTCGTCATGCGCGGCCAGTCGGTGCCCTCGGCCATGAATGCCCCGCCCTTCGTCAACGGCTGGACGGCCGAGATGGACGCCTACGGCGCGCCCGATTACGACCGCGCCAAGGCACTTCTGGCCGAGGCGGGCTATCCCGATGGCTTTGCGGTCGATCTGCACTGCCCCAACGACCGCTATCTGAACGATGAGGCGATCTGCCAGGCCTTCGTCGGGATGCTGGGCCGGATCGGTGTGAAGGCGAACCTCATCAGCCAGTCGCGCACGATCCACTTTCCGGCGATCCAGAACGGGCAGGTCGATTTCTATCTCTTGGGCTGGGGCGTGCCGACCTTTGACAGCCAGTATATCTTTGACTTCCTCGTCCATTCGACCGACGGCGGCCGCGGCGGCTGGAACGGATCGCGCTACAAGTCGCCCGAGGTGGATGCGATGATCCAGTCGCTCGCCACCGAAACGGATCTTGCCAAGCGCGACGCCACGATCGCGCAGATCTGGCAGAAGGTGCAGGAGGATCGCGTCTTTCTGATGATCCACAACCAGCTTCTGGCCTATGCGGCGCGTGACGGGATCGGCATTGCCGTCCACCCCGAGAACCAGCCGAAGATGACAACGGTCACCTTCGAGTGATCCCGAAAGGGGCCGCGCGGTTGTCGCGCGGCCCCCTTCATGGGACCGGAGACCGGCATGATCGCCTATGTCCTGCGGCGCATCGCGCAGTCGGTTGTCGTGATGCTTGTCGTCGCGCTCGTGTCCTTTTCCCTTTTCCGCTACGTCGGCGACCCCGTCGCGACCATGATGGGCCAGGAGGCGAGCGTGGCGGACCGCGAGGCCCTGCGCGCGCGCCTCGGCCTTGACGATCCTGTGCTCGTGCAATTCGCAAGCTGGCTCGGACGCGCGGTCACGGGGGACTTCGGCATATCCTACCGGCTGCAGCAGCCGGTGATGGAACTGATATTGTCGCGCCTGCCCGCAACGCTCGAACTGGCGGTGGTCTCGGGTGCGATGGCCTTCGTGCTCGGTGTCGCGCTCGGGGTGCACACCGCGCTGAACCGGCGCGGGCTGATCTCGAACGCGATCATGACCCTGTCGCTCGTGGGGGTGTCGTTGCCGACCTTCCTGATCGGCGTCCTCCTCATCTGGATCTTTGCGGTCGAATTGCAGTGGCTGCCCTCGTTCGGGCGCGGTGAGACGATCGAGATCGGCGGCTGGAAGACCGGCCTTCTGACGCCGTCCGGACAGGCATCGATCGTGCTGCCGGCGGTCACGCTCGGGCTTTACCAGATGACGCTCATCATGCGGCTGGTGCGGGCAGAGATGCTCGAGGTGTTGCGGTCCGACTATGTCCGTTTCGCGCGCGCGCGCGGCCTGACGAACCGGGCGGTGCATTTCGGCCATGCGTTGCGCAATACCCTCGTGCCGGTCATCACGATCACGGGACTGCAGCTTGGGTCGATCATCGCTTTCGCGATCATCACCGAAACGGTGTTCCAGTGGCCCGGCGTGGGGGCGCTGTTCATCAACTCGGTCCAGTTCGTGGATGTGCCCGTGATGGCCGCCTACCTGATGTTGATTGCGTTCATCTTCGTGGTCATAAACCTTGTCGTCGATCTGCTCTATTACGCGGTCGATCCGCGTCTGCGTGCCGACAACTCGGGCGGGCGGCACTGAGATGACGTCACGCGCCCCATCCGATGGATTGCCCTCCCAATCGGCAGGGAGGCGCTGATGAAGCGGCTGATGCGGGCATGGGACAGCGATCTGGCGTGGTCCTTCCGGCACTCTCCGGTCGCGATCGGGGCGGCGACGGTGGCGGGTATCGTCATCCTTGCCGCGATACTCGCGCCGATCATCGCCCCACACGATCCGTTCGATCCCGCGACGCTGAACCTCATGGACGGCTTCACCCCGCCGATGGAGCCCAACATGTTCACGGGCAACGTCTATCTGCTCGGGACGGACAATCAGGGGCGCGACATCCTTTCGGCCATCCTTTACGGGGCGCGGATATCGCTGTTCGTGGGCTTCGCTGCCGTCCTCTTCGCGATGGTGCTCGGTATCGTTGTGGGGCTTCTGGCCGCGTGGAAGGGCGGGTGGGTCGATGGGTTGCTGATGCGGATCGCCGACGTGCAACTGTCGTTCCCGTCGATCCTGATCGCGTTGCTGATCTTCGGGATCGCGCGCGGCATCATCCCGCCGACCATGCGCGAAGAGGTCGCGATCTGGGTGCTGATCGTCTCGATCGGGCTGTCGGACTGGGTGCAGTTCGCCCGCGTCGTGCGCGGCGCGGCGATGGTCGAGAAATCGCGCGATTACGTTCAGGCCGCGCGCGTCATCGGGGTGCATCCGGTGCGCATCGTCGTGACCCATATCCTGCCAAACGTGCTGGGCCCCGTGCTCGTGATCGCGACGATCGGGCTGGCGCTCGCGATCATCGCCGAGGCGACGCTGAGTTTTCTGGGGGTTGGCGTGCCGCCGACGCAACCCTCGCTCGGCACCCTCATCCGCATCGGCCAGGGTTTCCTGTTTTCGGGCGAATGGTGGATCATCCTCTTCCCCTCGCTCGCGCTGCTGGCGATCGCTCTGTCGGTGAACCTGCTCGGCGACTGGTTGCGCGACGCGTTGAACCCGAGGCTGAAATGACCGGCGCGGCCCCGATCCTGTCGGTGCGCGATCTGGTGGTCGAGTTTCCGACCCGCCGCGGCACGCTGCGCGCCATCGACCGGCTGTCGTTCGACATCGACCGCGGCGAGGTGCTCGGGGTCGTGGGGGAATCGGGGGCGGGCAAGTCGCTGACCGGGGCCGCCATCATCGGGCTGCTCGAACCACCCGGGCGCATCGCCGGCGGCGAGATCCGCCTTGGCGGTTCGCGCATCGACCACCTGGACCCCGAGGCGCTGCGGCGCATCCGGGGCCGGCGCATCGGCGTGATCTTTCAGGATCCGCTCACCTCGCTCAACCCGCTCTATACCATCGCGCGGCAATTGACCGAGACGATCCGCACCCATCTGCCCCTCTCGCAGACCGAGGCGCGCGCGCGCGCTGTCGCGTTGCTCGATCGCGTGGGGATTCCGGCGGCGGCGCGAAGGATCGATGATTATCCGCACCATTTCTCGGGCGGCATGCGCCAGCGTGTCGTCATCGCGCTCGCACTCTGCGCCGAGCCGGAACTCGTCGTCGCCGATGAGCCGACGACGGCGCTCGATGTGTCGGTGCAGGCGCAGATCATCGACCTGCTCAAGGAGATCTGCCGCGAACGGGGGGCGGCCGTCATGCTCATCACCCACGACATGGGCGTGATCGCCGAGACGGCCGACCGGGTCGCGGTCCTCTATGCCGGCCGATTGGCCGAGATCGGCCCCGTACGCGACATAATCGAGCGCGCCGAGCATCCCTATACCCGCGGCCTGATGGGATCGATCCCCTCGTTGGGCCAGACTGGCGAACGGCTGGTGCAGATACCCGGCGCCATGCCGCGCCTGGCAGCGATCCCGCCCGGCTGCGCCTTCAATCCCCGCTGCACCGAGGCGCTGCCGCGCTGCCGGTCCGAGCGTCCCGATCCCTGCCGCAGGCCCGCCAATCGCGAGGTAGCCTGCTGGTTGCACGCCCCGGAGGCCCGAGATGGCTGAACCGCTGTTGCGGGTCGAAGCGGTTTGGCGGCACTTCGACGTGTCGCGCCCTTGGCTCAACCGCGTGATCGAGCGCACCCCGCGCCAGAAGTTGACGGCGGTCGCGGATGTCAGCTTCGAGGTCGCGCGCGGCGAGACATTCGCGCTCGTGGGCGAGTCCGGTTCCGGAAAGTCGACGATTGCGCGAATGATCGTTGGCCTTCTGGCGCCATCGGCCGGCCGCATCATCTTTGACGGGCAGGACATGACGGCCCTCGATCCTGTCCGGCTGCGGGCCCTGCGCCGGCGTTTCCAGATGATCTTTCAGGACCCCTACGCCAGCCTCAATCCGCGCTGGAGGGTGGGCGACATCATCGCCGAGCCGCTGCGCAGCTTCGGGCTCATGCGGGGGGCTGCGCTCGGGTCCGAGGTTGGGCGACTGCTCGGGACGGTGGGCCTGTCCGCGCGCGATGCCGAGAAGTTCCCGCACGAATTCTCGGGCGGTCAGCGCCAGCGCATCGCGATCGCGCGCGCCCTCTCGGCGCGGCCCGACTTCATCGTCTGCGACGAGCCGACCTCGGCGCTCGACGTGTCGGTGCAGGCCCAGATCCTGAACCTTATGCGCGACCTTCAGGATGAGTTCGGGTTGACCTACCTCCTCATCAGCCACGACCTGTCGGTTGTCCATCACATGGCGCGGCGGATCGGGGTGCTCTATCTCGGCCGGCTGGTCGAGGTCTCCGAGGCGCGCACCCTGTTTGCCGATCCGCGGCACCCCTATGCGCGGATGCTGCTCGATGCGGTGCCGGATCTGACGGGCGCCGGACGCGGCCGCCGCCGGATCGAGGGCGAGATCCCGAATCCGATCTCGCCGCCGCCGGGCTGCGCCTTTCACCCACGTTGTCCGCGCGTGCTGCCCATCTGCCGCGCCAGCCTGCCCGGACCACGTCGGACGCCGGGCGGCGTCGCGGCCTGCCACGCGGTCGAGGGTTGAGGGCATCAGCCGCCGGCGATGATCTCCCATACGAAGCGCAGGCACATCGTGAGCAGGAACAGGCCGAACGCGGTCTCGAGCGTCCTGCGCGAGAGCCGATGCGCCACCCGCACCCCGAACCGCGTCGTCAGGAGCGAGGCCGGCAGCACGATCGCGAAGGTCAGCCACGACACGAACCCCGTCGCATCCACCGGCAGCCCCGGCGTGCCCCAGCCCGCGATGATGTAGCCGATCGTCCCCGGCACCGCGATCAGCACCCCGACGCCCGCCGAGGTCGAGACCGCGCGATGGATCGCCACCCCGTGCAGCGTCATCACGAGGGTCGAGATCGCGCCCCCCCCGATCCCCATCAGTGCCGACAGAAGGCCGATCACCGCCCCATAGGCGCGCAGCACCCACCTGCCCGGCAACTGATCCGACAGCCGCCACCCGGCGCCCCCGGTCAGCAGCTTGGTCGCGTTGACGGCGGCGACGATCACGAAGGCGATCTGAAAGACGGCCGGGGCCGAGACGCTCGCGATCAGCGCCCCGGCCGAGACCCCGCCGAGGATCGGCAGCGCCCAGAGCCGCAAGAGATCGAGATCGACCGACCCGCGCAGATAATGCCCCCGCGCGCTGTTCAGCGCCGTCGGCACGATCACGGCCAGCGATGTCCCGACCGCGAGCGGCATCGCCGTCGCGTCCGGCTGGCCGAGGATGCGGTAGACCTCGAAGAAGACCGGCACCGATATGGCGCCGCCGCCGATGCCGAAGACGCCCGCGAGAAAGCCGACCAGCGCCCCCGCCACGAGGAGCGCGGCGACGATCGGCAGATAGAGCGCGGGGTCGATCACGAGGCGCGCCGCGCGGCGGCCCCCTCGGCGATCATCCGCGCGAGGCTCGCGCCGTCATACCGCCCGAGCCCGCCCGCGATCGCGGCCTCATAGGCCGCGCGCGCCGCTTCGCCGAGACGCAGCGCGCCGCCCTCCTGCGCGGCGACACGTCGCGCGAGGTCAAGATCCTTGAGCAGCCCCGCGATGTCGAAGGTGCCGGGCTGGTCCGCGCCGTTCAGCGTGTCGGTCACGACCTGCGCGCGGTTGCGCACCACATTGGGGCCGCCCGAGCTTTCGCCGATCAGGGTCACGATCGTCTCCGCCGCGATGCCGTGCCCCGAGACGAGCCGCAGCGCATCCCCGAGCGCGACCCAATAGAGCGCCAGCGGCAGGTTCACGGCCAGCTTCATCCGCGCGCCATTGCCGAGCGGCCCCAGATGCTCGACCCGCCGGCAGAGCGCCTCGAGGATCGGGCGCGCGCGCGCAACATCCGCGCCGTCGCCGCCCGCAAACCCCAGAAGCTGGCCCTTGAGCGCCGGCGCGACCGTGCCGCCGACCGGGCATTCGACATAATGCCCCCCGGCCGCCGCCACCTGCGCGCCGTTGGCCACGACCTCATCGGGCGCCAGCGTCGAGAGGTCGATCACCATCCGCCCGCGGATCCCCGCCCGCGCCAGATCGCCAAGCACCGACGCAACCGCCGCCCCATCCGACAGCGACAGCAGGATCGTCCCGCAGCGCGCCAGCGCGCCCGCATCGGACAGCGCGACCGCGCCCGCCGCGCAGGCCTGCCCCGTGCGCTCGGGCGTGCGGTTCCAGACCGCGACCTCGTGCCCGAGTTCCCGCAGGCGGCGCGCGAAGGCCGTGCCCATCCGCCCCGTTCCCGCGATGCCGATCGCCTCTGCCGTCATGCCGCCCCCTCCGATCCCGCGCCAGGTTTGTCCCGCTTTCTGCCATCCGCTTCGCCGGGGCAAGGGCAGATCGCCCCCGCCCCGGCCGGTCGGCCCGCAAGGCGCGCGTCCAGCCTCAGGCCGCGCGCGCGCCGATTCGCACCTGCAGCGGCTCCAGCCCGTCGACATGGCAATCGAGCACATCGCCCGTCACCACCGCGCCGACGCCCGCGGGCGTGCCGGTCATGATGATGTCGCCCGCCTCGAGGCGGTGCTGCTCCGAGATCTTCGCGATGATCTCGTCGATGCCCCAGATCATCCAGGCGATGTCGGCATCCTGGCGCACCTCGCCATTGACCGACAGGCGGATGCGCGCGCTCTGCATCACGCCCGTCCGTGCGATGGGCGTGATCGGGCCGACCGGCGCCGAGTGGTCGAAGGCCTTGGTGATCTCCCACGGCAGGCCCTTGGCCAGCGCGGCCGCCTGATGGTCGCGGCGCGTCATGTCGAGGCCGACCGCATAGCCGAAGATGTGCGAGGCGGCATCCTTGGTCGCGATGTTGTAGCCGCCCGACTTCAGCGCGACGATCAGCTCGCACTCATAATGGAAGTTCGAGGTGAGGACGGGATAGGGGATCTCGCCGCCGTTGCGCACGATGGCGTCGGCGGGCTTCTGGAAGATCACGGGCGGGTCGCGCTCGTCGGCGTTCATCTCGCGGATGTGGGCGAGGTAGTTCTTGCCGATGCAGTAGATGCGCCGGACCGGAAAGCGCGCCGCGCTCCCCACGACATCGAGGCTGGGTTGCGGCGGTGGCGGCAGGACGAAATCGGCCATGGCGGATCCTCTTGTTCGGGCCGGGCGCGGCGGGGCCACGACGGCGTGCGGCACCGCTCTGTCCCATGGGGGGCGCGGCGCTTCAAGATATTATGGCTCTTTGCGCCGCGGTTTCTATATTTTTTTGCATTGGGAAAAGAATCATATACAGTATCTGCACGAGCGAGGGTCAGGACGGCCCCGCGCGCATCCGGTGACGCGCTGAAGCGCCCCGCAAATTTGGGAGGATTCCTGGGAATGACGACTGCATTCAAGATGTCGCGCCGCAGCTTCGGCGCGCTTGCCTCGGCCTCGGCGCTGAGCCTCGGCATGCCGGCCATCGTGCGCGCGCAAGCCGCCGTCACACTCGCGGTGCCGAACCCCTCGGCGCTGACCTGGCTCCCGATCTGGTGCGCGATCGGCGAGGGCTACTTCGGCGAAGAGGGCCTCGCGCTGTCGGTCGAGGCGGTCGACGGCTCGTCCTCGGTCCTTCAGGCGATGGCGGCCGGCCAGGCCCAGATCGGCGCCCCCGGCCCCGGCCCGGTCCTCGGCGCCCGCGCGCGCGGGGTCGATGTCAAATTCCTCTACAACCTCTATCCCAAGTCGGTGTTCGGCATCCTCGTGCCCGCCGACAGCACCGCCCAGGCGCCCGCCGACCTCAAGGGCACCGTCATCGGCGTGGGCACCGCCGACGGGGCCGAGGTGTCTTTCACCCGCGCCATCCTGACCGACCTCAAGATGGTCGAGGGCACCGACTACACCTTCCTGCCGGTCGGCGACGGCGGCACGGCGGCGGTAGCGTTCCTGCGCAACGAGGTCAGCAGCTATGCCGGCGCCGTCAGCGACGCCGCGATCCTCGCCGCGCGCGGCCTCAACCTGCGCGAGATCACGCCCGAGGCCTACCTCGGCTTTTTCGGCAACGGCATCGCCATGCTCGAGAGCCAGCTCGCCGCGACGCCCGACCTCGCGCCCAAGTTCGGCCGCGCGGTCGTGCGCGGCATGCGCTTCGCGATCGATCCGGCAAACGAGGAGAAGGCGCTCGCCCATTGCGCCGCCGGCAACCCGCAAGAGGGTGAGGACAAGGGCTTTGCGGCCTCGCTCCTCAAGGGGGTGATCAACCGCATGACGCCGACGGATGCCTTCAAGGGCCAGGGCTGGGGCTATCAGCCGCCCGAGCACTGGGAAGCCTGGCACGCCTCGGCCGTGGCGTCGGGGTCCCTCGCGGCGCCGCTCGACAACCTCGCGGCGGTCTACACCAACGAGTTCGTGGCGGGCTGGAACGCCTGACCCGGCACAGGCGCCCCGCCGCATCGCGCGGCGGGGCGCGCATCGCCGGATCACGCGGGATTTGGTTGAAGCACGCCCCCGATCCGGCCTACGCAACAGCAGGTTTCTTGACGCGGTCGCGCGCGGCGCGTTCGGTGGGCGCGCGCGCCGGAAAGGGCACGGATGGCGGGGGCGGATCATGTCACGAGCGACAATCGCAACCTGTCCGAGATCGGGCACGAACGGTTGCGCCGCGACCTGCTGAACGGCAGCTTCTTTCCGGGCGACAAGCTCGCGCTCGATGCCCTGACGGAGCGCTACGGGATCGGTGCGGTTCCGCTGCGCGAGGCGCTGAACCGGCTGACATCCGAGGGGCTGGTGGAACGGATCGGCCAGCGCGGCTTCTTCGTCGCGCCGATCTCGATCGACGGGCTCGAGGATCTTGTCCAGACGCGCATCTGGCTCGAGACGCTGGCGCTGAGCGAATCGATGCGCAACGCCACCCCGGAATGGGAAGAGCGGCTCGTGCTCGCGCTGCACCGGCTGGTGCGGACCCAGCGCGCCCTCGACAACCAGGGCGCGGACGGGACGACCGAGGAATGGGAAGAGCGCCACCGCGCCTTTCACCTGCTGCTGCTCGACCGCTGCGGATCGTCATGGCTGATCGGCTTTTGTTCGCAGATGATGGACCAGTCGATGCGCTATCGTAACCTTTCGATGGTGCGCGCCGACAATGCGACCCGCCGCGCAGGCGCGGCCGAGGAACATCAGACGATCCTCGATGCGGTGCTCGACCATGACGCGGCGCGCGCCTGCGGCCTGCTCGAGGATCATTACCGCAAGACGCTCGACCTGCTGCGCCGCCTGATCGAGGGCTGAGCCGGCCGGTCATCCGGACCGCGTGCGCCGGCCGAGAAGCCCGTGCGCGACGAGGGCCGCGACGCTCAGCGCGCAACTCGTCACGACGAGGCCCCGGAGCCCCGCCCCCTCGAGGATCAGCGCCGCGAGGGTCGGCGCCAGCGCCGAGGCGAAGAGGGCGGGCATCTGGATGGCGCCCGCGACGGCGCCGTAATCCCGCGCGCCAAGGACGTCCGCGATCAGGACCGGCCGAAGGATCGTCATGATCCCCATCGCCGCCCCTTGCAGCACGGTATAGGTGAAGACGAGCCAGGGCGAGAGGCCGATCGCGCCCAGCACCACCGCCGCCAGCGCCATGGCGCCCAGCGTGTACCAGGTCGCGCTCGCGTTGCCGATCCGGTTCTCGAACCGCAAGAGCAGGAGCCTGCCCGCGACCTGCGCGGGCCCGACCGTCGATGCCGCGAGCACCGCCTTGGCGGGGGCGGCGCCCTGCTCGACGAAGATCGGCACGAGGAAGGCCACGACCATCCAGTGATTGAGGCCGACGAGCGCGAAGATCGCCGCGAGCAGCCAGAAACCCGGGGCGCGCATCGCGCGGGCGAACCCCCCAGGCCCCCGGGGGGGCGCCGACTCGCCACTTGGCGGCGCGGTCAGGCGCCGGATCTCGCGGGCGCCCCAGGCATGCAGCGGCACCACCGCCCCCAGCATCACCCCGCCCGCGATCGCGACCGTGCCGCGCCAGCCGAGCGCTGCCTCGAGCAGCGCGCCCGCCGGAAACGCGAGCGTCGAGGCAAAGCCGGCAACCAGCGTCACCCGCACGATCGCCGGCCGCGCATCGGGCCCGAGGCGCCGGATCAGGAAGGCAAAACACACCTCATAGAGCGCCGCCGCATTTGCGACCCCGATCAGCGCCCAGGCGCCGAGATAGGCCGCGTGCCCCTCGACCTGCGAGAGCCACAGCAGGGCGCAGCCCCCGAGCGCGGCGCCAAGCACCATCGCCTCGGGGCCGCGTCCGCGATCGACCAGTCGCCCCGCGAAGGGCGCCAGCCCCGCCGCGATCAGCAGCGCAAGCGTCGGCCCCGCGGCCATCGCCGCCTTGTCCCAGCCGAGCGCCTGCTGCCAGGGCCGCACGAGGGCCGCGAAGATGTAGAAAAGCGCGGCATAGGCGAGCGTCTGGCCAAGCGCGAGCGCCCAGACCCCCCGCCCGCGTGCCACCTCTGCGCCATCCATTCCAGGTCTCTCCGGGCCGCCGGGGCCGCCCCGCTCAGAGCCGCGCCAGACGCTCGGTCAGGAGCGCATAGAACCCCGAATCGTCAACCCCGCCCATGAAGAGCGCATTCGCCGGCCGGCCCGAGACGCGCCACCAGTCCGCGACCGTCATGCCCGTGGTGTGCCGGCCCTCGAGTTCGATCTCGACGTTGATGCGCCGCCCGGAGAAGAGGTCGGGCCGGATCAGCCAGGCGATCGTGCACGGATCATGCAGCGGCGCGCCCTCGGAGCCGTATTTCTCCTTGTCGAAACGCTCGAAGAAATCCGTCCACTCGGCCACCATCCGCCCGACCTCGGTGCCCATCGCGCGAAAGGCCCCGACCCGGTCGCGGTTCGTCAGCGCCTTGTGCGTGACATCGAGCGGCATCACCACCAGATCGACGCCCGAGCGGAACACGATGTCGGCCGCCTCGGGGTCGACATAGATGTTGAACTCGGCCGCGGGGGTGATGTTGCCGACCTCGAAATAGGCCCCGCCCATCAGCACGATCTGCCCCACGCGGGGGATGATGTCGGGCGCCGCGCGAAAGGCCGCCGCGACGTTGGTGAGCGGCCCGATCGGCACCAGCGTCACCGACCCCGCCGGTTCGCGCCGGAGCGTGTCGATCAGGAACTCGACCGCATGCCCGTCGGCGAGCGGCATCGTCGGCTCGGGCAGTTGCGGGCCATCGAGACCCGTCTTGCCATGCACATGCTCGGCCGTCACCAGCTTGCGCGCGAGCGGCGCATCGCAGCCCGCGAACACCGGCACGTCGCGCCGGCGCGCAAGCTCGCATACGATGCGCGCGTTCCGCTGCGTGAGCGCGAGCGGCACGTTCCCCGCCACCGCCGTGATGCCGAGCAGGTCGATCTCGTCGGGGCTCGCGAGCGCGAGCAGGATCGCGACGGCGTCATCCTGCCCGGGGTCGGTGTCGATGATGATCTTGCGCGCCATCAGCGCGCACCGTCGAAGGCGCGCAGCCGCGCGATCAGCGACGAGGTATCCCACCGCCCGCCGCCCATCGCCTGCACATCCTTGTAGAACTGATCGACCAGCGCCGTCACCGGCAGCGGCGCGCCGATCTCATCGGCGGTCGCGAGGCAGATGCCGAGATCCTTGCGCATCCAGTCGACCGCGAAGCCGAAATCGAAGCGGTCCTCGAGCATGGTCGCGTGGCGGTTGGCCATCTGCCACGATCCGGCCGCGCCCTGGCTGATGACCTCGACCACCGCCTTGCCATCGAGGCCCGCCTTCTCGCCAAAGCGCAGCGCCTCGGCGAGGCCCTGCACAAGGCCCGCGATCGCGATCTGGTTCATCATCTTGGCGATCTGCCCCGACCCGCTGCCGCCCAGCCGGCGGCAGATGCGGGCATAGGCGGCGATCACCGGCTCGGCGGCGGCATAATGCCCCTCATCGCCCCCGCACATGACCGACAGCACCCCGTTCTGCGCCCCCGCCTGCCCGCCCGAGACCGGGGCATCGACAAAGCCCTTGCCCTCGGCCGCCGCCACCGCCGCCAGTTCGCGCGTGACCTGCGCCGAGACGGTCGTGTGATCGACGAAGACCGCCCCCGCGCGCATCCCGGCAAAGGCGCCCTCGGGGCCGAGGCAGACCGCGCGCAGATCGTCGTCGTTGCCGACGCAGGCCATCACGAAATCCGCACCCGCCGCCGCCGCCGCGGCGGTAGCCGCCGAGGCGCCGCCATGCGCCGCGACCCAGGCCGCGGCCTTGGAGGGCGTGCGGTTCCAGACCGTCACCGCATGGCCCGCCCGCACCAGGTGCCCCGCCATCGGGAACCCCATCACCCCAAGGCCCAGAAAGGCCACCTTGCGCCCCGTCGTTCCGGCCATTCTTTCCCCCGCCTTGCAAACCGATTAGAGTTTCGACAGATACCGAGCGCACCCCCGCCGTCAAGCACAAGGCCCGCGATGCTGACCCTCCTGCGCGCGCTCAAGCTCTTGTCGCTTGCGCTGATCGGCGCGGGCCTGATCCTGCTCGGGCTGGGCTATGCCTTTGTTGCCCGCTCGCTGCCCGATTATGACGAAGCCTTCGCGCTGCCGGGCCTCGGGGCCGAGGTCGAGATCGTGCGCACGACGCACAATGTCCCGCACATCTTCGGCGCATCCGACCGCGACGTGATGTTCGGCCTGGGCTTTGCCCATGCGCAGGACCGGCTCTGGCAGATGACGATGCTGCGGCGGACCGCGCAGGGGCGGCTGGCCGAGGTTCTGGGCCCGTCGCGGCTGCAATCGGATGCGCTGATGCGCCGGCTCGACCTCTATGGCCTTGCCGCCGAGGCGGTCGAGGCGCAGGATGCGCCCACGCGCGCCGCGCTCGAGGCCTATGCGGCGGGCGTCAATGCCTGGATCGCCGAGGTGAACGCGGGCGCCCGCGGGCGCGGCGCGCCCGAGTTCTTCGCCTTCGATGCCGAGGTCGCGGTGTGGCAGCCGGCCGATTCCCTCGCGATCCTGAAGCTCTTCGCCTTCGAGGCGACGGGCCATGCCCGTGCCGAGGTGCTGCGCGGCCAGCTTGCCCAGATCCTGCCCGAGCGGCGGCTCGCCGACATCCTGCCCGAGGATGCGGTGCCCGCGGGCGCCGAGATCTCGGATTTCGCGGCCCTCGCGCCCGGCCTCGGCGGCGCGGCGGCCGCCCCCCTTGCCGCGGCCTCGAACGCCTGGGCCGCGATCGGGCCGCGCGCGGTTGCCGGCGGGCCGCTGCTGGCCAACGACCTCCACGGACCGCTGAGCGCGCCGGGGCGGTGGTATCTCGCGCGGGTCGAGTTCAGCACCGGGGGCGTCGTCGGCGCGACGCTGCCGGGCGTGCCGGCGGTGCTGGCGGGGCGGTCGGCCGCGCTCGGCTGGGGGATCGCGGCCGCGCACGCCGACGATCAGGATGTGCTGATCGAAAAGCTCAACCCCGACAACCCCGAGGAATACCTCGACGCGGCGGGCTGGATCCCCTTCGAGGCCCGGCCGAGCATCGTCAACGTCCGCGGGGCGGAGCCCGTGACGCTGACGCTGCGCCGGACGCGCAACGGGCCGGTGCTGACGGGGGCGGACTTCGGCCTGGCGGCGGTGACGCCGCAGGGCCATGTCGCGACCCTGCTCTGGACCGGGCTGCGCGCGGATGACACGACGCTTTCGGCGCTCCTTGCGCTCAACCGCGCGCAGAGCGTGGCCGAGGCAGCATCCGTCGCGCGCGGGATCTCGGCGCCCGCGCTGAACCTCGTGCTCGCCGACCGTCAGGGCATCGGGATGGTGACGGCGGGCGATCTGCCGCGCCGCGACGGGGCGCACCAGACGAAGGGGCGGATGCCCGCGCCCGGCTGGATCGAGGGCAACCGCTGGCAGGGCTTGCGCGATCCCGAGGACGCCCCGCGCCGGCTGGCGCCGGCGAGCGACATGGTGGGGACCACCAACAACCGCCTGACGGACGCGCCCTTTCCCGATCATGTCTCGTTCGACTGGGGCGATTCCTATCGCATCCAGCGCTGGGCCCGGCTGATGCAGGGGCGCGAGGTGCACACGCGCGAAAGCTTCATCGAGGCGCAGCTCGATACCGTGAGCCCGGTTGCGCGCATCCTCTTGCCGCTGATCGGGGCGGATCTGTGGTTCACGGGGGGCGCGGCGCCCGAGGGCAGCACCGAACGGCTGCGCGCGCGCGCCCTCGCGCGCCTCGCCGAATGGAACGGCGAGATGTCCGAGCATCTGCCCGAGCCGCTGATCGCGACGCACTGGCTGCGCGTCCTGCAGGACCGGCTGATCCGGGATGAGGTGGGCCCCCTTGCCGACAGCCTGACGCATCTGCAGCCGGCCTTCATCGAGCGGGTCTTTCGCGACACCGACGGCGCATCGGTCTGGTGCGACGTGATCCGCTCGGCCCCGGTCGAGACCTGCACCGACATCGCGCGCGAGGCGCTCGATGCGGCGCTCCTCGACCTAGTGGAACGCTGGGGGCCGGGCCTCGAGGGGTGGCGGTGGGGCGACGCGCACGAGGCGCGGCACGATCACCAGACGCTCGGCACCGTGCCGGGGCTGCGCCACCTCGTGAACATCCGCCAGTCGAGCTCGGGCGACGATTTCACGCTCAACCGCGGCGTGTCGTCGGGGCGGCTGCCCGACCGGGACGCCAATGTCCACGCCGCGGGCTATCGCGCGGTCTACGATTTCGCCGATCCAGACAGCTCGGTCTTCATCATCGCGGCGGGCCAGTCGGGCCACCCCCTGTCGCGCCATTACGACGATCTGGGCGTGCTGTGGCGGCGGGGGGAATACATTCCGATGACGCTCGATCCCGACCTCGCGCGGGCGGGAGCGATCGGCATCACCCGCCTGCGGCCCGGCGACTGATCAGCGCATCCGCGCCAACAGCCCGTCACGGCGCACGAAATGATGCCAGAGCGCCGCCCCCACATGCAGCGCGATCAGGGCAAGAAGAACGAGGCGCAGGACCGAATGGGCCTCGGCCGCGGCCTCGATCCCGCCGAACCACGCCATGCCGCCGGTCAGCACCATCGCGACCAGAAGCGCATAGAGCGCGCCATGCGCGAGCCCCGCGATCCGGGTCGTGAGCGCGCCGGCAGGGGCAACCGGCGGCGGTACCCCGCGCGCGCGGCGCAGCCACAGCCGCCAGAGCACCAGCGCCAGAACCGCCAGACCGCCCGCGACATGCGCCCCGACCAGCGGCCCGCCGCCGGCCGTGCCGGTCGCCTGCAGGGCGTCCCATGCCTCGACCATCCCTTCGTGCAGGATGTATTGCAGCGCGACGAGGGCGAAGACGATCCAGTGCAGGCGGATCTGGGCGCGGGAATAGCTGGCTGGCGGCATGGCGGTCTCCGGGATCGCGGGTTTCTCCGCATTGCACGGGCGCGACGCTCGGTTCCGTCGGCGCACCCTCGCGCCGCGGGGTGACTTGCCCTATGGTGCCGGGAAACCGCGCTGGGCGAAACCCCGATGATCCGCTTTGACAACAGCTATGCCCGCCTGCCCGACCGCTTCTTCGCCCGTGTCGCGCCCGAGCCCGTGGCGGCGCCGCGTCTGCTGGCGCTGAACGCCGCGCTGGCGGCCGAGATGGGGCTTGATGCCGCGGCACTCGCGGGCCCCGAGGGGGTCGCGATTCTCGCGGGCAACCGCATCCCCGACGGTGCCGAGCCCATCGCGCAGGCCTATGCGGGCCACCAGTTCGGCGGCTTCGTGCCGCAGTTGGGCGACGGGCGGGCGATCCTGATGGGCGAAGTCCGGGGCCCCGACGGGCGGCGCTGGGATATTCAGCTCAAGGGTTCGGGGCGCACCCCCTTTTCACGCATGGGCGACGGGCGCGCCTGGCTCGGCCCTGTGCTGCGCGAATATCTGGTGAGCGAGGCGATGGCGGCGCTCGGCGTGCCGACGACGCGCGCGCTGGCGGCGGTGGCGACGGGCGAGACGGTCTGGCGCGAGGGGCGGCTGCCGGGCGCGGTGCTCACGCGCGTCGCGCCCTCGCATATCCGGGTGGGGACGTTCCAGTTCTTCGCCGCCCGTCAGGATACCGAGGCGCTGCGGCTCCTGACCGATTTCGCCATCGCGCGCCACTATCCGGGCGCCGATGGCGCGCTCGGGCTGCTCGAGGGCGCGGTGGCGGCGCAGGCGCGGCTGATCGCGCAATGGATGGCGCTCGGCTTCATCCACGGGGTGATGAACACCGACAATTGCCATGTCGGCGGGATCACGATCGATTACGGCCCCTGCGCCTTCATGGACGATTTCCACCCCGGGCAGGTCTTTTCGTCGATCGACCGGGGCGGGCGCTATGCCTGGGGCAACCAGCCGCAGATCGCTGCCTGGAACCTCGCGCAGTTCGCGACCTGCCTCTTGCCGCTGATCGATGCCGACCGCGACCGCGCGATCGAGCGCGCCACCGCCGCCGTCCACCGCTTCGGCCCGCTCTGGCAGCAGGCCTGGGCCGAGCGGCTCGGCGCCAAGATCGGGCTCGGCCCCGAGGGGGCCGACCTCGGGCAGGCGCTGCTCGACCGCATGGCCGAGACGGGCGCGGATTTCACGCAGACCTTCCGCGCCCTGGCCGAGGGCGCCCCTCTGGCCGAGGGGCTCGGCGCGTGGGAGGCCGACTGGCGGGCGGAACTCGGGCGGCGCGGGATCGCGCCCGAGGCCGCGCAGGCGGCGATGCGGCACGCCAACCCCGCCATCATCCCCCGCAACCACCGCATCGAGGCCGCGATCGAGGCTGCGGTCGCGGGCGATCCGGGGCCGTTTCAGCGTCTGCACCGCGCGCTTGCGACCCCGTGGGAGGCCGCGCCCGAGGACGACGACCTGCGCGCGGCCCCCGCCGCGCACGAGATCGTGCACGCGACCTTTTGCGGCACCTGAGGCGAGCCCTCAGGCCGCGAGGCCCTTCGTGCCCATCTCGAGGAACTTCTGCCGGCGGTCGCGGATCAGCGCCTCGGGCTTTTTCCCCGCGAGGTCCTTCAGCATGGCCTCGATCGCCTTGCCGACGGCCTCGATGGTCGCGGTGCGGTCGCGCTGGGCGCCACCCGTCGGCTCCTTCACGATGCGGTCGATCACGCCGAGCTTCAGCAGGTCCTGCGCCGTC
>CAYYJB010000022.1:0-36570 GCA_964472135.1 uncultured Gemmobacter sp.
CGCGCCTTCTGGCGGCGCACGATCGAGACGGGCGACCAGCAACCGGGCGATCTGGAGCAGGCGCAGGCGATTCTCGCCCGCCACGGCACGATCGCGACGACGCGCGCGACCGCCCTCGACTGGGCGGCGCGGGCGCAGGCGGCGCTTGCGGCCCTGCCCGGACATCCGCTGCGCGCGATGCTCGCCGATCTGGCCGAGTTCGTGGTGGCCCGCATCCGCTGATGGATTACCCGCCCCGGGGCGGGTAATCCTTGACGCGCACCGGGGCGGGCCCTACTCAGCCCTCAATCCCGTTTTGAAATCCGCGCGCGAGGAGAGCGTCATGCGTCTGGGAAGGTTCGGATCACTCGTCGCCGCCGCCCTGTTCACCGCCCATCAGGCGGCCGCGCAGGATGTCACCTTCGTCGTCCACCACTTCCTCGCCCCGGTCGCCAACGCCCACAAGGCGATGATCGTGCCCTGGACCGAAAAGGTCACGGCCGAGAGCGGCGGGCGCATCGCCTTCGAGATCTTCCCGGCCATGTCGCTCGGGGGCAAGCCGGCCGAACTTTACGGGCAGGTCCGCGACGGCACCGCCGACATCGTCTGGACGCTGCTGGGCTATACGCCCGGCGTCTTTCCGCGCGCCGAGGTGTTCGAGTTGCCGACCGTCCACACCGGGTCGGCGACAGCGACGACGATCGCGCTCAACGCGGCCTTCGACCTCATCGCCGAGGATTTCCGCGACGTGAAGGTCATCTTCCTGCATTCTCACGACGGCAACCTGATCCAGACGGCCCAGCGCCCGGTGCGCGGGATCGAGGATGTGCGCGGGCTGAAGCTGCGCACGCCGAGCCGGACGGGGGCGTGGGTGATCGAGGCGATGGGGGCAGAACCCGTCGCGATGCCGGTGACGGCCCTGCCCGAGGCGATGGCGCGCGGCACGGTCGACGGGGCGATGACGACGCTCGAGGTCGTGCCCTCGATCAAGCTCGAGGAACTCGTGCGCTTCACCACCGAACCGCCCGAGGGCGACCGCATGGGCACCTCGGTCTTCATGCTGGCCATGAACAGGGACGCCTATGACGCGCTGCCCGAGGACCTCAAGGCGGTGATCGACGCCAATTCCGGCGTGAACGTCGCGGCCGGCATCGGTGCGCAGTGGGAAGGCTTCGAGCAGGGCGGGATCGACGCGCTGGCCGCCGCCGGGGCCGAGCGCATCATCCTCGACGAGGCCGCCGCCGCCCCCTTCCGTGCCGCGAGCGAGGCGGTGGTGGCGCGCTGGGTTGCCGAGGTGACGGCCGCGGGCATCGACGGGCAGGGGCTGGTCGATGCGGCCCGCGCCGCCGTCGCCGCCGCCCGCTGAGGGGGTGGCCCGCGGCGCACCGACCGGCGCCGCCGCGGTCACGCTCGACCGCATCGCGCTCGGATTCGCGATGGCGGGCGGGATGCTCCTGTTGCTCGTCGTCCTCGTGACGACGGCGAATGCGGGGGCCTTCATCCTAGACCGGATCGCGCGCCTCGGCGGCGCCAGCGTCCCCGCCTTGCCTGGCTATGAAGAATTCGCTGCCCTTGCAACGGGTTGCGCGGCGATCCTCTTTCTGCCCTGGTGCCAGAGCCAGCGCGGCCATGTCGCTGTCGATGTCCTGATCGCGCGCGCGCCGGCCGGTTTCGGGCGCGCGCTCGGGCGGCTCTGGGCGGGGCTCACGGCGGCGGTGGCGGCGGTGCTGGCCTGGGCGATGCTCAACGGCCTTTGGACATTGCGCGCCGATGGCGCGATCACGGCGGTGCTGGGCTGGCCGGTCTGGCCCTTCCTCGCGCCCGCGGTCGCGGCGCTCGGGCTCTGGTCGGCGGTGGCGGCGGCACAGATGCTCGGCCCGGACACGGGCGGTGCGCTGGAATGATCGATCCGGTCGCGATCGGGGTCGCGGGGCTCGGGGTCCTCGTGGTGCTGATCCTGCTGCGCATGCCCGTCGCGATCGCGATGATCGTGGTCGGGCTCGGGGGGACATGGGTTCTCTCGCTCATCGTGCCGCATGTGCGCTTCTGGCCCTATCTGCGCCAGTTCAAGACGCTCCTGTGGGAGAACGCCGCGAGCTACGAGCTGTCGGTCGTGCCGCTCTTTGTCCTGATGGGCTACATCGCGGCCGAATCGCGGCTGTCGTCGGATCTCTTCCGCGGGCTCGAGGCCATGCTCTCGCGCTGGCGGGGGGGGGTCGCGATGGCGGCGGTGGCGGCGTGCGGCGCCTTCGGGGCGGTCTGCGGATCCTCGCTCGCGACGGCGGCGACGATGGGGCGCGTCGCGCTGCCCGAGCTTGACCGGCAGGGATACGACCCGCGCCTTGCGACCGGGGCGCTGGCCGCGGGCGGCACGCTCGGCATCCTGATCCCGCCCTCGGTCGCGCTCGTGCTCTATGCGATCATCGTCGAGGGCTCGATCCTGCAGATGTTCCAGGCGGCGGTGGTGCCGGGCATCCTCGCGATGGCGGGGTTCGTCGCGGTGGTCTGGGCCCTCGTGCGCCTCAATCCCGCGCTCGCGCCGCCCGCCCGCCCGATGCCCGATGCCGAGCGGCGCGAGGCGCTGGGGCGGCTCCTGCCGGTCCTGTGCATTTTCGGCGCGATCATCCTCGGGCTGGGCTTCGGCCTCTTTACCCCGACGCCCGCGGCCTCGATCGGGGTGTTCCTGATCGCGGGCTGGGGGTTCTGGCTGCGCCTGCGCGGCAAGGGGGGGCTCGACCTTTCGGGGCTCGGCCGGGCGGTGCGCGCGACGGCGGTGACGACGGGGATGATCTATCTGATCCTCTTCGGGGCGGAGGTGCTCAAGGGCTTCTTCGCCCGGGCGGGCCTGCCGCAGGCGATCTCGGGCTGGGCGGGGGCGAGCGGGCTCGACCCGATGCTCGTCCTCATCGTGATGCTGGCCCTTCTGATCGTGCTCGGCTGCTTCATGGAGAGCCTCGCGATGATACTCGTCGTGGTGCCGTTCTTCTGGCCGACGCTTGTTGCGCTCAATGGCGGCGAGGATGTTGCGGCCTCCGCTGCCGCCTTCGGCATGACGAACGACGAGCTTCGGATCTGGTTCGGGATCCTCGTGCTCGCGGTGGTCGAGCTCGGCCTCATCACGCCGCCGGTCGGCCTCAATGTCTTCATCATCGCGGGGATCGCGTCGCATGTGCCGATGGCGACGGTGTTTCGCGGCGTCGTGCCCTTCATCGGGGCCGAGGTCGCGCGCGTCGGGCTGATCCTTGGCCTGCCGGTCCTCGCGCTCGGCCTGCCGCGCCTGATCGGGGGCTGAGCCCCCTTCATCGCGGCCGCGCGATCGGGTATCGTGCAGAGACTTTCCCGAAAGCAGGCCAAGCGCGCATGTCGGCCCCGAGCGAACTCAGCCCCGAAGAAATGCTGCGCATCCGGCTCGGGGTGTTGCAGCGCGAGCATCGCGACCTCGACGAGGCGATCGCGGTGCTCGAGGAATCGGGCCGGGGCGATCAGTTGCGGCTGCGGCGGCTGAAGAAGCAGAAGCTCTCGCTCAAGGACGAGATCGCGCGCATCGAGGACCGCCTCATCCCCGACATCATCGCCTGAGGGCGCTGGCGGGGCTGCGGCGTCTGCGCTATGGGGCGGCAGGCGGTGCAGGGGGGGCGCATGGCGGCACAGGTCGGGATCATCATGGGCAGCCAGTCCGACTGGCCGACGATGAAGCATGCGGCCGACATCCTCGACGAGCTTGGCGTCCAGTGGGAATCCGCGATCGTCTCGGCCCACCGCACGCCCGACCGGCTCTGGCGCTATGGCACCGAGGCCGCGGGGCGGGGCTTGCGCGTCATCATCGCGGGCGCGGGGGGGGCCGCGCATCTGCCGGGCATGATGGCCTCGAAGACGGCGCTGCCGGTCATCGGCGTGCCGGTAGAGACGAAGGCGCTGGGCGGGCTCGACAGCCTCTATTCCATCGTCCAGATGCCGCGCGGCTTTCCGGTCGCGACGATGGCGATCGGGGCGGCGGGGGCGGCCAATGCCGGGCTGATGGCGGCGGCGATCCTGGCGCTCGGCGACGGGGCGCTGGCGGCGCGGCTGGCGGAGTGGCGCGCGGCCCTTGCGGCCTCGGTCCCCGAGAGGCCCTCGGATGTCTGAGGCGCTGCGGACGGGCGCCGTGATCGGCATCCTCGGCGGCGGCCAGCTTGGCCGGATGCTCGCCGTGGCGGCGGCGCGGCTCGGGCTGCGGGCGCATGTCTTTGATCCCGACCCGGCGGCACCCGCGCGCGATGTGGCCGCCGCCGCCACCTGCGCGGGCTGGGATGATGCCGCGGCACTGGCGCGTTTTGCCGCCGCCGTCGATGTCGTGACCTATGAGTTCGAGAACATCCCGCTCTCGGTCATCGACACCGTGGTGCCCTTGCGCCCCGTCATGCCCGGGCGGCGGGCGCTCGCGACCGCGCAGGACCGCGTGGCCGAGAAGAGCTTTCTCAACGCCGCGGGGCTTGCGACCGCGCCCTGGGCCGAGGTCGGCTCGCGCGCGGATCTCGACCTCGCGATCGCGCGCATCGGCCTGCCCGCGATCCTCAAGACCGCGCGGATGGGCTATGACGGCAAGGGGCAGGTGCGCATCAATGCGCCCGCCGAGGCCGACGCGGCGCTTGCCGCGCTGGGCGGGGCGCATGCGATCCTCGAAGGGGTGGTTGATTTCTCGGCCGAGGTGTCGGTCATCGCCGCGCGCTCGGCCGATGGACAGGTCGCAGCCTTCGATCCGGGCGAGAATGTGCATGAGGGCGGGATCCTGCGGCGCACCACGGTGCCGGCCCCTGCCCTCTCGGCCGCGCGGCGCACCGATGCGGTGCTGATCGCGGCGCGCATCCTCGGCGCGCTCGACTATGTGGGCGTGATCGGAGTGGAGCTGTTCGTCACCCGCGCGGGGCTCATCGTCAACGAGATCGCGCCGCGGGTCCACAACTCGGGCCACTGGACGCAGAACGGCTGCGCCGTCGATCAGTTCGAACAGCACATCCGCGCCATCGCGGGCTGGCCGCTCGGCGATGGCAGCCGCCACAGCGATGTCGTGATGGAGAACCTGATCGGCGAGGACATGTCCCGCGTGCCCGAGCTTGCCGCGACCCCCGGCGCGGCGCTGCACCTCTATGGCAAGGCCGAGGTGCGCGCGGGGCGCAAGATGGGGCATGTGAACCGCGTGCGGCCGCGGGGCTGAGATGGCGCCCCCCCGCATCGCCGCGCGCGCGATCATCCTGCACGAGGGGCGGCTTCTGCTGGTGAACGCCTGGCCCGGCGGGCAGTCCGACCTCTGGTGCGCGCCGGGGGGCGGGGTGGAGCGGGGGCAATCCCTGACCGAGACGCTGATCCGCGAGGTCGCCGAGGAAACGGGGCTGCGGATCGGTGTGGGCGAGCCCGCCCTCGTCAACGAGTTCCACGACCCGGCCGGCAGCTTTCATCAGGTCGAGGTGTTCTTTCGCGCGTCCATCCTCGGCGCGGGCCTCGATCCCGGCTGGACGGATCCCGCGGGCGTGGTGACGCGGCGGCGCTTCTTTGACCGCGCCGAGATGGCCGCGATCCGCTTCAAGCCGGACCGTCTGCCCGCCGCCGCATGGGGCGAGCGGTGCCTCTATGATCCGCTGGAGCCGATCCTGCGCTGAGGCGGCTATTCGGCCGCTGCCGAGCCCGAGGGCGTCTCGGAGCCGCCGCCGCGTCCACGGCGGGGGCCACGCCGCGGCCCGCGCGATTCGTGCCGTTCGGACCCACCCGCCCCCTCGTCGACGGACGCCGAAGGCTCGGCGCGGGCAGGCACTTCGGCCTCGGCGGGTGCATCGTCACGCGCCACGGCGCTGCGCCGCGCCTCGGGCGTCTCGATCAGGATGCTGTCGCCGTCGTCATCGTAATCCACGGCAAGCAGGGCCTCGGGCACGATGTGGGGCTGTTCATCGTCGCGTTCATAACGGATGCGGTTCTGACCGCCCATCTGGCCCCCAAATCGTTCGCGCCCTTCCTGGGCGGAACCGCCCTGCGGCTGCCCCTGCGGCTGGCCGCCGCCCTGATGACGCCGCGCCTCCTGCTCGGCCGCCATCTCGCGCTGCGCCTCGCCCAGCATGCGGGTGTAGTGCTCGGCGTGCTGGAGGAAGTTCTCGGCCGCCACGCGGTCGTTCGAAAGCTGGGCATCGCGGGCAAGCACGAGATACTTCTCGATGATCTGCTGGGGGGTGCCGCGCACCTTGCCGTCGGGCCCCGAGCTTTCGAAGACCCGGTTGATGATGTTGCCCATCGGGCGGGGACGGTGCTGCTTGGCGCGTGCGCGTGATTTGGAGGATCGCATCAGGTTCCGGGTCCGGCCTATAGTAGGGTTTGCCCCACGGGAACGCGGCTGTCAGGCCGTCCACCCTTGCGGGCGGTGTCCGTCATGATGGGCGAGCGTTTCGACCTCGGCACGCTGGGTAGCCCGAGGACATGGTGTTTGCAAATCATCATTCCGGGGCCGCGGCAAGGGGAATTTCCCGCAGGCCGGCCGGAATGATGCATTTTTGCCGCAGCCTCAGCCCTGCCCCGTCCAGACCGCCGCCACCACCCGATCGCGACCGTCGAGGTCGGGCAGGACGCGCACCGCTGCAAACCCCGCCGCGGTGAGTAGCGCGTGGACCGCCCGCCCCTGCGTCGGCCCGATCTCGAGCAGGATCCGGCCACCGGGGTGCAGATGCGCCCCCGCCCCCGCCGCGATGCGCCGATAGGCGCCGAGCCCGTCGCCGCCGGGGCTGAGGGCGCCGCGCGGCTCGTGCCGGGCGACCTCGGGGGCAAGACCGGCCAGTTCGGCCTCGGCCAGATAGGGGGGGTTCGCCACGATCAGGTCGAACCGCCCCGCGACCTGCGCGAACCAGTCCGAGCGGATGAAGGCCACGCGGTCGGCAAGCCCGAGCGCGCGCGCATTCGCCGCCGCCACCTGCAGCGCGGGCGCCGAGATGTCGGCCCCGACCCCGCGCGCCCGGGGGCACCCGGAGAGGATCGCGAGCACGATGGCGCCCGATCCGGTGCCGAGGTCGAGGACCGCGTCCGCCCCCTCGCGCAGCGCCTCGGCCACCAGCACCTCGGTCTCGGGCCTCGGGTCGAGGACATCGGGCGTCACCCGCAGCGACAGGCCCCAGAAGAGGCGCGCGCCGATGATCTGCGCGACCGGGCGACGCGCGGCGCGGGCGGCGATGGCGGCGGCGAAGCGGGCGGCCTGTTCGGGCCCGAGCGTGTCGGGCATCGCCACGATCAGCCGGTCCGCGCCGATCCCCAGCGCATGGGCCAGAAGCCTGCGCGCATCGCCCGGCGGATCCTCGACCCCCGCCGCGCGCAGCCGCGCGACCGCTGCGGCCAGTGCGGCGCGCGTGCCCTCAGCCATCGGCCTCGGCCAGCCGGCGCGCCTGATCGTCGGCCACGAGCGCGTCGATCACCTCCGACAGATCGCCCTCCATGATCGCGCCGAGGCGGTAGAGCGTGAGGTTGATGCGATGATCGGTCATTCGGCCTTGGGGGAAGTTGTAGGTGCGGATTCGCTCGGAGCGGTCGCCCGACCCGACTTGCGCGCGCCGCTCGGCCGCGCGCGCGCCCTCCTGCCGGCTGCGCTCGGCGTCATAGAGGCGGGCGCGCAGGACGGCTATCGCGTTGGCGCGGTTCTGGTGCTGCGATTTCTCGGAACTCGTGACGACGATCCCGGTCGGCAGGTGGGTGATGCGGACGGCCGAATCGGTCGTGTTCACATGCTGCCCGCCCGCGCCCGAGGATCGCATCGTGTCGATGCGGATGTCGGCGGCGGGGATGTCGATGTCGACCTCCTCGGCCTCGGGCAGGACGGCGACGGTCGCGGCCGAGGTGTGGATCCGCCCGCCCGCCTCGGTCTCGGGCACGCGCTGGACGCGGTGAACGCCCGATTCGTATTTCAGCCGGGCAAAGACGCCCTCGCCCTCGATCCGCGCGACGGCCTCGCGCACGCCGCCGAGCTCGGTCGATTGCAGGTCGAGCAGCTCGAACCGCCAGCCCTGCGCCTCGGCGTGGCGCTGATACATCCGCAGGAGGTCGGCGGCGAAGAGCGCCGCCTCCTCGCCGCCCGTGCCGGGGCGGATCTCGAGGATCGCGGGGCGCGCGTCGGCGGCATCGCGCGGCAGGAGGGCCACGCGCAACTCGGCCTCGAGCGCGGGGATCTCGGCGCGCAGGCGCCCGATCTCTTCCTCGGCCAACGCGCGCATCTCGGGGTCGGCGAGCATCGCCTCGGCCTCGGCGAGGCCCATGCGCGCGGCCTGCCAGCGCGCGATGCCGGCCACGACCGGGCGCAACTCGGCATGTTCGCGCCCGAGGGCGGAAAGTTCGCCGGGCGCCGCGCCGGCTTCGAGCCGCGCCTCGACATAGGCGAAGCGTTCGGTGATGCGCGCGAGTTTCTCTGCCGGGAGCATGGGCGGCACATGCCCATGCCGGGCCGCAGGGTCAAGGGGTGGCGAGGGCGGCGGCAAGTGCCGCGAGCCGCGCGGCATTCACGCCCAGATCCTCCGACCCGAAGCGGGCGCGCGCGAAGGCCGCGAGCGTCGCGCCCCCGTCCGCCGCAAGGATGCGGACCGAGGTGTAATCGGGAAAGCCCCAGAGCCGCGAGCGGGTGATGAAGGTCATGTGCAACTCCTCGGCCGATCCGGCCAGAAGATGCGTGCGCGGCATCGCCTCCATCGCCGCCTGCACCTGCCGGGCGAACGTCGCGGGATCGGGGCCGCGCACCTCGCCGGGTGCAAGGCGGGCGAAATTGGGGGTGGCCGGGTCGGGGGCCGTCAGCGGATCAAGATGCCAGCGCGCCGGATCCGAGGGCGCGAGCCGCACCCAGAGGCCATAGACCACGAGCGCCGCGAGCAGGACGAGAACGGCGCGCCCGAGCCAGATCATCGCCGCGTCCAGCACCACAGGCACATGATCTCGGTCGCGACATGGGCGGCCGCGATGGCGGTTGCCCCCGTCGTGTCATAGGGCGGCGAGACCTCGACCACATCGCCCCCGGTCAGGCGCACCCCTGCCAGATCGCGCAGGATCGCGGCCGCCTGCCAGCTTGCAAGCCCGCCCCAGACCGGCGTGCCGGTGCCGGGCGCGAAGGCGGGATCGAGCGCGTCGATGTCGAAGCTCAGATAGCTCGGGCCGTCGCCCGCGATCGCGCGCACCTCGGCGGCGATGGCCCGCGGCCCGCGTTCGTGCACCTCGGGGGCGGTGATGGCGCGGATGCCGAGGTAATCCTCGCAATCGGTGCGGATGCCGATCTGGACCGAGCGCGCGGGGTCGACATAGCCCGCCCGGACGGCCTTGTACATCATCGTGCCGTGGTCGATGCGGGCCATGTCGTCATCGGGCCAGAGGTCGGAATGGGCATCGAACTGGATGACGCCCACGGGCCCGAAGCGCTCGGCATGGGCGCGCAGGATCGGCAACGTGATGTAATGGTCCCCCCCGAGCGTGAGCGTCCCCGCCCCGGCATCGAGGATCGTGCCGATATGCGCGCTCAGCGCCGCGGGAAAGGCCGCGATGCGCGCATAGTCGAAGGCGAGATCGCCGTAATCGACGATCGCGAATTCCTCGAGCGGCGAGAACCCCCAGCCGAAGGGCCGGTCGCAGGGCTGGAGGCTCGAGGCCTCGCGGATCGCGCGCGGGCCGAAGCGGGTGCCGGTGCGGTGCGTCACCGCCTGATCGAAGGGCACCCCCGTCACCGCCAGATCGACGCCCTTGAGATCGCGGCTGTAGCGGCGGCGCAGGAAGGAAGTCGCACCGCCAAAGGCGTTCTCGAACGACAGGCCCTTCAGCCCCTCGCGCAGGAATGCGCCATCGACCTCTTCGGCGGATTGTTCGAGCCCCATCAGGCGATCCTCACCCCTTCGCGGACGAGCGTGTCCGTCACCTCGCGGATGGCTGCGTGCAGCGTATCGACAATCTCGTCAACCGTCTCTTCGGTGACGGTCAGCGCCGGCGACATGACGTTGAGATGCGCGATCGGCCGCACGAGCAGCCCGCGCGCCTCGCAGGCGTCCGAGATGCGCTTGCCGATGTTGACCTCATCGGGCAGGAGCGCGCGGCTCGCCTTGTCGGCGACATTCTCGACGCAGGCCATGAGGCCCCGCGCGCGCACATCGCCGACCGTCGGCAGTTCGCCGAGCGCGCCCAGCCGCTCGGCAAAGCGCGCGCCCATCCGCGCGGCGTTGCCCAGAAGCCCCTCGCGCTCGATGATCCCGAGATTGGTCAGCGCGGCCGCGCAGGCGACGGGGTGGCCCGAATAGGTGAAGCCCGAGGTGAACCACCGCTCGGGGTCGGCCGCCATCGCCTGCCACAGCCGGTCCGAGAAGATCACCGCCCCGAGCGGCAGATACCCCGAGGTGAGGCCCTTGGCGACGGTGACGATGTCGGGGACGACGCCCGTCTCCTCGCCCGCCGCGAACCACCGGCCGAGGCGGCCGAAGGCGGTCACGACCTCGTCGAAGATCACGAGGATCCCATGCCGGCGGCACAGTTCGGCCATGCGCGGCAGATAGCCCGCCGGCGGGATGATGACCCCGCCCGAGGCCTGGATCGGCTCGGCGATGAAGGCGCCGATCCTGTCGGCGCCCTCGCGCGCGATCAGCGCCTCGAACTCGGCCACGAGATGGTCGCAGAAGGCGGCCTCGTCCATGCCCTCGGGCGCGCGATAGAGGTTCGGCGCGCTCAGGTGATGGATGCCGCGCGTCTCGTAGCGGAATTCGGGCACGCGGTCGCCGGGGCGGTGGCTGACCGACTGGCCGAAATGGGTCGAACCGTGATAGCTGAGCCGGCGCGCCACGATCCCCGTCTTGTCGGGATGGCCGAGCGAGCGCTGCACGAAGGCCACCATCCGCAGCGCCGTGTCGACCGCCGTCGAGCCGCAGGTCGTGAAATGCACGCGGTTCAGATCCCCCGGCGCGAGATCGGCAAGCCGGGCCGCGAGCATGGCCGAGGGCGCATTCGTCATGTCGACGAAGGTATTGGTGAAGGCCAGCCGCTCCACCTGCGCGGCGATGGCGCGCGCCATCTCGGCCCGGCCGAGCCCGATGTTGGTGCACCACAGCCCGCCCACCGCATCGAGATAGCGCCGCCCCCCCGCGTCCCACAGCCACACCCCCTCGCCCCGCTCGATCACGAGCGACCCTTCGGCCTCAAAGGGGCCGAAGTTGGTCCAGGGATGGAGGATATGTCTCTGATCGTTCGTCCAGATCAGCTCGGGCGGGTTGTCTTGGGGCGGCGTCATCGGGGCTTCCGTTGCATCCCGGCACGTTCGTGCCTCCCTCGGGCTTACCCCGATGCACACCCGAGGCGCAACCGCAGAGGGCGCGCGGCGCCACCCCGGACGCCCCGCCGTGCGATGCCCGTCACACCCGCGCCGCCCGTCTTGCGGCGCCTCGCGCGGCTGGGATATGGGAGATCCGCCCGGGATCGGGCGCACATCAGTCGGGGGGCGCGACATGGCCGGCCATTCCAAATGGGCCAACATCCAGCATCGCAAGGGCAAGCAGGACGCCGCGCGCTCGCGGCTGTTCTCGAAGCTCTCGCGCGAGATCACGGTGGCGGCCCGCATGGGCGACCCCGACCCCGACAAGAACGCCCGCCTGCGCCTTGCGGTGCGCGAGGCCAAGGCCAATTCCATGCCGCGCGACGTGATCGACCGCGCCATCTCGAAGGCCTCCGCCGCCGATGCGGAGGCGCTCGACGAGATCCGGTATGAGGGCTACGGGCCGGGCGGGGTCGCGATCATCGTCGAGGCGATGACGGACAACCGAAACCGCACCGCCTCGAACGTCCGCAGCACTTTCACCAAGAACGGCGGCAATCTGGCCGAGACGGGCGCGGTCAGCTTCATGTTCGGCCGCATGGGCCAGATCAGCTATGGCGCGAAGGCAGGCAGCGCCGAGCGGGTGTTCGAGGCCGCGATCGAGGCCGGGGCCGAGGATGTCGAGAGTTCCGAGGACGGCCACCTGATCTGGTGCGCGGCGGCCGATCTCGGCGAGGTGGCGGCCGCGCTCGAGGCCGCCCTCGGCGAGGTCGAGAGCGCGAAACTGGTCTGGAAGCCCGCATCGACGACCGAGATCGCCGAGCTCGAGGCCGCGCAGAAGCTCATGCGGCTGATCGAGACCCTCGAGGAGGACGATGACGTCCAGAACGTCACCGCCAACTTCGAGATGTCGGACGCGCTGATGGACGCGCTCTGACCGGGGTCAGCGCGCGCCCACCTCGACGAAATCGCGCCGGGTCGGGCCGACATAGAGCTGGCGCGGACGCCCGATCTTCTGCGCCGGGTCCGCGATCATCTCCTTCCACTGCGAGATCCAGCCGACCGTGCGCGAGAGCGCGAAGATCGGCGTGAACATCGAGGTCGGGAAGCCCATCGCCTCGAGGATGATGCCCGAATAGAAATCGACGTTCGGATAGAGCTTCTTCGAGATGAAATACTCGTCCTCGAGCGCGATCCGCTCAAGCTCCTTGGCGACCTTCAGCGTCTCGTTGTTCTCGACCCCGAGCAGGCCCAGCACCTCGTCGGCCGATTCCTTCATCACCTTCGCGCGCGGGTCGAAGTTCTTGTAGACGCGGTGGCCAAAGCCCATGAGGCGGAAGCTGTCGTTCTTGTCCTTGGCGCGGCGGATGAATTCGGGGATGCGCTCCACCGTCCCGATCTCGCGCAGCATCTCGAGGCAGGCCTGATTCGCCCCGCCATGCGCCGGCCCCCAGAGGCAGGCGATGCCGGCCGCGATGCAGGCAAAGGGGTTGGCGCCCGACGAGCCTGCCAGCCGCACCGTCGAGGTCGAGGCGTTCTGCTCGTGGTCGGCATGGAGCATCATGATGCGGTCCATGGCCTTCGCGAGCGCGGGCTTGACCACATAGTCCTCGCAGGGGACGGCAAAGCACATGTGCAGGAAGTTCGAGGCGTAATCGAGGCTGTTCTTCGGATAGACGAAGGGCTGGCCGATCGAATACTTGTAGGCCATCGCGGCGATCGTGGGCAGTTTCGCGATCATGCGGATGGCCGCGACCTCGCGCTGCCAGGGATCGATGATGTCGAGGCTGTCGTGATAGAAGGCCGACATCGCGCCCACCACGCCCACCATCGTCGCCATCGGGTGGCTGTCGCGGCGGAAGCCGCGGAAGAAATAGTGCATCTGCTCGTGCACCATGGTGTGGCGCGTGACGCGGCCCTCGAAGTCCGCGAGCTGGGCGGCCGTCGGAAGCTCTCCGTAAAGGAGCAGATAGCAGACCTCGAGGTGGGATGACTTCTCGGCCAGCTGCTCGATCGGATAGCCGCGATAGAGCAGTTCGCCCGCATCGCCGTCGATGTAGGTGATGGCCGATTCGCAGGCTGCGGTCGAGGTGAAGCCCGGATCGAAGGTGAAGACGTCGGCCTCGGCGTAAAGCTTGCGGATGTCGATGACATCGGGGCCGGTCGTGCCGTGCTGCACCGGCAGGTCGATCGTCTTGCCGTCGAGCGTGATGGTTGCGGTGCGTTTCGATGCGGACATCCCTATACCCCCTGTTCGCGCCGGCCCCCCGGCCGGACTGTGGTGGCGTGTCGCCCGTGGCGGCGCGCTAGCGGGCCCCCTCGGGCCAGTGCACGGCATCCTTGATCCGTGCGATCGTCTCGTCCCGGCCGAGGACGAGCATCATGTCGAAGACGCTCGGACTGACCGTCCGCCCCGAGAGGGCGGCCCGAAGCGGCGCCGCGATCCTGCCCAGCCCGAGGCCGTGCGCGGCGGCGATGCCGCCTGCGATCTTTTCGAGATCCGCACGCTCCCAGTTAGCATTGTGCAGCTGCGGCGTCAATTCCGACAGTATGCCACGGGATACCGGATCAAGCGCCGCCAGCGCCGGCCCATCCGGCAAAAGCGGGCGCGATGAAAGAATAAATGCCGCTTTTTCAAGCAGCTCTCCAAGGCTCCTCGCCTTGTCCTTGACGCAATGCAGCGCCCGGCCAAGCGCCGCGGCCTCGGCGGCGGTGAAGGGTTCGGCCCCGATCGCGGCGCGATAGGCCGCGATGTCATGCAGCAGCGCAGCATCGTCCATCATGGCGATGTGGCGCGCGCTCAGATGTTCGAGCTTCTTGAAGTCGAGCCGCGCCGGCGCCCGCCCGATCCCGGCCAGATCGAACCACGCCCGCGCCTCGGCGTCGGTGAAGACCTCGGCATCGCCATGCGACCAGCCGAGCCGCGCGAGATAGTTGCGCAGCGCCGCCGGCGGATAGCCCATCGCCGCATATTGCTCGAGCCCGACCGCCCCGTGCCGCTTCGACAGCTTCTTGCCGTCGGGGCCGTGGATCAGCGGGATATGCGCCCAGACCGGCACCTCCCAGCCCATGGCGCGATAGACCATCGTCTGGCGGGCGGCGTTGTTCAGGTGATCGTCCCCCCGGATGACATGCGTGACCCCCATGTCGTGATCGTCGACCACCACCGCGAGCATGTAGGTCGGCGTACCATCCGAACGTAAACAGACCATATCGTCGAGCTGGTCGTTGCCGAAGCGCACCGTGCCCTGCACCGCGTCCTCGATCACCGTCTCGCCCTCGCGCGGGGCCCGGATGCGGACGACGAAGGGCGCGTCGGGGTGGGTCGCGGGGTCGGCGTCGCGCCAGGGGCTGCGAAAGAGGGTCGAGCGCCCCTCGGCCAGCGCGCTCGCGCGCGCGGCCTCGATCTCTTCGGGCGGCGAGAAGCAGCGATAGGCCGCCCCCCGCGCGACCATCTCGTGGGCGACCTCGGCGTGGCGGTCCTTGCGGGCGAACTGGCTGATCGCCTCGCCGTCCCAGTCGAGCCCGAGCCATTTCAGCCCCTTGAGGATCGCCTCGGTCGCCTCCGGGGTGGAGCGTTCGCGGTCGGTGTCCTCGATCCGGAGCAGGAACTTCCCGCCCCGCCCGCGGGCATAGAGCCAGTTGAAGAGCGCCGTGCGCGCGCCCCCGATGTGCAGATAGCCCGTCGGCGAGGGCGCGAATCGCGTCACGACCCCGGGGCGCGGATCGCGGTGCGCGGGGTCGGCGGCAGGGTCGGATAGGGGGCCGGACATCGGCATTAACCTTTCGGAAACCTTGCCCTGGCTAGGGTTCACGATCTCTTAGGGATTGTCGGAGCGATCAACAAGTGGGGCGGGCCTTTCCTGTGGCCGAGGCGCTGGCGGTGGCCGAGGGCCGCGTCTTCCTGCTTGCCCCTGCCGGGGTGGCGGGCGGCATCGGCCTGTGGTTCGCGGCCCCGCGCGACCCCGGGCTGATGCTGGTTCTGGGGGTGGCGCTGATCGGCGCGGCCGCGGCGACGACGCTTGCGCGTGGCCGCGACGGGGCGCAGGCGGGCATCGCGGCGCAGCTTCTGCGCCTTGGCGCGGCGGTCGTCCTCTGCCTCGCGGCGGGTTTCGCCGCAGCCGCGATCCGGGCCGAGCGGGTGGCGGCGCCGGTGCTGCCCTTCCGCTATCACGGCCCGGTCGAGGGGCGGGTCGTCGGCATCGACCGATCCTATTCCGATCAGCTGCGCCTGACGCTTGACCGGGTCGTGCTCGTCGATGTCGCCGCCACGCGCACGCCCGAGCGCGTCCGCATCGCGCTGCATGGCATGGCCGCGGGCATGCGCCCCGAGCCGGGCAGCCTGATCCGGACGACGGCGCATCTCTCACCGCCCGAGGGGCCGATCGAGCCCGGCGGGTTCGACTTTCGCCGCATGGCGTGGTTCCGCAGCCTCGGGGCCGTCGGCTACACCCGCACCCCGCCCGAGATCATCGCCCCCCCCGCCCAGGGCGAGGCGCGCATCAACCGCCTGCGCGAGGGGATCGGCGCGCATCTGCGCTCGGTGATCGGGGGAGAGGAGGGGGGCGTCGCCGCCGCCCTCGTCACCGGCGACCGCTCCGGCATCGCCCAGCAGACGACCGAGGCGTTGCGCGCCTCGAATCTCGCGCATCTGCTCGCGATCTCGGGGCTGCACATGGGGCTCGTCACCGCCTTCGTCTTCGGGATGGTCCGATTCGGGCTCGCCCTCGTGCCACCGCTCGCGCTGCGGGTTCCCGGCAAGAAGGTCGCAGCCGCCGTGGCGCTCGGGGCGGGGGGATTCTATCTGATGATCTCGGGCGGCAATGTCGCGACCGAGCGCGCCTTCGTCATGGCTTGCGTCTTTCTCGGCGCGGTGCTCGCGGACCGACGCGCGATCTCGCTGCGCTCGGTCGCGCTCGCGGCCCTCATCATCCTCTGCCTGCAACCCGAGGCGCTGCTCGAGCCTGGCTTTCAGATGTCCTTCGCCGCGACCGCGGCGCTGGTCGCGGGCTTCGCGGGGCTGCGCGGGCGGTTGCCGATGCGGCGCATACCCCGCCTGATCCGGCCGCTCGCGATCGTTTTGTTCACCTCGGCGGTGGCGGGCTGGGCGACCGCGCCGATCGCGGCCGCGCATTTCAACCGCATCGCCGAATACGGGCTGCTCGCCAATGTGCTGAGCGTGCCGATCGTCGGCACTTTCGTGATGCCCGCGGCCGTCGTCGCGGCGGTGCTCGCGCCCCTCGGCCTCGAGGGGCCTGCGCTGTGGGTGATGGAGCAAGGCATCGCCTGGGTGCTGCGGGTCGCGCATTTCGTCGCGGCGCTCGAGGGCTCGGTGACGGCCGTGACCGAGCCGCCCGGATGGGTGCTGCCGGTGATGGCGCTCGGGGCGCTGTGGCTCATCGTCTGGCCGGGGCGGGCGCGATGGGCCGGCGCGGCGGTCGCGCTCGCCTGCCTGCTGCCGTGGAAGATGGCAGAGCGGCCGGCGATGCTCGTCTCGGCCGATGGCGGGCTCGTGGGCGTGATGGGGCCCAACGGGCGGGTACTGTCGGCGCCGCGCGGGGCAGGCTTCACCGCGGACGGCTGGCTCGAGGCGGATGGCGACATGGCGACCCAGGCCGAGGCGGCCGCGCGCGCCGGCCCGTTCGCCAGCGCCCCGGGCGACCGACGACTGCGCTTTGGCGACTGGTGGATCGCGGTGATGAAGGGATCGCGCGCGCCCGAGGGGCTCGGCGCCGCCTGCGCCGAGGCCGATCTCGTCATCATCGCCGCGCGCGTCTGGCCCGATGTGCCGGCAGGCTGCATCGTCATCGACCAGCGCCTTCTGGCCCGCACCGGTGCGCTTTCGGTTACGCTCGGGGCCGAGGGGGCGCTGAGGCTGCGCGCCACCCACACCGACCGGCGCGCCTGGTCGGGGGCCGCGCGCCGCCGACCCGACGATGCACCGGGCCCCTGGCCGCGCGCCTGGAAGACCGAGGGGCTGGCGGTGGCGGTGCTCCACCGCGGGGATGCCCGCCCCCGTGCCCCTGCCCCTGCCCCTGCCCCTGCCGCCTTGATCGCCGCGGCGGCACCGGCGCCTCAGTAGTTGCGAATGAGCCCGACGAGGCGGCCCTGCACGCGCACCAGATGGTCGGGATAGAGCCGCGTCTCGTAAGCGGGGTTCGCGGCCTCGAGCGCGATCATCGAGCCCTTGCGGCGAAAGCGCTTGAGCGTCGCCTCCTGATCCTCGATCAGCGCCACGACGATGTCGCCCGTGTCGGCCGTGGACTGCTGGCGGATGATGACGATGTCGCCGTCGTTGATCCCCGCCTCGATCATCGAGTCGCCCCTCACCTCGAGCGCGAAGTGCTCCGTCCCGGGGCGCATCATCGACGCGGGCACGGCAAGATGCGTCGCGCCATCCGCGATCGCCTCGATCGGCAGGCCGGCGGCGATCCGCCCCATGATGGGCACCTCGAAGGCCCCCGCACCGCCGGCCATCGCGGGCGGCAGGGGATCGGCCCTGCGCGGCCGACCGCGACGCGTCGCCGGATCAAGACGCGGCGGCGGCCGGAAATCGGGACGCTCCATCGCGTCGGGCAGGCGCAGGATCTCGAGCGCGCGCGCCTTGTGCGGCAAGCGGCGGATGAAGCCCCGCTCTTCCAGCGCGGTGATGAGGCGATGCACCCCGGACTTGGAACGCAGATCGAGCGCGTCCTTCATCTCCTCGAAGGAGGGCGGCACGCCATCGGCATCGAGCCGACGCTTGATCAGTGCCAGAAGTTCGATCTGCTTCGACGTCAGCATCTCATCCTCCGCGCCTGGTGTTCGCTGGATGTTCTGACACGGCGGCGGGCAGCCTGTCAAGACGGCCTGCTCAGATCTCGATGAAGTCGACCTCGGCGCCCCGGGCGGCGGCCGGCGCGCGCGGCGGCCGGACGATGAGCGCGTCGGCCTCGGTCAGCAGGCGCAGCCGCGCGCTGTCCTGATCCTCGAAGGCCGCGACGCGTTCGCGCCCATCGGCGGCGGGGGGCAGGCGGCGGGCGCGCATGTAATGCGCGCGAGGGCCGTTCGGCCCGAGTTCGCCCTCGAGGAGGGCCCGCCGCAGCCGTTGCCCGGGTTCGGCCAGTCCGAGCATCCTGCGGATCATCGGCACGAGAAAGAGCGCGCTGCACACGATCGAGGAAACCGGGTTGCCCGGCAGCCCCAGCATCGTCCGCCCGTCGGCAAATCGGCCCGCCATCAGCGGCTTGCCCGGCCGCATCGCGATCTTCCAGAAGGCGCGCTCAAGCCCGAGCCGCTCGGCGGTGGCGGCCACGAGGTCATGCTCGCCGACCGAGGCGCCACCGATAGTGACGACGATATCGGCCCCGCGCGCCAGATCGAAGACATCGGCGATTGCCTGCGGCTCATCCGGGGCGATGGGCAGAAGGCGGGCGCGCGCTCCCTCGGCCTCGACGAGGGCGGCGATCGCGAAGGCGTTCGAGGCGATGATCTGATCGGCGCCCGGCGCCTCGCCAGGCATCACGAGTTCGTCCCCGGTCGCGATCAGCGCGATCTCGGGGCGGCGCGCGACCTCGACCTCGGGCTGGTTCATGGCCGCGAGCAGGCCGATCTCGACCGGGCGCAGCCGGCGCGGGGCGTCGAGTTCGGCGCCGATGCGGAAGTCTGAGCCGCGACGGCGGATGTGGCGCGCGGTGTCGGCGTTCTCGCCAAGGACGATCACGCCCTCCCCGGCGGTCACATCCTCCTGGATGACGACACGCGTCGCGCCCTCGGGAACGGGCGCGCCGGTGAAGATGCGCACCGCCTCTCCCGGCCCGACCCGGCCCGAATATCCCGCCCCGGCGCGCGCCGCGCCGACGACGCGAAAGCGCGCGCCGGGGGCCGGGTCGCCCGCCAGCGCATAGCCATCCATCGCCGAGGCATCGAAGGGCGGCTGGTCGCGCGTCGCGACACCCGGCACCCGCAGGACACGCCCGCTCGCCTCGCGCAGCGCGATGCGTTCGGTCGCGACCGGCTGCACGAGCGCGAGCACGCGCGCCAGCGCCTCCTCGACCGTGATCATGCGGGGGCCTCGTAGCGGCCCGACTTGCCGCCGTCCTTGAGGGTCAGGCGGATGTCGGTGATCTCCATCCCCCGGTCCACGGCCTTGAGCATGTCATAGACCGTCAGCGCCGCGACCGAGACGGCCGTCAGCGCCTCCATCTCGACCCCGGTCTGGCCCGAGGTCCGCACGCTCGCCTCGATGCGCACGCCCGGCAGGTCGGGATCGGGCACGAGGTCGAGCGCGACCCGCGTCAGCGCGAGCGGATGGCACAGCGGAATGAGATCGGCCGTCCGCTTGGCGCCCATGATGCCCGCAAGCCGCGCAACCCCCAGCACATCGCCCTTGGCCGCCCGCCCCTCGGTCACGCGCGCGAGCGTCTCGGGCAGCATCCGCACCGCCCCGGCCGCGACGGCGATGCGGCTCGTCACCGCCTTGTCCGAGACATCGACCATATGCGCGCGCCCCTCGGCGTCGAAATGCGTGAGGCTCATGGCGCGGCTCCGAGCAGCGTGCGGGTTGCGGCGGTGACGTCGGGCTGGCGCATCAGGCTCTCGCCCACAAGGAAGGCGCGCACGCCGAGGGGTGCTAGGCCCGCGAGGTCGGCTTGGGTATAGAGGCCGCTTTCCGACACGACGCGCCACGGCGCCGGCACGCGGGGGGCAAGCGCGCGGGTGGTGTCGAGCGTCACCGAGAAATCATGCAGGTTGCGGTTGTTGATACCCAGAAGGCCGGGAGTGAGCCGCAGCGCGCGGTCAAGCTCGGGCGCGTCGTGGACCTCGACCAGCACATCCATCCCGAGCCCGCGCGCGGCGGCATCGAGCTCGGCCGCCTGCGCGTCCGACACGCTCGCCATGATGATGAGGATCGCATCAGCCCCGAGCGCGCGCGCCTCGAGCACCTGGATCGGATCGTAGAGGAAATCCTTGCGCAGCGCCGGCAGCGCGCAGGCCGCGCGCGCGGCCGCGAGATATTCGGGCGCGCCCTGAAAGGATGGCGCGTCGGTCAGCACCGACAGGCACGCGGCCCCCCCCGCCGCATAGGCCCGCGCGAGGGCGGGCGGGTCGAAGTCGGCGCGGATCAGGCCCTTCGAGGGGCTCGCCTTCTTGATCTCGGCGATGAGGGCGAAGCCCGACCCCGCGGCGCGGTCAAGCGCGGCGGCGAAGCCGCGCGGCGGTGGGGCGGCGCGCGCCGCGGCCTGAAGCGCCTGCTCGCTCGTGCGGGCGCGCAGCGCCGCGATCTCGGCCAGCTTGTAGTCGCGGATGCGCTCGAGGATCGTCGCCATCGGCTCAGCCCCGCGTCAGGCGGGCAAGCGTCGCGAGCTTGTCGCCCGCCGCCCCGCTGTCGATGCTTCGGGCCGCGATCGCGACCCCCTCGGGCAGGGCCGCCGCCCGCCCGGCGACGACAAGCGCCGCCGCGGCATTGAGGAGGACTGCATCGCGATAGCCCCCCGGCGCACCGTCGAGCAGCGCGCGCAGCGCGGCCGCATTGGCCTCGGGCGTGCCGCCGGCGATGGCCTCGAACGGATGGCGCGGGAGGCCGGCATCCTCGGGCGCCACGCTGAAGGCGCGCAGTTCCCCGCCATCGAGCGCCACGACCTGCGAGGGGGCGGAGATCGAGAGCTCATCGCTGCCGTCGCCGCCATGGACAAGCCAGGCGGCCTCGGACCCGAGTTCGCGCAATGTAGCGGCCATCGGTTCGAGCAGCGTGGGCGAGAACGCGCCCGTCAGTTGCCGCCGCACCCCGGCGGGGTTCGTCAGCGGGCCGAGGATGTTGAAGATCGTGCGGGTGCCAAGCTCCATCCGCACGGGCGCGACGTGGCGCGTCGCGGGGTGGTGCATGGGCGCCATCATGAAGCCGATCCCGGCCTCGGCCAGACAGCGCTCGACCACCTCGGGCCCGACCATGACATTGACGCCGAGCGCGCCCAGCGCATCGGCCGCGCCCGACTTCGACGACAGGTTGCGGTTGCCGTGCTTGGCGACCGGCACCCCCGCCCCCGCGACCACGAGCGCCGTGGCGGTCGAGATGTTGAGCGTCCCCTTCCCGTCGCCGCCGGTGCCGACGATGTCCATCGCGCCTTCGGGCGCACGGACCGCGTTGCAATGGGCGCGCATGACCGAGGCGGCGGCGGCGTATTCGTCGACCGTCTCGCCCCGGGTGCGCAGCGCCATCAGGAAGCCGCCCGTCTGCGCGGGCGTCGCGCCGCCCTCAAAGAGGATGGTGAAGGCCGCCTCGGCCTCGGCCCGCGTCAGCGGCCGGGCGGCGGCGAGCGCCAGAAGGGGCTTGAGATCGCCGCTCATGCCGCGGCCCGCGCGCGCGACAGGAACGTGCCGAGCATCGCCCGCCCGTGCTCCGAGGCGATGCTCTCGGGGTGGAACTGCACGCCCTCGATGGGGCGGTCGCGGTGGCGCAGGCCCATGATGGTGCCATCCTCGGCCCAGGCGGTGATCTCGAGGCTGTCGGGCAGCCCCTCGCGCGCGACCACGAGCGAATGGTAGCGCGTGGCGCGCAAGGGGCTCGGCAGGCCGGCGAACACGCCCGTCCCCGCATGGAGGATGTTGCGCACCTTGCCGTGCACGATCTCGGGCGCGCGCACCACCCGCCCGCCGAAGGCCTGCCCGATCGTCTGATGCCCGAGGCACACGCCGAGCAGCGGGATGCCCGCCTCGGCCGCGGCGAGCGTCAGCGGCAGGCAGATGCCCGCCTGATCGGGGTCGCACGGCCCGGGCGAGAGGACGATCGCATCGGGCCGGAGCCCGAGCGCTTGCTGCACGTTCAGCGCATCGTTGCGCCGCACCGCCACCTCGGCCCCAAGCTCGCCCATGTAATGGACGAGGTTCCAGGTGAAGCTGTCGTAGTTGTCGATCAGCAGGATCATCGCGCCTTCCCCGCACCGCACCCCTTGGGCTAGCCCCTCGGCCGGGCCGAGACAAGGGGCAAGCGCGCCGCACAACCGGCACGGAACCTGCCCGTTTCGGCCACAATCCGGGGCAATCGTGCAAAAACCCGTGCGCGGCGTTGCCTTGCGGCCGATTGGGGCATACTTCCCGCGCACCCCGCGTCCATCCGAGAGCCCGATGACCCCTCACCTTCCCGTCCTTGCCGCCCTGTTCGCGCTTGCCGCTTGCGCCGCGCCCATCCCCTCGGCCGAGGTCTCGGACCCGTTCGAGGCGCAGAACCGGCAGGTGCATGCCTTCAATCTCGGGCTCGACCGGGCGATCCGGCCGCGTGGCGATACGGCCGCCGCCGATCCCGCGCCGCCCTCGGCGGGCGCGATGATGCTGTCGCGGGCGGGCGCCAATCTGGGGCTGCCCTCGGCCGCGGTGAACGGCCTGCTGCAGGGGCGGGCCGACGATGCGGCCGCCAATGTCGCGCGCTTCGCGGTCAATTCCACGGTCGGGGTGCTCGGCCTCTTCGATCCGGCGGGCGCGATCGGGATCAGCGCGCGGCCGGGCGATTTCGGGCAGACCCTGCATGTCTGGGGCGTGGGCGAGGGGGATTTCGTGATGCTGCCGGTCCTCGGCCCCTCGACCACGCGCGACGTGGCGGGGCGCGTGGTCGATGCGCTGATCGACCCGCTCGGTCAGGTCGTGGACCCGCCCGAATCCTACGGGCTCGCGGCCGTGCGGGTCGGGGGGCGGATCGCCGACCGCGCCCGCCTCGGCGGCACGATCGACGCGATCCTGGACGAGAGCGCCGACAGCTATGCCCAACTGCGCCTCGCCTATGTCCAGAACCGCCGCTTTCAGCTTGGCCAGATGGGCGGGGCGGATGATTTCGAGGACCCCTATGCAGCGGACTGACCTGACGCGCCGCGCCTTCGTCGCGGCCCTGACCGCCTCGGTCGCCTCGGTGGCAGCACCCGCCTCGGCGCTGGAGCCCGCCACCGCCCGGGGGCTGGTCGACCGCGTGCTGGCCGATGTCGTCCCCCTCATCAACTCCGGGCAGACGGCCGAGCAGATGTTTCCCGCCTTCGAGCGGATCTTCGCGACCTATGCCGATGTGCCCGCCATCGCGCGCGCCGCGCTCGGGCCGGTCGCGCGCACCCTGCCGGCGGCGGAGTTCGCGGCCTATGAGGGGGCCTTTCGCCTCTACATGGCGCGCAAGTACGGCCGCCGCTTTCGCGAGTTCATCGGCGGGCGCATCGAGGTGACGGGCGCCGCCCCCCTCGGCCGGCACGCCGAGGTGCGCAGCATGGTCGAGATGACCGGCTGGGCCCCCTTCGAGATGCTCTGGCATGTGGCGGACGTCGGCGGGCAGCCGCTGTTCTTCAACCTCATCATCGAGGGGGTGAACATGCTCGCGGTCGAGCGGACCGAGATCCAGGCCATGCTTTCGGCGCGCGGCGGCGATGTGGGGCGCCTCGTGCAGGACCTCGCGCAGGCGTGAACGACGCGCGCCCGCCGGATTGACCCGCGTCAAGGCGCGGGCCGCAGGGTCTGCCACCTTCGGCGCGGATTACACGCCGAAGGAGGTTTCAATGGTCGAAAAATCCGCCAACGATCCGTTCTGGCCCTCGATCCTCGATCCGCTGCGCGCCCTCGGGACGCGGGTCGCGAACTGGTTCTCGCCCGCCGCCGAGGCGAGCGAGGGTGAGGGCGCCTATCGCATCGCGCTCGAGGTGCCGGGCGTCGCCGAAGGGGACATCCACCTCTCGATCGATCAGGGCGTCGTCACGGTGCGGGGCGAGAAGCGCACGAGCCGCGAGGAGCGGGGCGAGACCTGGTTCTTCTCGGAGCGCCAGTTCGGATCCTTCAGCCGCAGCTTCCGCCTGCCGCCCGATGCGGACGAGGGCGGGATCGCGGCGCGCCTGTCGGAGGGCGTGCTCGAGATCACGCTGCCGCGGCGGATCCTGCCCGAGGCCGAGGGCCGCGCGCGGCGCATCCCGATCACGAGCCCCTGACCCTTCAGCGGCCGAGCAGGAAGGCCCGCACCCCTTCCAGAAGGCCCGCCGTCCCGCCCGTGGCAGGCGCGCCATCGGCCGCGAAGGGCACGCCGCCCTCGGACGGCATGTCCATGGGCAGGGGCCGCGGCGGCATGCCTTCGTGGACGCGCAGCATCGTCTCGCGCCAGATCTCGGCCGGCAGGCCGCCGCCGGTGACGCCGGTCAGGGGCGAATTGTCGTCGTAGCCCATCCAGACGCCCGCGACGTAATCGGCCGTGAAGCCCACGAACCACGCATCGCGGGCGGCCTGTGTCGTGCCGGTCTTGCCCGCCGCCGGCCGGTCGAGCGCCGCGCGCGTGCCGGTGCCCTGTTCGATCACCTGCGTCATCATGTAGATGAGCGCGCGCGCCGCCCCCTCGCCGATCACCCGCTCGCCCATGCCGCCCGCCTGCCCGATGAGGGGGGCGGCCTCTCCCTGGAGCCGGAGGTCGATGAGGCCATAGGGCACCACCGACCGCCCGCCGTTGAGGATGCCGGCATAGGCGGCTGTCATCTGCAAGAGCGTCGCCTCCGACACGCCGAGGGCCAGCGCCGGCCCCGCCGCGAGGTCGCTGTCGAGGCCGAACTCGGCCGCGACCTGCCGGACGCGCGCGCGGCCGACCGCCTCGCTCACCCGCACGGCGGGAATGTTGAGGGAATGCGCCAGCGCCTCGGTCAGCGTCACGCTGCCGCGGAAATCCTCGGTATAGTTGCGCGGCGACCACGGGCCCGAGCCGGGCACGTCGAGCGTCAGCGGCGCGTCCTCGACCCGGTCGAAGGGCGAATGGCCAAGATCGAGCGCCGCGGCATAGATGAAGGGCTTGAAGGCTGATCCGGTCTGGCGGCGGGCCTGGGTCGCGCGGTTGAAGGCGCCCGCGACCTCTGACTTGCGCCCCCCCACCATCGCGCGCACCGCCCCGTCCGAGGACATCACGATGATCGCGGCCTGCGCCTGCGAGCCCTCGCGCACGCGCGTCTCGAACACCTCGCGCAGCGCCGCCTCGGCCGCGCGCTGGATGTGCTGGTCGAGGGTCGTCTGCACGATGACGTCCTCGGTCGTGCGCCGGGTCAGGAAGGCGGGCCCCGTCTCCATCACCCAGTCGGCGAAATAGCCGCCCGCCCGCGCCTCGGCCGCAGCCGACAGCCGCGCGGGCGCCGCCATCGCCGCGGCATATTCGGCCGGCGCGAGGTATCCCTGATCGGCCATGAGGCCGAGGATCACCCGCGCCCGGCCCTGCGCGCGCTCAAGGCTGTTGGTCGGCGCGAAATAGGAGGGCGCCACCAGCAGCCCCGCGAGCATCGCCGCCTCGGCCGGATCGACCTGCGCGGCCGACTTGCCGAAATAGCGCTGGGCGGCGGCCTCGAACCCGCGCGCGCCGGCGCCGAGATAGGCGCGGTTGAGGTAGATCGTCAGGATCTCGTCCTTGGAATAGCGCGCCTCGAGTGCCAGCGCATAGGGCACCTCGCGCAGCTTGCGCAGGATCGTGCCGCGCCGGCAGTCGGCCTCGTACTCGGCCTCGGTCTTCCACGCCGCCGGGTCGTAGGGCCGCCCGAGGCAGAGGAGTTTCGCGACCTGCTGGGTGATGGTCGAGCCGCCATTGCCCGAGAACGGCCCCCGCCCTTCGGCGAGGTTGATGCGGATCGCGCTCGCGATGCCGCGCGGCGAGATGCCGAAATGGCCATAGAAGCGGCGATCCTCGGTCGCGATGATGGCGTTGCGCAGATGGGCCGAGACATCCTGCGCCGTGATGACGCCGCCGAACATCTCGCCCCGCCAGGCAAAGACATCGCCCTGATGGTCGAGCAGCGTGACCGATCCGCGCGCGCGCCCGTCGATCAGCGCCCCCGCCTCGGGCAGGCCCGCATGGTCAATCCAGGCGATGGCGGCGACGATGGCGACGGCGCTCAGGCCGAGCCGCCACGCCGCCGCCCACATCAGCCCCGCAACCAGACGCACGAAACCAGAGAGCAGGGCGCCGATCGCACGAAACACGCGGACGGGCAGGCTGCGACGCGTCCGCCCTGCCCCAGCGCGCACCCCGTCGGGGCGTCGTGTCGGTCTGCCACCCATCGCCTCTGCCCGCGGCGCGATGCTGCGCCGTCCTTTTCGTTGAGCCGACTCTACACCATCCGGGGGCCCTTGCGAAGCGGGCCGCGGGGGAACCACCCCTCACAATTCGCACTGTTAATAGGCGAACATGGCAATTTGTGCAAAAAATGTGCAATTTTTCTGGAATATCCCCGGCGACTTGACGCTGCGTCGTTGTGTCCGCCGCCACCCCTGCCCGAGGAGAGAGAGGTCGGCTCCGGAAGGGGCCACGTGTAGGGGAAGGGAGCAGACGTGAAACTGATCATCGCAGCAATCAAGCCCTTCAAGCTTGAAGAGGTGCGCGAAGCACTGACAGCCATCGGCGTGCGCGGCATGATGGTGACGGAAATAAAGGGCTTCGGCACGCAGTCGGGCCACACCGAGATCTATCGGGGTGCCGAATACGCCGTGAATTTCGTGCCCAAGGTCAAGCTCGAGATCGCCGTCGCCGACGGCATGGCCGATCAGATCGTCGAGACGATCGCGAGAACCGCGCGCACCGACAAGATCGGCGACGGCAAGATCTTCGTGCTCGACCTCGAATCCGCCCTGCGGGTCCGCACGGGCGAGACCGACGACAACGCGCTCTGAACGGCGACCAACGGTTACCAGAGGGAAAGACCATCATGAAACTGTCCAAGATCCTTCCGTTGGTGGCGCTCGCGGCCCTGCCGACGACGGGCCTCGCCCAGGAAGCCACCGAGGCCGCGCCGCCGCTCGGCACCGACGAATTCGTCTGGATCATGAACTCGCTGCTGTTCCTCGTGGGCGGGTTCCTCGTCTTCTTCATGGCGGCGGGCTTCGCCATGCTCGAGGGCGGGCTCGTGCGCTCGAAGAACGTCACGATGCAGATGACGAAGAACGTCGCGCTCTTTTCGATCGCCGCGATCGTCTACTGGCTCGTCGGCTACATGCTGATGTATCCGGGTGCGCCGGAGGACGGCGTGTTCCCCGACTCATGGATGTTTGCCGGTTGGCTGGGCGCAATCGGTTCCGCTGCTCTTGAAGCGCCGGGGATCACCCTCGCGGATGCCGACGTCCCGGGCTACGCCGCGACCGGCTCGGACTTCTTCTTCCAACTCATGTTCTGCGCCGCGACAGCCTCGATCGTGTCGGGCGCGTTGGCCGAGCGGATCAAGCTTTGGCCTTTCCTGTTCTTTGTCGCCATTCTGACAGGCATTATTTACCCCATCCAGGCCAGCTGGAAATGGGGTGGAGGCTGGCTAAATGAAATGGGCTTTCTCGACTTCGCGGGCTCGACCGTGGTGCACTCGGTCGGCGGATGGGCGGCGCTCGCGGGCGCGATCATCCTCGGGCCGCGGATCGGCAAGTATGGCAAGGACGGGCGCGTCAATCCGATGCCGGGCTCGAACCTCGCGCTCGCGACGCTTGGTGCCTTCATCCTCTGGCTCGGCTGGTTCGGCTTCAACGGCGGCTCGCAGCTTGCCATGGGCACGGTCGGCGATGTCGCGGATGTGAGCCGCATCTTCGCCAACACCAACATGGCCGCCGCGGCGGGCGTGGTGGTCGCGATGATCCTGACCCAGCTCCTCTATGGCAAGGTCGATCTGACCATGGTGCTGAACGGCGCGCTGGCGGGCCTCGTCTCGATCACGGCCGAGCCGCTGACGCCCTCGCTCCTGATGGCGGGGATCATCGGCGGCATCGGCGGCGCGATCGTCGTCTTCGCGGTGCCGATGCTCGACAAGTTCAAGATCGACGACGTGGTGGGCGCGATCCCGGTGCACCTGCTGGCCGGCATCTGGGGCACGATCGCGGTCGTGCTGACGAACCCGGACGCGAGCCTCTTCACGCAGATCATCTCGATCGTCGTCGTGGGCGTGTTCGCCTTCGTCGCCTCGCTGATCGTCTGGGTCATCCTCAAGGCGACGATGGGCATCCGCGTCGATCAGGAGGCCGAGGTGAACGGCCTCGACACGGCCGAACTCGGGATGGAAGCCTATCCGGAGTTCACCAAGGGCTGATTGCCCCAGAGCGCGACAGGGGCCCGGGGGAAACCCCGGGCCCCATTGCGTTCAGTCCCCCGCCGCGAGGATCGCGCGCGCCACCGCCGGCACCGTCGCCGCCGTCAGCCCCGCGACATTCATCCGCCCGTTGCCGACAAGATAGATCCCGTGCTCCTCGCGCAGCCGCGCGACGGCCGCCGCGCTCACGGGCAGGAGCGAGAACATCCCCCGCTGCCGCGCGATCGCGCCAAAGCGCGCCGCGCCCGTCAGGCGCCCGAGTTCGGCCGCCAGCGCGGCGCGGTTGGCGATCATGCCCCTGCGGATCGCGTCGAGCTCCCCCTCCCACATCGCGCGCAGCCCGGGATCGGCGAGGATCACCGAGACGATGCGCGCGCCGTGGTCGGGCGGAAAGGAATAGGCCACGCGGTTCAGCGCCGAGAGGGTGGCCTGCATCGCGCCCTGCCGCGCCCCCTCGGGCGTGAGCGCGATGAGCGCGCCCGTGCGTTCGCGGTAGATGCCGAAGTTCTTCGAGCACGACACCGCCACCAGCACCTCGGGCAGCGCGGCCGCAAGCGCGCGCGTGCCCGCCGCATCCTCGGCCAGCCCCGCGCCGAAGCCCATGTAGGCCAGATCGATCAGCGGGACGGCCCCGCGCGCCGCCATGAGCGCCGCCACCGCCGCCCAGCCCTCGGGCGCAAGGTCGGCGCCGGTCGGGTTGTGGCAGGCCCCGTGCAGCACGACCGCGTCGCCCGCCCCCGCCCGCCCGAGATCGGCGAGCATCCCGCCCAGGTCCACATCGCCCGTCGCCGCGTCATAGTACCGATAGCGCGCGACGCGCAGCCCGGCCGGCGCCAGCACGGCGGGGTGGTTGGGCCAGGTGGGGTCGGGCAGCCAGACCGTCGCGCCCGGCCGCGCGCGCTCGATCAGCTCGGCCGCCTGCCGGATCGCGCCCGTCCCGCCCGGGGTCGCGGCCACCGACACCCGGCCCGAGCGCGCGAGCCCCTCGCCCAGCACCAGCGCGGCGATCGCTTCGTTGAACGCCGCATCCCCCACGAGCGCGGTGTAGGATTTGGTCGTCTCGCCCTCCCAGATGCGCCGCTCGGCCTCGCGCACGGCGGCCATGACGGGGGTGCGGCCGGCCGCATCGCGATAGACCCCGATGCCGAGGTCGATCTTGCCCTGCCGCGGATCGGCGCGGAACAGCGCGCCTAGCGCCATGATCTGGTCCTCGGGCTCGGGGGCGAGGGTTTCGAACATCCGCTCAGCCCTTCGCGATCTTCAGATCGTCATACATCCCCCATTCGGCCCACGACCCGTCATAGAGCGCGTGGTCGCGATGCCCGATGCGTTCGAGCGCGAGGTTGATGATCGCGGCGGTGACACCCGAGCCGCAGCTCGTGATGACGGGCCGTGCAAGGTCCACCCCCGCCGCGTCGAACACCGCGCGCAGGGCGGCCGCGTCCTTCATCGTGCCGTCGGGGTTCAGAAGCGTCTGGAAGGGCACGTTGCGCGATCCCGGAATGTGGCCGCAGCGCAGGCCGGGGCGCGGCTCGGGCTCATCCCCGCGGAAGCGGCCGGGGCTGCGGGCATCGAGGATCTCGTGATCGCCGAGCTTCGAGGCCTGCGCGACCTGCGTGACGTCCTTCACGAGGCCCGCCTGCCGCTGCACCGTCATGTGCCGGTCGCGCAGCACGGGCGGCATGTCCTCGAGCGGACGGCCCTCGGCGCGCCACTTGGGCAGCCCGCCGTCGAGCACCGCGACATCGGTCTTGCCCATCAGGCGGAAGGTCCACCACACGCGCGCGGCCGAAAAGATCCCCATCCCGTCATAGACCACGACCTGATGGCCGTCGCCCACGCCCATCGCGCGCATCCGGCTGATGAACTTCTCGGGCGGGGGCGCCATGTGGGGCAGCGCGGAGCGGTGGTCCGACATCTCGTCGATGTCGAAGAAGCGCGCGCCGGGGATGTGGGCGGCCGCGTATTCGGCCCGCGCGTCGCGCGCCATCTGCGGCAGATACCACGAGGCATCGAGGATGCGCAGGTCGGGATCCTCGAGATGCGCCCCGAGCCATTCGGTCGAGACCAGCGTGCGCGGATCGTCCTTGGTCATGCCGTCCTCCACGGGGTGCGCGCGGCGCCCTCAGCCCTGCTTGAGCAGCCGCGCCTTCTGGCGTTGCCAGTCGCGTTTTGCCTCGGTTTCGCGCTTGTCGGCAAGCTTCTTGCCCTTGGCGATCCCGATCCTGATCTTCACCCGGCCCTTGTCGTTGAAATACATCGCGATCGGGACGAGCGTCATGCCCTCGCGCTGGGTCGCCTGCCAGAGCCGCGCGAGTTCGCGCCGCGACACGAGCAGCTTGCGCCGCCGCCGCTCCTCATGGCCGAAGACGCCCGCGTGCGGCAGGGCGGCGATGTAGCTGTTGATGAGCCAAAGCTCCCCCCCCTCGACCGAGGCATAGCTCTCGGCGATGGCGGACTGGCCGGTGCGCAGCGCCTTCACCTCGGATCCGGCCAGCACGATGCCGGCCTCGAGGTCGTCCTCGATCGCGTAGTCGAACCGCGCGCGGCGGTTTTCCGCGATCAGCTTCGAGTTCGGATCCGATTTCGTGGCCATGATGGCGCGGGATAGGGCAAGGCGGGGGGGCTGTCCAGCGCGACGGGCACCTTGCGCGTGCTTGACCGCGCAGGCGCAAAGGCGTCAGTGGCCGGGACGCGAAGAACGAGGCGCGGCAGGGGACGGGATGGACGGCAGAGGGACGCAGAGCTGGGTCGTGCGCCGCTGGCCGGTCCTCGCGCATGCGGGCTTCGCGCGGTTTTGGATGATGGTGCTGTGCGTCAATTTCTCGGCGCAGATCCAGACGGTCGCGGTCGGCTGGCACGTCTACGACATGACGCGCGATCCGCTCGACCTCGGGCTTGTGGGGTTGTCGCAGTTTCTGCCCGCCCTCGTGCTCGTGCTGCTGACCGGGGCGGTCGCCGACCGATTTCCGCGCCGGCGCGTGATCGCGGTCTGCCTCGCGCTCGAATTGTGCTGCGCGGTCGCGCTGCTGGCGCTGAGCCGGACCGGCGGCGACGATGTGCGCCCGATCTTCGCGGTGATGGTAATCTTCGGCGTCGCGCGGGCCTTCTACAATCCGGCGCGCCAGTCGCTCCTGCCCAATCTGGTGCCACCCGCCGATCTGGCGCAGGCGGTCGCCATGACGACGACGGCCTTCCAGATCACGACCATCGCGGGGCCGATGGCGGGCGGGCTGATCTACGGGCTGCGGCCCGAACTGGCCTTCGCGACCTCGGCCTGCCTCGCGGCCGGGGCAATCCTTCTGGTGCTGCGCATCCCGCCCCTGGTCCGGTCGCGCGCCTCGACCGAGCCGCGCCTCGAGATGATGCTTGCGGGCTTCCGCTTCATCTGGGGCCGGAAGGTCATCCTCGGGGCGATCTCGCTCGACCTCTTTGCGGTGCTGCTCGGGGGGGCGGTGGCGCTGCTGCCCGTCTATGCGCGGGATGTGCTCGATATCGGGCCGATCGGGCTCGGCGTGCTGCGCGCGGCGCCGGGGATCGGTGGCATCGCGATGGGGCTCTACCTCATGTCGTACCCGATGCGCGATCACGCGGGGCGCAACATGCTCGCGGCGGTCGCCTGCTTCGGGCTGTTCACGGCGATCTTCGCGGTTTCGGAGGTCATCTGGCTGTCGGCGCTGTGCCTGCTTCTGGCCGGTGCCTTCGACATGGTCAGCGTCGTGCTGCGCGGCACGCTCGTGCAGCTCTGGACGCCCGATGCGCTGCGCGGGCGGGTCAACGCCGTCAATCAGGTGTTCGTCGGCGCGTCGAACGAACTCGGCGCCTTTCGTGCCGGCGCGATGGCGGCGATGATCGGGGCGGTGCCGGCGGTGCTCCTCGGCGGCGTCGGATGCATGGCAGTGGCGGCGATCTGGGCGCGGGCGTTTCCCGATCTGCGTGCGATCCGCCGGATCGAGGCGGCGCCAGAGCCACCGGCCACCGCACGCCGCTGACGCGCCGGCGTTGACCGCGCGGGATTGCGCATGCTAGCCGCGCCAAAGCGCCCGGGTCTTGCCCCAGGGCGTTCACGCCACATCCGGCGCCACTTTCGGAAAGGTCATGCTCGCCCCGCTTGTCGGCTTCGCCTTCGTTTTCGGGATGGTGCTGGCGCGGGTCGGTCTGCCGCCCATGGTGGGCTTTCTGCTGGCGGGGTTCTGCTTCAACCTGATCGGCCTCGCCCCGCCCGAGGGCTTGCAGGCGGTCTCCGATCTGGGGGTGACGCTCCTTCTGTTCACGATCGGCCTTAAGCTCGACCTGCGCGGACTGGCCCGGCCCGAGATCTGGGGCACCTCGGTCGTGCATCTGGTGCTGACGACGGCGCTGATCGTGGCGGGGCTGCGTGCGGCAGAGCATCTCGCGGGCGGGGGCCTATTTGATCTGTCATTCGGGCCGACCCTGATCCTTGCCTTCGCGCTTGCCTTCTCGAGCACCGTGTTTGCGGTCAAGGTGCTCGACGAGCAGGGGGACCTGGCGGCGCTTCATGGCAAGGTCGCGATCGGAATCCTCATCATGCAGGACATCTTCGCGGTCGTCTTCCTCGCGCTGAGCGAGGGCAGATACCCCGCGCTCTGGGCGCTGTCGGTGCTGCTGCTGGTGCTGCCCGCGGTGCGGCGGGTGTTGCACCGGCTGCTCGAAGCGGCCGGCCATGGCGAGTTGCTGATCCTCGGGGGGTTTTTCTTCGCGCTGGTGACGGGGTCGGGCTATTTCTACGCGGTCGGCCTGAAGGGTGATCTGGGGGCGCTGATCCTCGGGATCGTGCTTGGCAGCCATCCCAAGTCGGCTGAGCTTGCCAAGGCGCTGGGCGGCATCAAGGAGTTGATGCTGGTGGGGTTCTTCCTCTCGATCGGGATGATGGGGACGCCCACGCCCATGGTCGCGCTGGCGGGCGTCGGGCTGTGCCTGCTGCTGCCCGCCAAGGTCGTGCTCTATCATCTGGTTGCCTCGCGGTTCGGGCTGCGGGCGCGGCCGTCGGCGCTCACGGCGCTGACGCTCGGCACCTATTCGGAATTCGGCCTGATCGTTGCGGCGCTCGGCGTCGCGCAGGGCTGGCTGCCGGTGGACTGGCTGCTCGTGGTCGCGATCGCGGTCGGCGCGAGTTTCATCGTCGCCGCCCCCTTCGGCCGACGGCCGGAGCGGAGCTATCAGGCGCTCAAGCCCCTTTGGAACCGGCTCGCCCCGCCCGAACCGGACCCGCCCGGCGTGGTTGCAACTGGGGCCGCATCTGGGGCCGCATCTGGCGGCGCTGGTCGGCCTGCGCGCGCGCTCGTCATCGGGATGGGTCGGGTCGGAACCGGGGCCTATGACGAGCTGCGCGGCGTTTATGGCGAGGGCGTCCTCGGGGTCGAGCATGACGAGGCGCGGGTCGAGGAACACCGGGCGGCCGGCCGCAACGTGATCGCGGGCGATGCCTCCGATACGGCGTTCTGGGCCGAACTGGACGCGCGCGGCGCGCATGAGATGATCCTGCTCGCGATGCCGGGGCGTAGCGGCAACCTTTTCGCGGCCGAGCAGATCCGCAATCTCGGCATGGGCGGCCGCGTCGTGGCGGTGGCGCGCTTTCCCGAAGAGGTCGCGGAACTCGCGGCGCTCGACGTCGCGGCCTTCAACATCCACGCCGAGGCAGGTTCGGGGATCGCGCGGCACGCGCTTGCGCGCCTGCGGCCCCCGGCGGGCGGCTGACGCGGCGCGGCGGCCATTCTCGCACCTCAGCGGCTGCGCAGAATCACGAGGCGCGCCCGATCGGCCGCGTGGTCGGGGTCGGTCTGCGCGGCACGGGGGCCATAGATCTCGACATCGAGTGTCACGGGCGGCACGATCCGATCAGACAGCAGGGCGAGCGCGTCGGCAAAGCCGCGCCCCTCCCATACCCTCAGATTGACGGAGAACACGATCAGCGCCCCCGGGAGCGCGCGCGCGAGGATCGGGCCGAGCGCCTCGGGCCCGACATGGCCCGAGGTGAAGGTCCCGGAACTGACCATCCCGGCATAGGATGATGGCAGGGCGAGCGGGCGGGTGATGTCGGCGCGATAGAGCGCGCGATAGAGGCCCTTGCCGGCCGCGACGTCAAGCATCGGCTGCGACAGGTCCACCCCGTCGATCGGGCCCTCGAAACCCTGCATGCGCAGCGCCTCGGCGCAAAGCCCCGTCCCGGCGCCAACGTCGAGAACCGGCCCAGCGGGCGGTCCCGCCGCCAGAAAGGCCGCCGCCACATGCGCGGGCAGTCGGTATTCCATCGACGCGGCAAAGCCCGCGTCATAGCTCCGCGCCCAATCGGCATAGAGCCGCAGGCAGGCATCCTGCCCGCCGAGCGCATAGGCGCCCGACAGGCCGGCGGGTGGCGCGTCATCTGTGCTGCCGGCCATCGCGCGCTCAGCCGCCGTCGCGCCGGACAAGGGCGCGGCCGCGCTCTAGCGCGGCGTAGCTGCGTGTCGGCGTCGTGCACAGGATGCGATAGCCCGCGGCGATCACCTCCTCGACGTTCGCCGGTCCGACATGGGGATGCGCGACGGCGACGCCCGCGCGCGCGGCCGCATCGAGCACGCGGGCGACCTCGCGGCGGACCGCGAGATGGGCATAATCGCGCGGATGCCCGAGTTGCTGGCTGAGGTCGCCCTCGCCGATCATGATCGCGCCGACCCCCGGCACCCGCAGGATCTCGGGCAGGGCATCGATGGCCTCGACGCTCTCGATCATCAGCATGACCATGATCTCGCCCGCGGGGTTCAGCGGCCAGACATCGGCACAGGCATAATATTCCTGCTGGCCGAGGCCCCAGTAGCGCGCGGCGATCGCAGGGCCGTCGCCGCGCCTGCCGAGCGGATGGCCCGAAGTTGCGGCGGGGCGCGCATAGCGGCAGGCCGCGACCGCGTTCTCGGCCTGCGCCGCGGTCGCGACATGGGGCCAGACGACCCCGTAGACGCCCATGTCGAGCACCTGCTTGGCCTGCCAGAGGTTCATCTCGGCGCCGTTCGCGGGGATGCGCGCGAAAGGCGTGACCGGCGGCGCGAGCGTCCCGCGATCGACCATGCGCCGGCGGTCGATCAGATACTGCAAGGCATCCCGCAGGTCGCCGGCCGAAAAGGGGGTGTGCTCCATCTCGAAGAGGACACCATCGAGGTCCGAGGCGCCGAGCGCGGCCGCCTCGTCGCGCTCCGGGCGGGCGAAAGCCATGAAGGCGGGCGCGCCCCGCTCGAGCGCCGCGATGATCCCGTTCAGCCGCCCCGAGGGCCGCCGCGCACCTTCTGCCGATCCTGCCATGCCCGCCGTCCACGCCCCGCCGATCCGACGACCAGTCTTGGCCGCTGCGACGTCCGCGGGCAAGCCCCGGATGCGCCGCCCTAGCGCAGGCGCCGCGCCGCGATGATCGGCCCCTGCCCCGCGCGCTGCACGATCACGACCGCAGGCGATGCCCCCTCGAGCGGCACCTCGAGCTCGAGCGGCCCGCTCCCGTCCCATTCGGCAAGCGTGACCCAGGAAGACACGATGTTGTGCCCCTCGAGCTTGCGCCCCGCGTTCTCGCCCGCCGCGATCGCGACATCGACCCGCGGCTCATAGCGGACAAGATGCACGATGGCGCCGCCGACCGGTTCGCCAGCGGGCGACAGCGAAATGCGCGTCGACGCGCCCGCACCGACCACGAGCCGCACCGACTCTGGGCGGGATGCCAGTTCGATGATGCGCGCCGTGACGGCCTCGGTCCGGGTGCCGGGCAGCGCCTCGAGGCCCTGCACGACCATCTGCGGCGTGTAGATCGTGCGCGCTCCCGCCGCCCGGGCATAGGCCTTCTGGCGGTCGGTAAAGGCGCCCTGCGCGAAGGTATCGCGCCAGCCGATGTAATCCCAGTAATCGACATGGAGCGCGAGCGCGATGACATCATCGCGCCGCGCGAGTTCGGCAAGGAATGCATCCGCCGGGGGACAGGCCGCGCAACCCTGCGAGGTAAATAGTTCCACCACCACCGGGGTCTGCGCACCCGTCCGGAGGGGCGCCACGATCGCGCCCACGAGCGCGATGACGAGTGCGAGGCGAAGGGGTGGCGGCACGGGCAGAGCCTTCATGTTGATCGCATGAACTAATAGCGCCCTTCGCGCCGGCGTGCCAATCAAGGAATTGCGAGAGGGGCTGCGCTTCGGGGGCTGGAATTTCGGCATACTGTTGCATACAATAATGCCCGACCGAATCGCCCCCCTTCCAGCATGAGGCCCCGCGATGACCGTGACCGTCGGACATGACAGCCAGAAGACCCGCCGCAGCCTGACC
>CAYYJB010000023.1:0-30873 GCA_964472135.1 uncultured Gemmobacter sp.
AGGTGTGCCGCGGGTGTGGCTCGATTTTGGCGGGGGAGAGAGCCGGGCCGCGACCGATCGCGGCGGGTCGGGGACGCAGGTGCTGGAGTTCGCCTATGACGTCGTCGCGGGCGATTTCGCACCCTCGGGGATCGTCGCGGCGGGCGAGATCGACCTCGCGGGCGGGAGCATCCGGGATGCCGCCGGGAACCCCCTGACGCTGACCTTCACGCCGCCGGACCTCTCGGGGGTCAAGGTCCAGACCTACCGCGCCGCCTGGACGACCGACCCGGTCACCGCCGCCAACGCGAGCGCCGCCGCCTTCCAGATCACCAAGCCCCCGCCCGGCGCCACCTTCGCCTGGCAGATCGCCAGCGACGGCGGCGGCACCCTCTCCGGCTCCGGCACCATCGCCGCGAGCCCCCACCCGGTCACCGGCCTCGACCTGAGCGCGCTCGCCGACGGCACGCTGACGCTCACCGTCACCCTCACCACCCCCGCCGGCACGGGCGCGGCGCGGACGGCGACGGTGGCGAAGGGCACGGGGCCGTGGTCGCCCGCCGACCTCGGGCCGGCGCTGGCGCTCTGGCTCGATGCGGATGACGCCGCGACGCTGACATTCCAGACGACCCAGGCCGTCAGCGAGTGGCGCGACAAGTCGGGGAAGGGCCGGCACGCCGTGCAGGCAAACGGCAACCTGCAGCCTACGCTGACCTCGGTCGGGGGGCGGGCGGCATTGCGCTGGGACGGGGTCGACGACCGCCTCGCGACGCCACTCGTGCGGACATCCTTCGGCGATTACGGTGTCTTCGGCGTCATCGCCTATGAGGGGTCGCCCACGCGGTTCTATTCGTGCTTTCTCGGATCGAACGACGGTTGGTTCTTCCTCGGCAAGGACGCCGGAAACGCGAACCTTTTGATACAAGATGGGGCGTGGGGAAACCAGTTTCCCGCAACGGGCGCGCTGTTTGATGGCAGCCGCCGGCTGCTCTCGCATGTCGCGACCGGCAACCAGAGCCGCGCGTTCATCGACGGAACCCAGACGTCAGGGGTATTCTCGACCCCCTATGGCGGAAACGGCTTGACCCTCGGGTGGGAAGGCAGCCCGCAGAACAGTTGGCAAGGCCTCATGCACGAGGTCGTTCTGGTCGCGACCACCCTCGCGGCCCCCGAACGCCAGCGCATCGAGGGGTATCTGGCGTGGAAATGGGGCTTGCAGGGGAACCTGCCGGTCGATCACCCCTGGAAGGCGGCGCCCCCCGCGGGGTGGTCGCCCGCAGATCTCGGGGGGGCGCTCGATCTGTGGTTCGATGCCGACGATGCCGCGACGCTGACGCTGCAATCCACCTCGGCCGTCAGCGAGTGGCGCGACAAGTCGGGGAACGGGCGGCATGTCGGGCAGGCGCTGGCGGCAAGCCGGCCTGCCCGCGCGCTCTGGGCCAGCGGGAGGGCAGTCGTTGCCTTTGACGGAGACGACGTCCTTGCCACGACGGACAATTTCCCGATCACGGGAAACCCGGAATTCTCGGTCTTCTTCGTCCATCAAAAGACGAGAGAGGGAAACGGATCCGTCCTTGGCTGGGGAAATGTCTGGGGTTCCCTCATCGCATTCGGTTTCTTTGAGGAAGGCACCGGCGGCATCGTCGGATTTGGATATGCCGGGGCCAACACGTTCCGGACATCGTCCCCGGCGCTCGACGCTCCGGTCGTGACAGCTTACGTCAAGACGCCCGGCGCCATTCATGCGACGAGCGCGGCCTATCGCGACGGGGCGAACATCGCCACCACGGGACATTCGACCAACACGCCGAACATTGCGGCTGGACCGCTGCATCTCGGACAGTGGGCGAATTATCCAAATAATCGGCTCGTGGGTTCCATCGCCGAAGCCATCATCCTGCCGACCGCCCTCGCGGCCCCCGAACGCGAGCGCATCGAGGGCTATCTCGCGTGGAAATGGGGCCTCCAAGGCAACCTGCCGGCCGACCACCCGTGGAAGGCCGCGCCGCCGTGACGGGGTGCGCGGCCCCCCTTGGCAGGGGGCGGGGCATGGTATAGAGGGCGTGCCACCGCGCCCGGCGCGCTGCCGTAGCTCAGTGGTAGAGCACTCCCTTGGTAAGGGAGAGGTCGTGAGTTCAATCCTCACCGGCAGCACCAGATCCGCCCGGGGCCTGCGGCAGCCCCCGGGAACCGCGCGGGGTGCGGAGGGCGCATGGAGATCCGGGTTCGCGATCTGGGATGCGCGCGCGGGGGCCGCGCGGTGATCGCGCATCTCTCCTTCGATCTGGCGGCCGGCGAGGCCATCATCCTGCGCGGGCCGAACGGATCGGGCAAGACGACGCTCTTGCGCACGCTCGCGGGGTTGCAGCCGCCGACGGCGGGCGATGCGGGCGGGATGGCGGCGCAGGCCGTCTATGCCGGCCACGCCGACGGGGTGAAATCGGCGCTGAGCGTGGCCGAGAACCTCGGCTTCTGGGCCGAGGTGCTGGGCGCCCGGGCGGGCGCCGTCGAGGGGGCGATCGGTGCCTTCGGCCTGCAGGGGTTGCGCGAGCGGCCCGCCGGCTGGCTTTCGGCCGGGCAGCGGCGCAGGCTCGGGCTCGCGCGGCTTCTGGTCGATCCGCGGCCGGTCTGGCTGCTCGACGAGCCGACGGTCTCGCTCGATGCGGCGGCGGTCGGGACGCTCGAGGGGGTGATCGCGCGGCATCTGGCGGCGGGCGGGGCCGCCATCATCGCGACCCATGTCGCGGCGGGGCCGGCGGGGGCGCGGGTGATCGACCTTGGTGCACACGCGGCGCGGCCGGGGCAGGCCCCGCGCGGGGCCTTCGACGAGGCGGTGGGATGATCGCGCTCCTGCGGCGGGATCTGCGGCTTGCGCTGCGTTCGGGCGGGGGGTTCGGGCTGGCGCTCGGGTTCTTCTTCATCCTGTGCGTGCTCGTGCCGCTCGGGGTCGGGCCGGACGGGCCGACGCTGGGGCGGATCGCGCCGGGGGTGCTGTGGGTGGGCGCGCTGCTCGCGTGCCTGCTTTCGCTCGACCGGATCTTCGCGCTCGATGCCGAGGACGGGGCGCTCGATCTGCTCGCGACCGCGCCGCTGCCGCTCGAGGGGGTGGTGATCGTGAAGGCGCTCGCGCATTGGCTGACGACGGGGCTGCCGCTCGTGGCGCTCGCGCCGGTGCTCGGGCTGATGCTGAACCTGCCGATGGCGGCGCAGCCCTGGCTCGTGGCCTCGCTGATGGTCGGGACGCCCGCGCTGTCGGTGATCGGGGCGTTCGGGGCGGCGCTGACGGTCGGGGTGCGGCGGGGAGGGCTGCTCCTGTCGCTCCTCGTGCTGCCGCTCTATGTCCCGAGCCTCGTCTTCGGGGCCGAGGTGGTGCGGCGCGCGGCCGGGGGCCTCGACCCCGCGACGCCGCTCCTGCTCGGGGGGGCGATCAGTGCGGGGGCGGTGGCGCTCCTGCCCTTTGCCGCGGCGGCGGCCTTGCGCATCAACCTCAGGTGATCGTGCCCCGCCGGGGTGTTGAGGGGGGCGGGAAAAGCCGCTAGGTCAGGCGCATGTCAGTCTGGGAATACGCCAATCCGAAGCGCTTCATGGCCATCAGCGGATGGCTCCTGCCGCTTGTCGTGCTGCTCGCGGCGGGGCTGACAGCGGTCGGGGTGGGCTGGGGGTTCTTCTTCACGCCCGAGGATTACCGGCAGGGCAGCAGCGTCAAGATCATGTATCTGCATGTGCCGGCGGCGATGATGGCGATCAATGCCTGGGTGATGATGCTGGTCGCCTCGCTCATCTGGCTGATCCGGCGGCATCATGTCAGCGCGCTGGCCGCCAGCGCAGCGGCGCCTGCGGGGCTCGTCTTCACCCTGGTCGCGATCGTGACCGGCGCGCTCTGGGGCCAGCCGATCTGGGGCACCTGGTGGGCGTGGGATCCGCGCCTGACCTCGTTCCTGATCCTGCTCCTGTTCTATTTCGGCTATGTCGCGCTCTGGCAGGCGATCGAGAACCCCGACACGGCGGCGGACCTTACGGCGGTGCTCTGCCTCGTGGGGTCGGTCTTCGCGCTCCTGTCGCGCTATGCGGTCAACTTCTGGTCGCAGGGGCTGCACCAGCCCGCCTCGCTCTCGGTCGCGCCGGGTGAGCGGATGGCGATGGTGTTCAAGCTGCCGCTCTATGTGTCGATGCTGGGCTTCGGGTTCCTGTTCCTCGCGCTGCTGCTGGCCGGGACGCGGACCGAGATCCGCGCACGGCGTTTGCGCGTGCTGCTCGAGCGCGAGCGGGCGGGCTGAGCGATGCCCGATCTCGGCACATATGCGTTCTGGATCCTCTCGGCCTATGGCGCGTCGGCGGTGTTGCTCGGGGCGCTGGTGGTGTGGGTGTGGATCCGCGGGGTGCGGGTGCGGCGCGCGCTGACCGAGGCAGAGGCGCGGCAGGAGGGGCGCGATGGCTAGGTTCCCCATCCTGCTCGTGATCCCGGTCGCGGTGTTCGGGCTGCTCGCGGGCCTCTTCATGGCCGGGATGCTGCGCGACGATCCCGACGCGCTGCCCTCGACCCTCGTCGGGCGGCAGGCGCCGGCGCTGGCCCTCGGGCCGCTGCCGCCGACGCCCGCGCTGACGGATGCCGACCTGCGCGCGGGGCAACCCGTCATCGTGAACTTCTGGGCGAGCTGGTGCCCGCCCTGCCGGGCCGAGCATCCGCTGCTGCAGGAGTTGGCCGATACGGGCGTGCCGGTGCTCGGCATCAACTACAAGGACACGCCCGACAAGGCGGCGGGGTTCCTTGACGAACTCGGCAACCCCTATGCCCGCCTCGGGACGGATCCGCAGGGGCGGGCGGGCCTCGACTGGGGGCTATATGGCGTGCCCGAGACCTTCGTGATCGGCCCCGACGGCACGGTGCTGCTGCGCATCGCGGGGCCGGTAACGCGCCAGAACCTGACCGACCAGATCGCCCCCGCCCTGGCCGACGCCGCCTCGCGCTGATCGGGCCGGCACGCGAGGGCTGGACAAAGGGGCGCGCACGCTTATCGTTCCACTGAACCGGCGCGCACTTGCGCCCGGCCGACGGCTGCAACGGAGGCGACATGACACGCGCACGCATCATCGGCTGGGCCCACAGCCGTTTCGGACGTTCCGAGGCCGCGGGAACCGAGGCGCTGATGGCCGAGGTGCTGGCGCCCGCGCTCGAGCACGCGGGCATCGCGCCGGCCGATGTCGACGGGGTGTTCGTCGGGGTGTTCAACAACGGTTTCTCGCGCCAGGATTTCCAGGCCGCGCTCGTGGCGATGGGGTGCGACGCGCTGCGCCACACCCCCGCCACGCGCTATGAGAACGCCTGCGCCACGGGCTCGGCCGCGATCTTCGGCGCGCTCGACTTCATCGAGGCGCGGCGCGGCCGCGTCGCGGTCGTCATCGGCGCCGAAAAGATGACGGCGACCCCCAACGCCGAGGTCGGCGAGATCCTGCTCGGCGCGTCCTATGTCGCCGAGGAGGCCGACGCCGAGGGGGGCTTTGCCGGCATCTTCGGGCGCATCGCCGAGGGCTATTTCCAGCGCTACGGCGATCAGTCGGACGCGCTGGCGATGATCGCCGCCAAGAACCACGCCAACGGCGCGCGCAACCCCTTTGCCCATGTCCAGAAGGATCTGGGCTTCGATTTCTGCAACACCCCTTCCGAGCGCAACCCCCGCGTGGCCGGACCGCTGCGGCGGACGGATTGCTCGCTCGTGTCGGATGGCGCGGCGGTGCTCGTGCTCGCGGATGAGGATGTGGCGGCCGCCGCGCCGCGCCGGATCGCCTTTCGCGCGCGCGCGCAGGCGGCCGACATCCTCGCGATGTCGCGCCGCGACGTTCTCGAATTCGAGGGCGCCCGCCGCGCCTGGGGTGCGGCGCTGGCCGAGGCGGGGGTGGGCGTGCGCGACCTGTCGCTGGTCGAGACGCACGACTGCTTCACCGTCGCCGAGATGATCGAATACGAGGCGATGGGCCTCGCGCCGCGCGGACAGGGCCACCGCATCATCCGCGAGGGGCTGACGCGCCACGACGGCGCGCTGCCCGTCAACCCCTCGGGCGGCCTTAAGTCGCGCGGCCACCCGATCGGGGCGACCGGCGTGTCGATGCATGTGATGGCCGCGATGCAGCTTGAGGGCACGGCCGGGCCGATGCAGCTGCCCAAGGCCGACCTCGCGGGGGTCTTCAACATGGGCGGGACGGCGGTCGCCAATTACTGCTCGGTGCTCGAGCGTCTGCCATGACCGCAGGCGCCGCGCCGGGGATGGCGCCGGTCTCGACCCGGGTGATGAACCTCGCCCATTTCCTGACCGAACAGGCCCGCCGCCGGCCGTCCGCCCCGGGCTTCGTCTGGGGCGATCGCGTCTGGACCTGGGCCGAGATCGAGGCCCGCGCGGCGGCCTTTGCCGAGGCGCTGCGGACGGAGTACGGGCTGCAAAAGGGCGACCGGCTGCTTGTCCAGTCGGCCAACTGCAACCAGCTCTTCGAATCGATGTTCGCCTGCTGGCGGATCGGTGTCGTCTGGGTGCCCGCGAACTTTCGCCAGACGCCCGCCGAGGTCGCGGGGCTGGCCGAGAGTGCCGGGGCGCGCGTCTTCCTGCACGGGGCCGAATTCGCGGCCCATGCCGAGGCTGTCGCCCCCCATGTCGCGCGCGCGATCCCCATCGGCGCGGGATCGGGCCCGGATTTCGACGCGCTCGTGGCGCGCCACCTCGGCGCGCGCGCGCCCGCGGTCGCGGTCGGGCGCGACGATCCGGCGTGGTTCTTCTTCACCTCGGGCACGACCGGCCGGCCCAAGGCGGCGGTGCTGACGCACGGCCAGATGGGCTTCGTCATCACCAACCACCTCAGCGACCTGATGCCGGGCGTCGGGCCCGACTTCGGGCAGGCCGATGCCTCGATCATCGTTGCACCCCTCTCGCACGGGGCGGGGATCCATCAACTCGTGCAGGTGGCGCGCGGCGTGCCCTCGATCCTGCCGGCGTCGCCGCGCTTCGATCCGGCCGAGGTCTGGGCGCTGGTCGAACGCTGGCGCGTCTCGAACGCCTTCACCGTGCCGACGATCCTCAAGATGCTGGTCGAGCATCCTTCGGTCCGCGCGCACGACCATTCGAGCCTGCGCCACGTCATCTATGCCGGCGCGCCGATGTATCGGGCCGACCAGATCCGCGCGCTCGAGGTGCTGGGGCCGGTGATCGTGCAGTATTTCGGGCTGGGCGAGGTCACCGGCAACATCACCGTCCTGCCGGCGGGGCAGCACTTCGCCGACGACCGGATGCGTCTTGGCAGCTGCGGCTTTGCCCGAACGGGCATGGAGGTGCAGATCCAGGACGAGGCGGGCCGCGCCCTCGGCCCGATGGAAACGGGCGAGATCTGCGTGATCGGGCCGGCAGTCTTCGCAGGCTATTACAACAACCCCGAGGCCAACGCCAAAGCCTTTCGCGACGGCTGGTTCCGCACGGGCGATCTCGGCCACATGGACGCCGAGGGCTATGTCTACATCACCGGCCGGGCGTCGGACATGTACATCTCGGGCGGGTCGAACATCTATCCGCGCGAGATCGAAGAGCAGATCCTCCTCAACCCCGCGGTGGCCGAGGCGGCGGTGCTGGGCGTGCCCGACGCGACATGGGGCGAGGTCGGCCTCGCGGTCTGCGTGCTGGCGCCGGGGGCGCGGCTTGATGCCGAGGGGCTGCTGGCATGGCTCGAGGGGCGCGTCGCGCGCTACAAGCGGCCGCGGCATGTCGTCTTCTGGGAGGCGATGCCGAAATCGGCCTATGGCAAGATCACCAAGAAGATGATCCGCGAGGAACTCATCCGCCGCGGCGAGATGCCCGATCCGTGATCGCGACCGCGCCAACCCGGCGCGCCGGCACGCTGCGACAAACGGGCCCGGGCAAGCAGGGGGTGAAATGACGGGCCTTTACGTCATCGTCTCGCGTCGCGGCGGCGCGCATCTCGCACGGCGGCGGAGCGGCTATCGGCAGGTCGCGGTCGATGGCACGCAAGCCTATGTCCGAGAGGAGCACAATTCGGGTTTCCTCGGCACCCGCGAGGGCGACCGGGTGCGGATCTCCGCGCAATGGATGGCCGACATCCGGGCGGTCGCCGAGGATCCCGAGGCGAGTTTCTTCTTCGTCGAGATGAAGGGCCGCGAGACCTTGCCCGAGGCGATCCGGCGCGGGCTCTCCCTGCCCGTCGGCCCGGTTTCGGGGTCGGTGGGCGTCGATGCCGCGCGCGGCCGAGCGGCCGATCTGGCACCCTGAAGGGGCCATTCGCGGGCCTGGTATCAGCGGGTCCGCGAGCAGGGCCACCACACCGCGCCGGCGCACCGGCAGGCGGCGGGCGGGATTGCCGGGCGCGGCGCGTTCGGGCTATGGCTGCGCCGTGGCGCGCGGATCGTGCGGCCCTGGCGCCACGCGCCGGAGCGGGCACCGGGCGAAGACAGGGGTGCCCGCGGATCATGGATGACAGCGCCGACCGGCCGGGGACGCGCCTTGCGACGCGGCTGGCCTTTTTCGCGGCCGGTTTCGCGATGGCCGCCTGGGCTCCGCTCGTGCCCTTCGCCAAGGACAATGCGGGGGTGGATGACGCGGGCCTCGGGCTGATGCTGCTGTGCCTCGGGGCGGGGTCGCTCGTGGCGATGCCGCTGACGGGAATGCTCGCCGCCCGGATCGGCAGCCGGACGCTGATCCTCGGGGGCGGGGCGGGGCTTGTGGCGGTGCTGCCGGTGCTGGTTCTTGTCGGCGATCCGCTGGCGCTCGCGCTCGCGCTGATGGCCTTCGGCGCGGCGCTCGGGACGCTTGATGTCGCGATGAACATCCACGCGGTCGAGGTTGAGCGCGCCGCGCCACGCCCCCTCATGTCGGGCTTTCACGCGATGTTCAGCCTTGGCGCGCTGGCAGGGGCGGGCGGTGTCACGCTGCTCTTGACGCTCGGGCTCGCGCCGGTGGCGGCGGCGGCGGGCGCGAGCGCGGTGACGATGGCCTGCGTGATCGGCGCGGCGCCGCACCTACTGCGCGCCCGCGGGGACGAGCCCGCGCCCTTCGCCTTGCCGCGGGGGGTGGTGCTGTGGCTGGCGGCCCTTGCCGCGATCACCTTCCTCGTCGAGGGGGCGATGCTCGACTGGGGCGCGCTCCTGCTCCTTGCCAAGGGGGTGCTGCCGCAGGCGCAGGCGGGGCTTGGCTACATGATCTTTTCGGTGGCGATGACGATCGGGCGGCTGACGGGCGACCGCGTCGTGGCGGCGGCCGGGCCGCGGCGGACCCTGATCGCGGGCGGGGCGCTCGGGGTCGCAGGGCTTGCGCTGATGGTCGCGGCCGAGGGGGTGTGGCCGGCGCTCGCGGGGTTTGCTCTGGTCGGTTTCGGCGCGTCGAACATCGTGCCTGTCCTCTTCAGCCTCGCGGGGCGGCAGAGCGTGATGCCGCCGGGCCTTGCCGTCGCGGCGGTGGTGACCGTCGGTTATGCGGGCATCCTGATCGGCCCTGCGCTGATCGGCTTCGTGGCCGAGGCGACCGGCCTCGGCGCCGCCTTCGCGCTGCTCGCGGTGCTGCTCGCGCTCGTGCCGGCGGCGGCGGGCATCGTCGCGCGGGGGCGCGGTTAGCTTTGCGCGGCCTCAGCCCACGTCAGCCCCGGGCCGCGAGCGTGTCGAGAAAGCGCGAGAACAGCTCTCCCTGAGAGGTGATGCGGAGCTTGGCATAGATGTTCCGGCGGTGGATCCGGACCGTTCCGGGCGCGATGCCGAGGATCCTGCCCGTCGATTCCGACGAATGGCCCCGGAGCGTGAACTCGGCCACCTCGCGCTCGCGCGGGGTCAGGACGCCCTCGCCGAAGAGGCCCGCGGCGTCGCGATCGCGCAGCACTTCCGGCGCGCCCCCGCGCGTGCCCGCCCGGTCGGCGCGGCGTCCGGAACGCGATGCCCAGTGACGGCCGGCGGCGGCCGCCACGAAGGGAAAGATCGCCCGCAGCGCCCCGAATTCGCGCTGCGAGAACGGCCTTTCGGTGCGCATCAGCGACATCACGGCGACCCTGCCACCCTGAAGGTGGGCGAGATAGGCGATCTCTTCGGCAAGACCTGTCCGGGCATAGTAGTTCCGGAAATACTCGCCCTGATAGAAGCGGTCGGGCGCGATCTCGCGCAGGCGATAGAGACCGGGCGCGACCGGCTTCGTCGCGGCGAGATAGAAGGGATCGAGCAGATAGGGCCCGGCCTGATAGTCGGTCACGAAGACCTGGCGCTTGGCGGCCGGAAAATCATCGTGCAGCACGACGGGCCGCGCCGGTCCCTGATAGCGGAACGTCACCGTATAGCTGAAGGGCGCGACCTGGCGCAAAAGCTCTGCGAGGGCGCGGGGCAGGTCGGGCGTCCCGAGCGCGCCGAGCACCGCAGCGGCGGGCCCCGCCCAGTCGGTCAGCGGCATCGGGCCATGTCCGGACGTCCGGATACCTCATTTGTGATATATACAGCCAAGCGGGCTTCTCCTACGATTTGGGGCGGATGATATGGTAGACAGGGCCCGATGCAAGGCGCCACCGGCAGCTTCGAGACCCCCGACCGCACCGGCGACGGGCTGATCGCGGCGTTCCGCGCCGCGACCAAGCGCTTTGGCGATGTCGTCGCCGCCGATGCCTTGAACCTCGGCATCGTGCGGGGCGAGTTCCTGTCCTTCCTCGGCCCCTCGGGCTGCGGCAAGACGACCGCGCTGCGGATGCTCGCGGGGTTCGAGACGCCGACATCGGGCGAGGTGTTCCTCGATGGCGAAGAGGTCAGCCGGGTGCCGCCGCATCGCCGCCCGGTGAACATGGTGTTCCAGCACTATGCGCTCTTTCCCCATCTGACGGTCGCGCAGAACATCGCCTATGGCCTGATGCAGCGCCGACCGCGCCCCGACCGCGCCGAGATCGCCCGCAGGGTCGATCGCGCGCTCGGCATGGTGCGGCTGTCGGGCTTCGGGCCGCGCCGCATCTGGGAGATGTCGGGCGGCCAGCAGCAGCGCGTGGCGCTCGCGCGCGCGATCGTCAACGAACCGAAGATCCTGCTGCTCGACGAACCGCTCGCCGCGCTCGATCGCAAGCTGCGGCGCGAGATGCAGATCGAACTCCAGACCCTGCAGCGCCAGCTCGGCATCACCTTCGTCCTCGTCACGCACGATCAGGAAGAGGCGCTCTCGATGTCGGATCGCATCTGCGTCATGCGCGGGGGCCGGATCGTGCAGATCGGCGCGCCGGCAGAACTCTATGACCGGCCGCTGAGCCGCTATGTCGCGGACTTCGTCGGCAAGTCGAACTTCGTCGACGGGGTCCTGCGCGAGGTATCCGGCCCGCTCGGGCGGATCGAGGCCGCGGGGGTGCCGCCCCTTGCGGGGCGGATGGTGGCGCCGATGGCGGCGGGAACCCGCGTCACCCTCAGCATCAGGCCCGAGCAGATCGGCCTGTCGCGCACCGCGCAGGAGGGGGGCGAGCCCGTCACGGTCGTCAACCGCATCTTTCTGGGCGAGCATACGGAATATCTGGTCCGCCATGACCGGCTTGGCGATCTGCTCGTGCTCGTGGCGCGGCAGGCCGAGGCCGGCGCCGGCGGCTTCGCCCCGGGCGATGCGGCCTTTGCCGCCTGGCAACCCGAGAACGCGCTGATCCTGCCGCAAGATTGACCACACCAACCAAAGGGAGTTCACGACCATGAAGGATACGATCGACCACATCTCGCGCCGCAGGTTCATGGAGGAGCTGCGGCGCTATCAGAAGGGCTCGGTGACGCGCCGGCACTTTCTCGGGGTGACGGGCCTCGGGGCGGCAACGGCCGTCCTCGGCGCCGCGATGCCCGGCCTGTTGCCGCGCAAGGCGTTCGCGCAGGGCAGCATCGGTGACCGGGTGGTTCTGGCGACCTGGCCCAACTATCACGACGCGGCGAATTTCGATGCCTTCACCGCCGCGACCGGCGCGGCCGTGCAGGTGAACGTCTTCGGCTCGAACGAGGAGATGCTCGCGAAACTGCAGGCGGGCGGTTCGGGCTGGGATGTCTTCGTGCCGACGAACTACGCGATCTCGACCTATGTCGATCAGGATCTGATCGAGCCGCTCGATCTTGCGCTGCTGCCCAATTACGACGCCGCGAGCTTCGATCCGCGCTTTGCCGATCCGGGCACGGTCGGCGGCAAGCTCTATGCCGTGCCGAAGAACTGGGGCACGACGGGCTTTGCGGTGAACACGAGCCGGACCGGCGGCGCCACCCCGACCACCTGGAAGGAATTCTGGGATCTGACGCAGACGACCTTCTCGGGCCGCACGATGGTGCACGACTACCAGCTCACGACCATCGGCAACGCGCTGAAGTATTACGGCTTCTCCTTCAACTCGGTCGATCCGGCCGAACTCGCCAAGGCCGAGGAGCTGCTGCTCGCGGCCAAGCCGCACCTCTTCGCGATCAACTCGGACTATCAGCCCTCGATGCGCTCGGGCGATGCTTGGATGACGATCTGCTGGACCGGCGACGGCAAGCAGCTGAACCGCGACATGCCCGAGATCGTCTATGTCCTCGGCAAGGAGGGCGGCGAGCTCTGGTCGGACTTCTACGCGGTGCCGAAATCCGCGCCCCATCGCGCGGCGGCCTATGCGCTGATCGATTTCCTGCTCAAGCCCGAGGTGAACGCGGTCGAGGCGCTCTTCCATGGCTATCCGGTGCCCGACAGCCGCGTGAGTGCCCTTCTGCCGGCCGAGGTGCTTGCCGATCCGATCCTCTATCCGGCGGCCGATCTGCTGAACGCGCTCGAGTTCGGTGCGGCGGTCACGCTCACCGATCCCAACCGGGCAGAGCTGATGGCCCGCTTCAAGTCGGCCTGAAGGGATGCAGCGGCGGCTTGTCAGCGGATTGCTACTGGCGCCTGCGGGCGTCTGGTTCGCGGTCATGCTGGTGCTGCCGCTGTGTTTCGTGCTGGTCTTCAGCCTTGGCGAACGGGGGACGGCGGGCGGCTATGTCCCCGCCTTCACCCTCGAGCAATACGCGAACCTGCCCGCCCGCGGGCAGGCCTTTCTCAATACCCTCATCCTGGCGCCGATGGGCACCCTGCTTGCGCTCGTGATCGCCTATCCGCTGGCCTATTTCCTCGCGCTCGAGGTCAGGCCGAAGTGGCGCACGACGCTCCTGATCCTCGTCATCGTGCCGTTCTGGACGTCGATCCTGATCCGCAGCTATGCGTGGATCTTCATCCTCGGCGGGCAGGGTCTGCCGGCGCTGCTCGAATGGATGGGGTTCGGGGCGCCGCGACTCATCAATACGCGCTTCGCGGTGCTGACGGGCATCGTCTACGGGTATCTGCCGCTCATGGTGCTGCCGATCTACGTCAGCCTCGAGCGGCTGGACAAGCGGCTGCTCGAAGCCTCGGCCGATCTGGGCGCGCCGCCCTTCCGCAGCTTTCTTCAGGTCGTGCTGCCCCTGTCGCTGCCCGGGGTCGCGACGGGCTGCATGCTCGTGTTCATCCTGCTCATGGGCGAGTTCCTGATCCCGGCGATGCTCGGCGGCGGCAAGGTGTTCTTCATCGGCAACGCGCTTGTCGACCTGTTCCTGCAATCGCGCAACTGGGCCTTCGGCGCGGCAGTGGCGGTGACGCTCGTTGCGATCATGCTCGTCACGGTCACCTTCTATCTCGTGCTGATGCGAAGGCTCGGCGGCACGCGCGGCAATGTCGAGATGATCTAGGAACGCGCGATGCGTCTTTATGCCCTTGCGGTCTTCGCCTTCCTCTACCTGCCGATCGCGATCATCGCGCTCTTCAGCTTCAACGCCGGCCGCCATGCGAGCCAGTTCACCGGCTTCTCGACCCAGTGGTATGGCAAGGCGCTGTCGAACCCCTTCGTGATGGAGGCGCTCTGGAACAGCCTCATCGTCGCCTTCGCCTCGGCGCTGATCGCGAGCGTCTGCGGCACGATGGCGGCCCTCGCGCTCCAGGGGATGCGGAGGCGGATCCGCGCGATCGCCGACGCGCTCATCTACATCGCCGTCATGGTCCCGGGCATCGTGATCGGGATCGCGACCCTCATCGCGCTCGTGACGGTGTTCGGCTGGATCAACCCCCTCCTCGCCCTTCTCGGGCCCGAGGGCGGCGCGCCGCAGCTCGGCATGGGGCACGGGACGCTGATCGCGGCGCATGCGCTCTTTTCGATGGCGCTCGTGATCCTGATCCTGCGCGCGCGGCTCGAGGGGATGGACCGCACGCTGATCGAGGCCTCGGCCGACCTCTACGCCTCGCCCGCCGCGACCTTCCGGCAGGTCACGCTGCCGATGATCTTTCCGGGCATCCTCGCGGGCTTCCTGCTCAGCTTCACCTTCAGCTTCGACGACTTCATCATCGCCTTCTTCGTGGCCGGATCCGAGACGACCCTGCCCATCTATGTCTTCTCCTCGATCCGGCGCGGCGTCACGCCCGAGATCAACGCCATCGGGACGATGGTCCTTGCCGCATCGCTGGTGCTGCTGGTGGCGGCGCAACTCATCTTGCGGCGCGGGACCCGCTCGGGGGGGCGAGATGCTGCTTGAGGGGCGGGTCGCGTTCCTGACCGGCGCGGGGTCCGGGATCGGGCGGGCCGGGGCGCTCGCGCTCGCGCGCGAGGGGGCAGAGGTCGTCGTCACCGACCTCGACGGGCCGCGCGCCGAGGCCGTCGCCGAGGAGATCCGCGCCCAGGGCGGCAAGGCCGAAGCCCGCGCCCTCGATGCCGGCGACGATGCGGCCGTCGCGGGCGCGATCTCGGCCGTCGCGGCGCGCGGCCGGCTCGACATCCTGCATTCGCACGCGGGCATCCAGGTGCCGGGGCGGCTGACCGAGGTCGACCCGGCGGGGATGGACGCCTCGTGGCGGCTGAACGTGCGGGCCCATTTCATTGCCGCGCGCGCCGCCATGCCCTTCATGCAGCGCCAGCGCAGCGGCTCGATCATCATCACCGCCTCGAACTCGGGCGTCCAGCATGACCGCGAGATGATCGCCTATTGCACGACCAAGCACGCGGTCATCGCCATGACGCGGCAGATCGCGGCCGATTACGCGGCCTTCAACGTCCGCTGCAACGCGCTCTGTCCGGGATTTGTCGATACGCCCTTCAACCGCGGGTTCGAGGTGCAGATGGGCGGCCGCGCCGCGCTCGAGCGCTATGTGCGCGAAGCGATCCCGCTCGGCCGCTGGGCCACGGTCGAGGAGATCGCCGAAAGCATCGTCTTTCTTGCCTCGGACCAGTCGGCCTTCATGACCGGCCACGCCCTTGTCATCGACGGGGGCGAGTGCCTCTAGCCGCGCCGCGGACGCGCAAGCGGGGGGCTATCTGGGGGGCCGCGCGCCCCCGCGCCTGGCCGGCTGCGCCGTGGCCGGGGCCGGGCGGGAGGGGCGTTGCGCGGGCTTGGGGCCGGGCTTGGGGCCCGGCTTGGGGCCGGGACGGCCGCCCGCGGGCTTGGGCGGCGGTGGCGCGCCCGCCGGGCGGACACCCCCGATCACCGGAAGCTGCGCGCCCAGCGCCTTTTCGACCGCGGCAAGCTCGCCCATCTCGGCCGGGGCGCAAAAGGCGATGGCCTTGCCCGCGGCCCCGGCGCGCGCGGTGCGGCCGATGCGGTGGATGTAGTTCTCGGGCACGTTCGGCAGGTCGTAGTTGTAGACATGCCGCACCAGCGGGATGTCGAGGCCGCGCGCCGCGACATCGGTCGCGACCAGCACCTTGAGCGAGCCGTCGCGGAAGGCCGCGAGCGTGCGTTCGCGCTGGCTCTGGCTCTTGTTGCCGTGGATCGAGCCCGCCGAGAACCCCCATGAGACGAGGAGTTTCATCAGCTTTTCGGCGCTGTGCTTGGTGCGGAGAAAAACGAGTGCGGCCTCTTCGGGGTGGCCGAGCAGGCAGGTCTCGAGAAGTTTCGCCTTGTCGCCCTGGTTGACGAACTGCACCGCCTGGTCGATCCGCTCGGCCGGGCGGCCGGGGGGGGCGGCCTCGATCCGGACCGGATCGCGCAGATAGGAGGCCGCGATCTCGTCCATGAGCTTGGGCATGGTGGCCGAGAACATCAGCGTCTGGCGGCGCAGCGGCAGATGCCGCGCGATGCGGCGCAGCGCATGGATGAAGCCCATGTCGAGCATCTGGTCGGCCTCGTCGAGGACGAGATAGCCCGTGTCCTGCAGGTCGATCGCGCGGCGTTCGAGCAGGTCGATCAGGCGGCCGGGCGTCGCGACGAGGATGTCGGTGCCGCGCGCCAGCGCCTCGGTCTGACGGTTGAGCGAGGCGCCCCCCGTGACGGTGACGATCCGCATCGCGGTGCCGCGGGTGAAGCCGCCCAGATGCTCGGCGATCTGGGCCACGAGTTCGCGCGTGGGGGCAAGGATCAGGGCACGCGCGCGGCGCGGCCCGGGCGGATGGCCAAGCCCCATGATGCGGTGCAAGAGCGGGAGGCCGAAGGCCGCCGTCTTGCCGGTGCCGGTCTGGGCGAGGCCCATGACATCGCGGCCCTGCATGATCTCGGGGATGGCGCGGGACTGGATCGGGGTCGGGGCCTTGAGGCCGCGGGCGGCAAGCCCCGCGACGAGCGCGGGCGCAAGGCCGAAGTCTTGGAAATCGGGCAGGGGATAGCCTTTCGGGCAGGGGGTTCGCGGGGTGCCTGCGCCGAAGCGGGCCCCTTGTCAAGCGAAAGCGCCGCCTGCGGGGTGCAGGCGGCGCCCTGGGGAGCCGATGCGGCGCGCGTCAGTTCGTGGCAGGCGCGAGCGAGACGAGGAAGGCGTAGAGGTTCGCGGCATCCTCTTCCTTCTTGACCTTGAAGGTCATCTTGCCCTTCGCACCGCCGTCGTCGAGGTATTCCTTGAGGAACTTCGAGGGATCCTGGACATAGGTGACGAAGGTCGCCTCGTCCCACACCAGACCTTTGGCGCCGGCCGCGACCAGATCCTCGCCATACTTGAAGCCCTCGACCGTCCCGGCCTGACGGCCGATCACGCCATAGAGGTTCGGGCCGGTCTTGGCGTTGCGGCCCGCCAGCGTCTCGCCCGCCGGGTTCACGACGACGTGGCAGGTCTGGCACTGGTTGAAGGCCTTCGCGCCCTTTTCGGCATCGCCCGCGAGGGCGGGAACGGCACCGGCGGCAAGCAGGGCGGCGAGGGCGAGGGTCGTGGTCTTCATGGTCGTCTCCAGGATGACGGATAGTTGGTGCGACAAAATGGGACAAGGCGCCCCTTTGTCAAGCCACCGCATGCGCGAGCGCGCAGCGCCGCCAGAGCGAGGCGAGCGCCTCGGCCAGCCGGTCGATGTCGGCGTCCGAATGCATGGGCGAGGGGGTGATGCGCAGCCGCTCGGTGCCCTTGGGGACGGTGGGGTAGTTGATGGGCTGGACGTAGATGCCCCAGTCGTTCATCAATATATCACTGATCTGGCGGCATTTCACCGGGTCGCCAATCATCACCGGGATGATGTGGCTGTCGTTCGCCATGTGCGGGATGCCGTGGGCATCGAGGCGCGCGCGCAGCCGCGCCACCTGCCGGCGCTGGCGCGCGCGCTCGAGATCCGAGGTCTTGAGGTGACGGATCGAGGCGATCGCAGCCGCCGCGATCGCGGGCGGTAGCGCGGTTGTGAAGATGAAGCCCGAGGCGAAGGAGCGGATGAAATCGCACAGCGCCGCCGACCCCGCGACATAGCCGCCGACGACACCGAAGGCCTTGCCGAGCGTGCCCTGAATGAGCGTGATACGATGGGCGAGCCCCTCGCGCTCGGACACGCCGCCGCCGCGCGGGCCGTACATGCCCACCGCGTGCACCTCATCAAGATAGGTCATCGCGCCGTGGCGCTCGGCGACCTCGACGATCTCGCGCATCGGGCAGATGTCGCCGTCCATCGAATAGACGCTCTCGAACGCCACGATCCGCGGCCGCGCGGGGTCGAGCGCCGCGAGCTTGCGCTCGAGGTCGGCGACATCGTTGTGGCGCCAGATGATGCGCTCGGCCCGCGAATGGCGGATGCCCTCGATCATGCTCGCGTGGTTCTTCTCGTCCGAAAGGATCACCGCTCCCGGCAGCCGCGCCCCGAGGGTCGCGAGTGCCGCCCAGTTCGAGACATAGCCCGAGGTGAACAGAAGCGCCGACGCCTTGCCGTGCAGATCGGCGAGTTCCGCCTCGAGGGCCGCGTGCAGGTGCGAGGTGCCCGAGATGTTGCGCGTGCCCCCCGCCCCCACGCCATGCGCCTCGACTGCCTCGATCATGGCGCGCGTCACGCTGGGGTGCTGGCCCATGCCCAGATAGTCGTTCGAGCACCAGATCGTCACCGGATCGGTCCCGCCCCCGGCGTGGCGGGTGGCGCGCGGAAAGGCGCCGCAATGGCGCTCGAGCTCGGCGAAGACGCGATAGTTGCCCTCGCGCTTCAGCTGGTCGAGCTGGGCCTGGAACAGGCTGTCATGATCCATTGGGGTCCTCCTGAAGTCTGTCGTGGCGCATCAGCGCGGGTTTGGGCGCCGGCATCATCCAGCGCCAGAGTTTCTGGTCGGGAACGGGCAGCACCATGAACCAGTGTTCAAGGAGCGCAAGCAAAGTGATCGTGAGCAGCAGCGAGAAACCCGCCACCTCCCACCCCGCCCCGGCGGCGACGGTGCGTTCGAGCCAGCAGGCGGCGGCGAAGCTCAGGATCGTGACCGAGAGGGGGAAGAAGCCGTTCATCGGCGCGAGGCGAAAGTGGCTTGGCAGATGCGAGAGCGTCCGGGGCAGGAATTCGGTGTTGATGCGCGGCACCCCGAAAAAGAGGTTCAGCTTGGCCGAGACGCGCGCGAGGAAGAGCATCGCGAAGGTCCAGGCCGCAAACGGGTTCGCCGCCCCCCATGCCGCATGGATCAGCGCAAGCGTCGTCATCGCGAGGGCGAGTTCGTGCCAGGCGATGGTGCCGACGGCGCGGGCAAAGCGGGGCCAGCCGCGCACCCCCGGCGGGCAGGGCCGCGCGTTCGGCCCCGTCAGCAACCCCGAGAGGAACGCAAGCTCGATCCAGCCCCAGACCACGAGCGCCGAGACGAAGCCCAGATACACCCCCGCGGCCGATCCCAGATCGAACGACAGCCGCGCGCCCAGGAGCCCGAGCGCCAGCACCGGCAGCCCCCAGATGACCGAGGCGCGATGCGCCCCTGCCCCCCGGTTGTCGGCCGCGCGCACGCGCCACAGGATCGCCCCGGTGGAGAACCACCAGAGGAAGACGGCGGCAAGCGCCGCGATCCAGGGGCTGTCAACGGCCATGCGCGGGGCCTCGGGGTCCGGGTGCTGCGATCAATACGAGGGTTCCAGCCTGACGCTCGCGGGGGGCGTGTTCCTGCGGGCGGGTATGGTGTAGAGCGAGACGAAGGCAAGACCGGCGCGCGCCCCGGCGACGATACGCCCCACCGCGCCCCCGATCCCGCCGCGCCGCCTGGCGGCGTCGAGATCGACGAAGGCGCGCTCGAGCCGCTCGAGCGTCGGGATCCAGCGCGGGTGGTCGATGTCGATCTCGATCGGGAACACCTGGCGCGCGATGGTCGAGGTCTTGCGGAACACCTCCTGGTCATACCAGGCGATGTCGACGCCGAGCGCCTTGTGGAACTCGGGCCGGGCGTGGTCGCGCACCCACATCGTCGAATAGACCGCCGTCAGGAAGAACTTGATCCACCAGACATTGACGCCCGAGGTCAGCCGCGGGTCGGTCCGCATCAGGAGCGCGAAGGCCTCGCCATGGCTGAACTCGTCGTTGCACCATTCCTTGAACCACTTGAAGATCGGGTGGAAGCGCTGCTCGGGGTGGGCCTCGAGGTGGCGAAAGATCGTGATGTAGCGGGCATAGCCGATCTTTTCGGACAGATAGGTGGCGTAATAGATGAACTTCGGCCGGAAATAGGTGTATTTCTTGGCCTTGGTCAGAAAGCCGAGGTTGACGGCGATCCCCGCCTCGCGCAGCGCGTCGTTGATGAAGCCCGCGTGGCGCGCCTCATCGCGCGACATGTAGCTGAAGAGCTCGCAGATGTCGGGGTTGTTGCCGCGCCGCTTCATCTCCTTGTAGAGCACGCAGCCCGAGAATTCGGCCGTGCAGGAGGAGACGAGGAAGTCGATGAACTCGGCCCTCAGGCCCGGCTCCATCGCCTGCCAGTCGATCTGGTCCCACTCGGCCGTCTTCTTGAAGTGGCCCTTGTTGGGGTCGGATTTCATCTGCGCGATGAGCTTGTCCCAGTCGGCGCGCACGGGGGTGACGTCGATCGCGTCCATCTCGTCGAAGTCGGTCGTGTAGAAGCGCGGGTTGAGCAGCGTCGTCTCGGTCGCCATCGCGGTGGTGTCGGGAACGGTGCTGCCATGCTCGGCGGCGAAGGCTGCGGTGGGGGCGTTCATAGCGTCACCTCTTCGGAGAAGGAGAATTCGCACAGCTCCATGAAGTCGAAATCGCCCGTCGCGCGGGTCCAGAGCCGCTCGAGCAGGGTGGCGCGGGTGATGGTGGCGGTGCGGTCCTCGACCACGATCTGGCCATAGGGCGCCATCACCGGCGCGCCATGCACCAGCACCTCGTCGCCCGGATGGACGACGGCGCCGTTGTTGAAGCGCACATGCGCATGCAGGGATTCGAAGCGGTGGCTGACCTCGACGGTGCAGGGCACCTCTTCGCGTCGTCTCGTGAATAGTCCCATCTGGTTCCCCTTTTTTGTTCAGTCCTGCATGAGCCGTTCGAACGCGGCCCTGTTTGCTGCCCCGAAATTGCCGAGCTCGGCGCTCCAGCCGGTTTCGGGGTCGTGGATCGCGAGCCGGCCGTTGGCATAGGCCGCGATCCGCACCGGCCGGTCGGCCGGGATTCCGTGCTTGCCGCGCTCATGCGCGAGCGCGTTCTGCACCACGGTGACAAAGCCGCCGTGGTCGAGATCGGCCACCACCTGCCCCTCGGGCGTGCGCACCCGCACGGCCTTGGCGCCCAGCCCCTCGAGGATCAGGACGCGCTCGGCCACCACGGGTGCTGCGGGCGGCTGCCCCTCGGGCTCGCGCCCGGTCAGCACGGCGAAGGTCGTGAGCGCGAGCGCCGCGATCACGAGGCCCGCCATCGCGCGCAGCATCGCGGCGGGGATCAGCTCGCGCTCGGGGTCGTGGCGAAAGGCGGGGGGTGCGGGGCGGTCGGTCATCGCGGGGCCCTCATTCGGCAGGGACGGCGGCGGGGACGGCGGCGGGGTGTGCCGCGGCCGGGCTGCGGGTGACGACGGGGCGGGCGAGGCGGGTTTCGGCCGCCTCGGCCAGGATGCCCGCGACGCGCGCGGCGTCGGGGATGCAGCGCAGCGCGGGTTCCGGCCTGCCGAGCCGCCAGGGCCGCATGTGCGGCCAGAGCGTCAGCGCCGCGATCCGCGCGCCGGGAACCAGCCGCAGCGCGATCGTCCCCGTGCCGCCCCGGCGCAGGTCGAGCGCCGCACCCTCGATCTGCGCGAACGGCAGGTTCAGCGTCAGCGTCAGCGCCGCCCCGATCCGCATCGCGACGCGCTGCGAGGTGATGGTATAGAGCGTCGCCCGCGCCTGCGCGCGCGCCAGCGCCCAGATCACCCCCGCCCCGACGATCCCGAGGCCCAGATAAGGCAGGCCGACCGCCACCGCCTGCGCCGCCCCGCCCTCGGTCGCGGCCGTCGCCGCGCGCCAGAGCACGAGCGCGACCCAATAGGCCGCGAACCAGTCGAGCGCGAACGCCTCGCGCGCCAGCCGCCAGGCGTCGGGCCGGCCCTGCCAGAGCACGACCTCGCCCGGCGGGAGGTTCCCGGGCAGGCCGGGGACGGGTTCGGTGGCGAAATCGTCGTGCATCGGATCAGTCCGCCTGCCAGAGCATGCGACGCCGCTCGGCGTCGGTGACCTTGCGGGCGCTGTCATACATCGCGCCGCCCGCGAACCAGGCCATGATCTTTTCCTCCTCGAGCAGCGTCACCTCGGAGGCCGAGCGCGTCCTGGGCACGCCCGCGAAGCGCTCGGAGGAGATCGAGACAACGCTGACGCGATCATGGCGGATCTGAGCCATCGTCATCGGGATCAGGCGGCGCGAGCCGTCCTTGAGCGTGACCTCGAGATAGCGCACGAGCTGCTCGGGCGCGTCGACCCAGAGATCCGAGACCTGCCCCACGATCTCAAGATCGTTGGCCTGCACCTTGAGGCCGCGCGGATCGCGCCCGGCCGAGACGTGGAAGCCCTGCGCCGATGCCATCGGCACGATCTTGGCGTGGCCGTGGCCGTCAAGCTCGGGCACGTCGCGCCGCGGCGCCCAGGACGCCGGCCCGACCCCGTCGGCCATCGGATCGCCCGTCGGCGCGTGGGGGAAGCCCTCGGACACCGCCGTGCGGGCGAGCGCCACCTCGCGCGCCTCGCGCGCGCCGTCCGGCACCGTCACCTTGCCGCGGCCGTGGGGCAGGATGAAGGTCTTGGGCGAGGGCACCGGGAAGGGGCCCTGGTTGTTCGCGACCGTGCCGTCCTCGTTCTCGAGCGGATAGCCCTCGCGCATGTTCTCGGTCTGCAGGTAATAGACGAGGGCCGCGAAGAAGCCCCAGAAGAGATAGAGCGCGACGAGCGCGAGATCGAAGTTGCCGAAGAAGGTGACGCCAACCATGTGATGGTCCTCCGTGGTCAGGTGGGAAAGTCGGCAAGTCCGATCCTGCCGGCCCCGCCCGTGGGTCTTGGGGTGATGATCGTCATGCGCACGAGCGGTCCGAGCACGACGAGCGTTGCGAAGAGCAGCGCGATTTCAAGGTGATAGACGAAGGTGTAGCCGATCGCGGGGGTGGCGAGCGCCTCGCCCCCCTTGCCCGCGAGCGCCCAGGCCCCGACGAGGTCGCGCAGGATGCCGCCCATCGCGACGGCAAGGCCCGCCGCGGTCGCCTGCGCCGCGCCCCAGGCGCCGAGCGCGAGCCCGCGGCCCGCCGCGCCGCGCGCGGGCATGGCCATCGCCGCCGTCAGCGTCGCGACCGAAAAGAGCCCCGCGCCGAGCCCGATGCCCGCCGCACCCGCGAAAAACAGCGCGGGCGCCTGCATGGGCGCGGCGAAGATCACGGCCGAAAAGGCGGTGATCCCGATCAGGATCCCGCGCCCCGCCATGCGGAAATGATCGTGCCCCCGGCCGAGCCAGCGCGCGGCCAGCCCGAAGCCCACCAGCGCGCCGGCCGCCCAGAGGGCGGTCAGCATTGTCGTCGCGGCCACCGGTAGGTGCAGGATCTCGCCGCCATAGGGTTCGAGGAGGACGTCCTGCATGTTGAAGGCAAGCCCCCCCACGAAGACGACCGCGAGCAGCCGCCCCGCCTGCCCGCCGGCCATGAGGTCGGCCCAGCCGTCGCGGAAGCGCGGACGGGGTGCCGCGCGCTCGGCCTCGGACATCGGGCGCACCCGCTCCTGCTTCCAGAGCGCGACGAGGTTCAGCATGAGCGTCGCGAGCGCGCAGCCCTGCACCACGCGGATGAGCTGGATCGGGTCGAAATCGCGCAGGAGCCAGCCCACGATCCCGGCCGAGATCATCATCCCGATCAGGAACATGACATAGAGGAGCGCCACCACGCGCGGCCGCGTCGCCTCATCCGCGCGGTCGGAGGCAAGCGCGAGGCCCGCCGTCTGCGTCATGTGCAGCCCGAGCCCCGTGAGCAGGAAGGCCAGCGCCGCCAGCACCTCGCCCGCCCAGTCCGGCCCGACCGCCTGATCGCCCGACAGCACGATGAGCGCGAAGGGCATGATCGCGAGGCCCCCCATCTGCCAGAGCGAGCCGAACCACAGATAGGGCACCCGCTTCCAGCCGATCGCGCTGCGATGGGTGTCCGAGCGGTGGCCGAAGAGCGCGCGGAAGGGCGCGACGAGGACCGGGATCGCGATCATCAGCGCGACGATGGTCGAGGGCACCGACAGCTCGACGATCATCACCCGGTTGAGCGTGCCCATGAGCAGGACGGTCGCCATCCCGACCGAGACCTGAAAGAGCGAGAGCCGCAGAAGCTGGCCGAGCGGCAGCCCCTCGGAGGCCGCATCGGCAAAGGGCAGCCAGCGCGCCGCAAGCCCCTGCATCTGCCCCCGCGTCAGGATCATGGCCGCACCTCGAGGCATTCCGAGATGTAGAAGCCCCGCTGCACCCGCCCCACGCGCGCCACCCCGCCGCCGAGCGCGCGTGCAAGCGCGCGATGGTCCTGCGGCACCATGGTGGGCGAACGGTCGGCACGCGGGAAGAGCCGCCCCACCTGCCACATCGCCATCAGAAGGGGCGTGCGCGGCGGCACGGTGAAGACGACGCGCCCCGTGATGCGCGCCCGCAACCCCTCGAGCGCGCGCGCGATGTCGGGGGTGCGGTAATAGATCAGGCTGTCCATCGCGACGACGAAATCGAAGGCGCCGTGTTCGGGCGCCAGCATGTCGCCCGCAACGAAGCGCACCCGCCCCCGGTCGCCCTCGGGCAGGCGCGCGGCCGCGATCTCGATCAGCCGGGGCGAGATGTCGATGGCGGTGACATCGGCGCCGCGCGCGGCCAGTTCCGCCGTCATCTGCCCCGCCCCGCAGCCCGCGTCGAGCACCCGCACCCCCGCGAGGTCCGCGGGCAGCCGGCCGAGCATCATCGCGCGCATGGCGTCGCGCCCCTCGCGCACCGTCTGGCGGATGCGGCTCACGGGGGCGTCCGAGGTCAGCCGCTCCCACACGGTGGTGGCGGTGCGGTCGAAGTAATCCTCGACCCGGTCGCGGGTGTCGGCGTAGTCGGCCATCAGTCGAATCCCAGCAACTCGAAGATCTCGCGGTCCGGCAGCGGCGCCGGGGCCTGCGCCTCGGTCCCGTTCCAGAGCGTCTCGGCCAGCCGCAGGTATTCGGCGCGGCAGCGCACGATGTCCTCCTCGTCGGGCATCTCGAAGAGCGTCTTCTTCTTCAGCCGCGAGCGGCGGATCGCATCGACGTCGGGCATGTGGCCGATGCGGCGGAAGCCCACGCGCTCGCAATAGCGGTCGACCTCGTTCGTCTCCCTCGAGCGGTTGGCGACGCAGCCCGCGAGGCGCACCTTGTAGTTGGCCGACTTGGCCTGAACGGCCGCGATGATGCGGTTCATCGCGTAGATCGAATCGAAGTCGTTCGCCGTCACGATCAGCGCGCGGTCGGCGTGCTGGAGCGGGGCCGCGAAGCCGCCGCAGACGACATCGCCCAGGACGTCGAAGATCACCACGTCGGTATCGTCGAGCATGTGGTGCTGCTTGAGGAGTTTCACCGTCTGGCCCACGACATAGCCGCCGCAGCCGGTGCCGGCGGGCGGGCCGCCCGCCTCGACGCAGCGCACGCCGTTGTAGCCCTCGAAGACGAAATCCTCGGGGCGGAGTTCCTCGGGGTGGAAATCGACCTCCTTGAGGATGTCGATCACCGTCGGGACAAGGCTGCCCGTCAGGGTGAAGGTCGAATCATGCTTGGGGTCGCAGCCGATCTGAAGGACGCGCTTGCCCAGATGGCTGAACGCGGCCGAGAGGTTCGAGGAGGTGGTCGATTTCCCGATCCCCCCCTTGCCATAGACCGAAAAGACGCGCGCGCCCTCGATCTTCATCGCGCTGTCCTGATGGACCTGCACCGACCCCTCGCCGTCGAGGCCGCGCAGGTTGGGGATGTCGTCCTTGGGGCTCATGCTCCCTCCATTGCGGCTATTCGGCCGCGATTCCCTCAAGCCGGTCCTCGAGCTCGTCGGCTGCGTCGTGCAGCGCGGCGAGCGTCGCGGGATCTGGCTGCCAATAGTTGCGTTCGCTCGCCTCGATCAGCCGGCCGGCCATGCGCGCGCTGGCCTCGGGGTTCAGCGCCGCGAGGCGGCGGCGCATCTCGGCATCGAGGACGAAGGTTTCCGACAGGCGCTGATAGACCCACGGCTCGACCGCCTGCGCGGTCGCCGACCAGCCCATCGTGTTCGTCACATGCGCCTCGATCGCCCGCACCCCCTCGGCGCCGTGGCGCAGCATCCCCTCGTAGAACTTGGGGTTGAGGCTGCGGGTGCGGGTCTCGAGCGCGATCTGGTCGCGCAGCGTGCGCACCTTGCCCGCCCCGCGCGTCTGGTCGCCGATGTAGACGGGCGCCTCGGTGCCCCGCGCGCGGCGCACGGCGCGCGCGATGCCGCCCAGCGTGTCGAAATAGTGATCGACCGAAGTGACGCCGAGTTCGACCGACTCGAGGTTCTGATAGGCGAGATCGACCGTGCGCAGCGTCTGCTGCAAGAGGGCCGCGTTCTTCACCGGCTTGCCCGAGCGGCCATAGGCGAAGGACTTGCGCGCCTCGTAGGCGTCGGCAAGCTCATCCTCCTCGCCGAAGGCCGAGCTTTGCACGAGGTGGTTGACGTTCGCGCCATACGTGCCCTCGGCGTTCGAGAAGACGCGCAGCGCCGCCGTCTCGAGGTCGATCCCCATCTCTTCGGCGCAGGCGAGCGCATGGGCGCGGATGAAGTTCTGCGCGAGCGGCTCGTCCTCGGCGGTGGCGGCCTTGAAGGCGGCCTCGGCGAGCATCCGGGTCTGGAGCGGCAGGAGATCGCGGAAGATGCCCGAGAGCGTCATCACCACATCGATCCGCGGCCGGCCGAGATCGGCGAGCGGCACGAGGTCGGCGCCCGAAAGCCGGCCGAAACTGTCGAAGCGCGGCCGCGCGCCCATCAGCGCCATCGCCTGCGCGATCGGGCCGCCGTCCGACTTGATGTTGTCCGACCCCCAGAGCACGATCGCGACCGACCGCGGCAGGCGTGCGTGCGCCTCGATCAGCCGGCGCGCCTGCGCCGCGCCGTCGCGCAGCGCGAATTCGGTCGGCATCCGGAACGGGTCGAAGGCGTGGATGTTGCGGCCCGTGGGCAGGATCTCGGGCGCGCGGATCAGATCGCCCCCCGCCACCGGCGGCACGAAACGGGCATCGAGCGCGCGGATCAGCGCCGGGATCTCGTGATCCTCGGCCATCAGCCGGTCGGTGCGGGCGGCGGTCTCGGCATCGGTCTGCATGAGCGCGATCATCCCCGCGCGCGCCGCCGCGTCGGGCGTGCGCCCGACCACATGCAGCCCGTCGGTGATGAGGGCCTCTTCGGTCTCGATCAGCTTCAGCCACAGCCCCTCGGGCGGGGTGCCGCCCATGTCGACCGCCGCCGCCTGATCGGCGATCAGCGCCTCGAGATCGCCCCGCGCGGGCGCGTCCGCCTCCATCGCCCGCCAGCGCGCGAGGCTGTCCTTGAGGTCGGCGAGCCCGCGATAGAGCCCCGCCGCCTGCAGCGGCGGCGTCAGATGCGTGACCGTGACCGCGTTCGAGCGCCGCTTGGCCAGCGTCGCCTCGGAGGGGTTGTTCGCGGCATAGAGATAGACGTTCGGCATCCCGCCGATCAGCCGGTCGGGCCAGCACGCGCCCGAGGGGCCGGCCTGCTTGCCCGGCATGAACTCGAGCGCGCCGTGCATCCCGAAATGCAAGAGCACATCGGCCCCGAAATCGTCGCGCAGCCACTGATAGAAGGTCGCGAAGGCGTGCGTCGGGGCGAAGCCCCTCTCGAACAGCAGCCGCATCGGGTCGCCCTCATAGCCAAAGAGCGGCTGGACCCCGACGAAGACGTTGCCGAACCCGTGGCCGAGCACGAAGACGTCGCGCCCGTCGGTCTGGGCGCGGCCGGGGGCGGGGCCCCAGACGGCCTCGATCTCGGACAGCCAGGGGGGCGTGCGCTCGACGATCCGGGCGGCGGGGACGCGGGCGGCGATGGCGGCGGGCTGGCCCAGCCGCGCCTCGGGACCGGTGCCCAGCACCGCCTCGCGCAGCGCCTCGAGCGTCGCGGGCGGGGTGAGGGTATAGCCCGCGGCCTTCATGGCATGGAGCGTGTTGAAGAGGCTCTCGAACACCGCGAGATAGGCGGCCGTCCCGACCGCGCCCGCGTTCGGCGGAAAGCCGTAGAGCACGATCGCGACCCGCCGCTCGGCCCGCCGCGACCGGCGCAACCGCGCGAGGCGCGCGACCTTGGCGGCAAGCACCCCGATCCGCTCGGGGCAGGGCTGCATCGCGCGCGCCTCGGGCCCCGGCCGGCAGCGCAGCGCGCAGCCGTCGCAGCCCTCGGCCCCGTGGCGGCCGGCAAAGACGGTCGGGTTCGTCGCCCCGTCGATCTCGGGCAGCGCGATCAGCATCGTCGTCTCGACCGGCCCGAGCCCGCCGCCCGCCGCCGCCCATTGGCCGAGCGTCTGGAATTCGAGCGGATGGGCCGCGACATAGGGCACATCGAGCGCGCCAAGCGCCGCCACCGCCGCCGGGCTGTCGTTGTAGGCGGGCCCGCCCACCAGGCTGAACCCCGTGAGCGAGACGAGCGCGTCGATCCGCGCCACCCCGCCCTCGGCCTTGAAATAGGCCTCGATCGCCGGCCGCCCGTCGAGACCGCCCGCGAATGCCGGCACCACCGCGAGCCCCTGCGCCTCGAGCCCGGCGATGACGGCATCGTAATGGGCGGTGTCCGAGGCGAGGATGTAGGAGCGCAGGAGCAGCAGGCCCACCGTGCCGCGCACCTCGGCCGGGCGGGGCAGATCGGCCAGGCGCGTCGCGATCCGGCCCTTGAGGCGCGGGTGATAGAGCCCGACCTCGGGATAATCGACGGGCGCGCGCGCGGCCGCGCCCTTCCAGCCCGGGCGGGTGGCGTAGCGCGAGATGAGGAAGCGCACCATCTGCTCGATGTTGTCGTCCGACCCGCCGAGCCAGTATTGCATCGAGAGGAACCAGGCGCGCAGGTCCTGCGCCTTGCCGGGAATGAAGCGCAGGATCTTGGGCAGGCGGCGCAGCATGGCCATCTGCCGCTCGCCCGATTCGGTGCGGTTTTCCGATTTCGACCCGCGCAGCTTCTTCATCAGCGCGCCGATGCCGGTCGCGGGCTTCGACATGTCGAGCCCGCCCATCCGCGTCAGCCCGACGATCTGGCCGTCGGCGATCATGCCCACGAAGGCGTCGGCCCGGGCGCGCGCGGCCTTGAGGTCGGGCAGGATGGCGCGGATGTGTTCCTCGATGAAGATGAGGTTCGCGATCACGAGATCGGCCGAGGCGAGGGCGGCGCGGGCGCGCGCGAGGCTCGCGGGGTTTTCGGCCCATTCGGCGGCGGCATGGATCGAGAGGGTCAGCCCCGGGAAATCGCGCGCGAGCCGCGGCGCGATGCGCGCGGCCGGCCCCGCGGCATGGGCATCGAGCGTGACGACGACCACGCTGTAGGGGCTTGCGCCGGGAATGGGGCCGCTAGCGCGCATAATGGGCCTTGGCCTCGTAGAGGGTATCGACGCCGATGCGGGCGATGCCGCGGTCGCGGGCGAAGATCTCGGTGTTGCGGCGCGCCTTGCCGCGCACGAAGAAGGGGATCTTGCGCAACTCGGACTCCGCGTCGGCAAGCCAGACGACCTCGGCGGCGGGGCGGGGGGCGGCTTCGGGAACGGGCGCGACGTCGGAAGCGGATTCGGAATCGGAGTCGGGGGGAGCGGCCGGGCCGGGGATTGACCCCGCCCCGGCCGCCGGCGGCTCTGCCGCCGCGGCGCGCGGAGCGGGCGTTGCGTGCGCGGCGTGATGCGAGGGGCCGGCGGCGTCGTGGAACTCGAAATCCTCGCGGAACATGTGCAGGAGGTGTTCCTCGAGCCCCATCACGAGCGGGTGGATCCAGGTGTCGAAGAGGACGTTCGCCCCCTCGAACCCCATCTGGGGCGAGTGGCGGGCGGGGAAGTCCTGGACGTGGACGGGGGCCGAGATCACCGCGCAGGGGATGCCGAGGCGCTTGCCGATGTGGCGCTCCATCTGCGTGCCGAGGACAAGCTCGGGCTGGAGGGCGGCGATCGCGGCCTCGACCTCGAGATAGTCGTCGGTGACGAGCGCCTCGAGCCCCATCTCGCGGGCGAGCGCGCGCAAGGGGCGGGCGAATTCGCGGTTGTAGCAGCCAAGCCCCACCACCTCGAAGCCGATCTCGTCGCGGGCGACGCGGGCGGCGGCCATGGCGTGGGTCGCATCGCCGAAGACGAAGACGCGCTTGCCGGTGAGGTAGGTCGAATCGACCGACGACGACCACCAGGGCAGGCGCAGGCGGCGGGCGTCGGGTTCGGCCGCGACCTGGGCGAGTTTCTGCACCTCGGCGATGAAGGCGCGCGTGGCACCCACCCCGATCGGCACCGTGCGCGTCCAGGGCTGGCCCAGTTCGCGCTCGCACCAGCGCGCGGCGGATTCGCCCGTCTCGGGATAGAGCAGCACGTTGAACCACGCCGCCCCCATCCGCGCGATGTCCGAGGGCCGCGCCCCCATCGGCGCGGTGACGTTGACCGTGACCCCCATCTCGGCCAGGAGGCCCGCGATCTCGGCCACGTCGTCGCGGTGGCGAAAGCCGAGGCCCGTCGGCCCGAGGATGTTGCACGAGGGCCGGGGCGTGCGCGCGGCGGGCTCTCCGCCCGGCCGGGCCAGCGCGCGGACGATCTGCAGGAAGGTCTCGTCGGCGCCGAAGTTTTCCTTGCGCTGATAGCTCGGCAGCTCGAGCGCGATGACGGGGACGGGAAGCCCAAGCGCCTCGGCGAGGCCGCCCGGATCGTCCTGGATGAGTTCGGCGGTGCAGGAGGCGCCGACGATCATCGCCTCGGGGCGAAAGCGCGCGTGGGCCTCGGCGCAGGCGTCCTTGAAGAGGCGCGCGGTGTCCGAGCCCAGATCGCGGGCCTGGAAGGTCGTGTAGGTGACGGGCGGGCGGGCGCCGCGCCGCTCGATCATGGTAAAGAGGAGATCGGCGTAGGTATCGCCCTGGGGGGCGTGGAGGACGTAGTGGAGGCCCCGCATCCCGGTGGCGACGCGCATCGCGCCGACATGGGGCGGGCCTTCGTAGGTCCAGAGCGCGAGCTTCATGGCGCCCCCACCCGCTCGGCACCCTCGCGCAGGCCGCCAAGCGCGGCGCGGCGGCGCAGGGGCCTGGCGAAGAGGGCGGCGAGGTCGCCCGCCTGTT
>CAYYJB010000023.1:30973-33665 GCA_964472135.1 uncultured Gemmobacter sp.
GCGGCGCGGCGGCGCAGGGGCCTGGCGAAGAGGGCGGCGAGGTCGCCCGCCTGTTCGTAGAAGTGCACGGGCGAGAAGACGAGTTCGATCGCCCATTTGGTGGGCAGGCCCTCGGCCTCGAGCGGGTTGGCGAGGCCGAGGCCGCAGACGGTGAGGTCGGGGCGGGCGGCGCGGGCGCGATCGAGCTGGCGGTCGACGTCCTGGCCTTCGGAGAGGGTGGGGCCCTCGGGCAGGAGGTCGAGGTCGGGGCCGAGGATCGCGGCGTGCAGGTAGGGGGTGCCGACCTCGATCGGCCGCATGCCGCATTCGCGGGCGAGGAAGCGCGCGAGCGGGACCTCGAGCTGGCTGTCGGGGAAGAAGAAGACCGAGCGGCCGGCAAGGGGGGCGGCGGCGGCGGCGACGGCCTTGCGGGCGCGGGCGCGGGGGGCGTCGGTCGCGGCGGCGAAGCGCTCGGGCGGCACGGCGAAGGCCTCGGCGATGGCCGCGAGCCAGCGGGTCGTGCCCTCCTCGCCGAAGGGGAAGGGGGCGGGGAGGTGGACCGCACCGCGCCGTTCGAGCGCGGCCAGCGTATCGCCGAGGAAGGGCTGGGCGAGGATCACCCGCGTGCCGGGCCCGACGGCGGGCAGGGCATCGGCGCGCCGCGCGGGCAGGGTCGCGAGCGCGCCCACCCCCATCGCGGCCAGAAGCGCGCGCATCTGGTCCTCGACCACGTCGGGCAGCGCGCCGACGACGAGGAGGCCCGCGGCGTCGGTCGCGGGCAGCGCGGGGACCATGGCGGCGAGGCAGGCGTCCTCGCCCTGGGTGAAGGTCGTCTCGATGCCCGAGCCGGAATAGGACAGCACGCGCACATGGGGCGCGTGGGCGGCGCTGAGGCGTTCGGCGGCGCGCGCGAGGTCGAGCTTGATGACCTCAGAGGGGCAGGAACCGACGAGGAAGAGCTGGCGGATGTCGGGGCGGCGCGCGAGGAGGCGGGCGACCTCGCGGTCGAGCTCGTCATTGGCGTCGGCGAGGCCCGCGAGGTCCTTCTCCTCGAGGATCGCGGTGCCGAAGCGGGGTTCGGCGAAGATCATGACGCCCGCCGCCGATTGCAGCAGATGCGCGCAGGTGCGCGAGCCCACCACGAGGAAGAAGGCATCCTGCATCTTGCGGTGCAGCCAGATGATGCCGGTCAGGCCGCAGAACACCTCGCGCTGGCCGCGCTCCTTCAGGACCGGCGTGTCGCGGCAGCCGCGGGCGGGCGGGGGCGCGAGCGGGGCGTTCATGCGGCGGCCTCCGACCGGGCATCGCTCCCCGCATCGAGCCTTGCAGGGGCTGCGGCAGGTGCGGGAGCTTCGAGGCGGGCCATGCGCAGCTTCCACAGGAACTGCGCGGCATTGACGACATAGGCGCCATAGGCGGCGAGCGCGACGCCCATCTCGGCCGCGGGCGTGGCCGCGCCGCTGACCAGAAGCGCGAGATAGGCGGTGTGCAGCGCGATCACCGCCATCGAGACGACATCCTCCCAGAAGAAGGCGGGGGCGAAGAGGTAGCGGCCGAAGACGACCTTCTCCCAGATCGCGCCGGTGATCATGATGGCATAGAGCACGCCCGTCTTGACGACGATCGAGGCGGTCGCGACGGCGTAGCCCTCGGCAGTGGCGACGAAGCGCAGCACCAGCACGAGCGAGACAAGGAAGACGAGGAACTGGACGGGCGCGAGAATCGCTTGCACGACCGTCCAGGCCGTCGCGTCGCGGCGCGCGCGCTCGGCCTGCGAATACAGAGGCTTGCGGCCGGTCTCTGGCGCGGGTCGAGGGGAGATGCGCGGCACGTTTCCCCCTAGCGTGGCGGGTTGTCCTTCTGCCCCCGAAACTAGACTCCGGGCCGCAAAAGTGTCAATCAGAACTTACACTCGCGAAATTGACACATTGCCGCGCCAGGCCGCGCCGGCGGGGGCAGCGCTGGGGGCTGCGCTATCGAGCACCCACGAGAATCCCCTGCGATGCGCGCGCAAACATCCCGCGCGGCGCCCGTACGGCTGCGCCCGGGGCGCGCCAGGGACGCACCGTCGCCAGTCCGGGATGTCAATTTCCTTTGACATCCCGCCCCGACTCGGCGAAGGTTGAACATGGTCGTCGCGCGTGGGCGCGTCGCACGGTTGCGCACCCGATGGGCGCCCCGACCGGAAAGCGGGAAAGCGGATGGGCGGGAGTCGCATGGACCTCGAACCTCGGAGCGGACGCCCGGTCGCGGGCGTCGCCGTTGGCGCGCAGGTCCGCACCCTTGCCTCGCAGGTGATCTCGGTCCTGGCCGAGCGCTACAGTGTCACCGAGTCTCAGATCCGCCGCGAGCTCTTGCTCGACCTCGTCGAGACGCTGGTGTCGGACGACGTGATGGCCGCCTCGCGCTTTCTCGATGATCTGCGCCTCCAGCGCATCCCGACCGAGGCCCTCGTCGACGAGGTCCTGCCGCAGGCCGCGCGCGCCCTTGGCGAGGCTTGGAATGCCGACCAGATCAGCTTTGTCGATGTCACGATCGGCGCGATGCGGCTGCAGGGCATGCTGCGCGACATCGAGGGGCGCGAGGGCGCAGGCGCCGGCGCGCGCGGCCGCCCGCTGCGCGGATCGGCCCTCGTCGTCGTCCCGAGCGACGAGCAGCACACCCTCGGCGCGCTCGTGCTCAGCAACCAGCTGCGCCGCGCGGGGGTCTCGGC
>CAYYJB010000024.1:0-8155 GCA_964472135.1 uncultured Gemmobacter sp.
CGCAGAACATCTTCACCTCGATGACGGTCGAGGAGAACCTCGAGATGGGCGCCTTTTTGCGCCGCGACGACATCGGCGCGACGATGGAGCAGGTCTATGCCCTCTTTCCCATCCTGCGCGACAAGCGCCGGCAGGCGGCGGGCGAGCTTTCGGGCGGCCAGCGCCAGCAGGTGGCGGTCGGGCGCGCGCTGATGACGCAGCCGCGCGTGCTCATGCTCGACGAACCGACGGCGGGCGTCTCGCCCATCGTGATGGACGAGCTTTTTGACCGCATCATCGACATCGCCCGCACCGGCATCTCGATCCTGATGGTCGAGCAGAACGCCCGCCAGGCGCTGGCCATCGCCGACATGGGTTATGTGCTGGTTCAGGGCACCAACCGCTTCACCGACACGGGCGCGGCGCTGATGGCCGATCCCGAGGTGCGGCGCAGTTTCCTCGGGGGCTGAGATGGATGTCCTGAACGCCCTCGTTGTCTTTGCCAATTTCGTCTTCGTGCCGGGGCTCGCCTATGGCGCGCAACTGGCGCTCGGCGCGCTCGGCGTCACGCTCGTCTATGGCATCCTGCGCTTTTCGAACTTCGCGCATGGCGACACGATGGCGTTTGGCACCATGGCCGCGATCCTCGTGACCTGGGGCCTGCAAGGGATGGGGGTCAGCTTCGGGCCGCTGCCGACCGCCCTCATCGCGCTGCCCTTCGCGATCGCGGCGACCGCGCTTCTGGTGCTCGCGACCGACCGGGGGATCTATCGTTTCTATCGGCGGGTGCGGGCGGCGCCGGTCATCCTCGTCATCGTCTCGATGGGGGTGATGTTCGTGATGAACGCGCTCACCCGCTTCATCATCGGGGTTGACGAGATCAATTTCGCCGACGGTGGGCGCTTCGTCATCGCCGCACGCGAGTTCAAGGAATTGACGGGCCTGGCCGAGGGGCTCGCGATCCGCACGACGCAGGTCATCACCGTGCTGACGGCCGCGGTGGCGGTGGCGCTCCTGTTCTGGTTTCTGGGCAACACGCGCACCGGCAAGTCGATGCGCGCCTATTCCGACAACGAGGATCTGGCGCTCCTGTCGGGCATCAACCCCGAGCGGGTGGTGGCGGTGACCTGGATCATCGTCGCGGCGCTCGCGACCACGGCGGGCGTGCTCTATGGCCTCGACAAGTCGTTCAAGGCCTTCACCTATTTCCAGCTTCTGCTGCCCATATTCGCGGCCGCGATCGTGGGCGGGCTCGGCAGCCCCCTCGGCGCGATCGCGGGCGGCTTCCTCATCGCCTTTTCGGAGGTGACCGTCACCTATGCCTGGAAGCGGGTGCTCGGCTATCTCCTGCCCGAGGGGCTCGCGCCCGAGGGGCTCGTGCAGCTCATGTCGACCGACTACAAGTTCGCGGTCAGCTTCGCGATCCTTGTCATCGTCCTGCTCTTCCGCCCGACGGGGCTGTTCCGGGGGAAATCGGTATGAGGGGGCCGCTTCTGTTCGCCGCCGTCGCCTGCCTTTTCGTCCTGACGGGCGAGATGCAGAGCTGGAACGTCGCGCTTGCGATCCTCAACATGGCGCTCGTCTCGGCCATCATGGCGATGGGCGTCAACATGCAATGGGGCTATGCGGGCCTGTTCAACATCGGGGGCATGGGGTTCCTGGCGCTCGGTGGCCTCGCGGCGGTGCTCGTCTCGATGCCGCCCGTGCCGGATGCCTGGGCCGCGGGTGGCGCAGGCGTGGTGGCGGGGCTCGCGATCGGCGCGCTGACGGTCATTGCCGCGATCGCGGTCTTTCGCCGGATGCCGGCGGGGCGGCTGCGCACGGCGCTGTTGCTTGCGGTGCTGGTGGTGGGCTTCGTCCTTTACCGCCGCGTCTTCGACCCCGCAGTGTCGGCGGTCGAGGCGGTGACGCCCGCGGCGACGGGCTATCTGGGCGGGCTCGGGCTGCCGATCCTCCTCGCCTGGCCCGCGGGGGGGCTCTTGGCGGCCGGGGCGGCGTGGCTGATCGGCAAGACGGCGCTCGGGCTGCGGTCGGATTACCTCGCGATCGCGACGCTCGGCATCTCCGAGATCGTGATCGCGGTGCTCAAGAACGAGGACTGGCTCTCGCGCGGGGTCAAGAACGTGGTGGGCCTGCCGCGTCCGACAGGCGTGCCCTATGAGGTGGAATTGCAGCGCTCCGAGGCGTTCCTCGCCTGGGCGGCCCGCTGGGGGTTCGACCCGGTGACGGCCTCGTCGATCGTGGTCAAGCTCGCCTATGCGGGCTTCTTCGTCGTGGTGCTGATCGCCATCGTGTGGCTGGCGGAACGCGCGCTCAACTCGCCCTGGGGGCGGATGATGCGCGCGATCCGCGACAACGAGGTCGCGGCCGAGGCGATGGGCAAGGACGTGACCGCGCGCCATCTGCAGGTCTTCGTGCTGGGCTCGGCCGTGATCGGCATCGCGGGCGCGATGATGACGACGCTCGACGGGCAACTGACGCCCGGCACCTATCAGCCGCTGCGCTTCACCTTCCTCGTCTGGGTGATGGTGATCGTGGGCGGGTCGGGCAACAACTGGGGCGCGGTGCTGGGCGGGTTCCTGATCTGGTGGCTCTGGGTGATGGTCGAGCCGATCGGGCTGTGGTTCATCGAGGCGGTGACCGCGGGCATGCCGGACGGCCTCATCAAGGAGCGGCTGATCGATGCGGCGGCGCACATGCGGCTGTTCGTCATGGGGCTCGTGCTGCTCTTCGTGCTGCGCTTTGCCCCGCGCGGTCTCATCCCCGGCCGCTGAGGCATTTTGAGGGCTTTCCTTCGCCCGCCGAGGGCGTAGGTTCGCAGCCCAGAATCAGCCCCATCGGTCGCCGCCATGACATCCGCCCCCCCGCCGCGCCGGCGCAGCCTCTTCGGAGGCCTCCGCGCGAGTTTCCTTACCGGGCTCGTGGTCATCGCGCCGCTTTTCCTGACGGGCTACCTCATCTGGGTCGTGACGGGTTGGATCGACGGCTGGGTGCTGCCGCTCCTGCCAGAGCCCCTGCAACCCCGGGTGTGGTTCGGCATCAATGTCCACGGCGTCGGCGTCGTCTTCTTCCTCGTCTTCACCGTCCTTGCGGGGTGGATCGCCAAGGGGCTGATCGGGCGCTCGCTCATCCGCTGGGCCGAGCACCTGCTCGACCGCACGCCGGTCGTGCGCAGCGTCTACAACGGGTTGAAGCAGATCGCCGAAACCGTCTTTGCCCAGACCGAATCAAAGTTCGACCGCGCCTGCCTTGTGGAATACCCCCGCCCCGGCATCTGGGCGATCGCCTTCGTCTCGACCCGCGCCAAGGGAGAGATCGCCCAGAAGGTCCCGCGCGACGAAGAGATATTCTCGGTCTTCCTGCCGACGACACCCAACCCGACCTCGGGCTTCCTGCTCTATGTCCCGGCCAAGGATGTGATCGTTCTCGAGATGTCGGTCGAGGATGCGGCGAAGCTCATCATCTCGGCGGGCCTCGTCTATCCCAACCCCAAGGATCCGACGAAGCCGCCTGCGACGGACGACGCGGGCGCATGATCGTGGCCGCCGCGACGGGCTTTGCGACGGGCGGCGCGCTGATCCTCGCGATCGGGGCGCAGAATGCCTTCGTGCTGCGCCAGGGCCTCGCGCGCGCCCATGTGCTGCCGCTCGTGCTGCTCTGCGCGTGCTCGGACGCTCTGCTGATCGCGGCGGGGGTGGCGGGGTTCGGGGTTCTGGTCGCGGCCTTTCCGGCGCTGCCGCAACTGATGGCGCTGGGCGGGGCGGGGTTCCTCGCCGTCTATGGCGCGCTCAGGCTCCGGGCGGCGTGGCGGGGCGATTACGCGATGGAGCTTGCCGGCCAGACGGCGGGGCTCGGCCGGACGCTGGCGCTCGGCGCGGCCTTCACCTGGGGCAACCCGCATGTCTACCTCGATACGCTGGGGCTCGTCGGCGCGGTCTCGACCCAGTTCGAGGGCGGCGAGCGGGCGGCCTTTGGCGCGGGGGCGGTGCTGGCCTCGTTCGCCTTCTTCTTCTCGCTCGGCTTCGGGGCGAGGCTGCTCGCGCCCGTCATGTCATCTGCGCGCGCATGGCGGATGCTCGACGCGGGCGTCGCGATCCTGATGTGGGTGCTGGCGGCGGGGCTCTTGCGCGGGATGCTCGGGCCCTAGCGCGACTCGGCGGGTGCGGGGCCCATCCGGCCGCCGATGTCGATGTCGCGGATCGAGATCGCCCCCGACATGATGACCCCGACCAGCACCGCCCAGAGCGGCAGGGCGATGAGCGTCGCGCGCCATGCCTTGCGCCGCACGACGAAGCCTGCGGGCGCGCCGGGCGGCGTGCCGGGCACGACCTCGCCCGCATCGCCCTGGGTGTGGTGGCCGATCTGGAGCATGACAAGGAACGCCATGAACCAGATCATCGCGAAGAGGACGAAGGCGCCGGTGATCGTCATCAGACCTGCTCGAGCTCGACAAGGCAGCCGTTGAAATCCTTGGGGTGGAGGAAGAGCACCGGCTTGCCGTGCGCGCCGATCTTCGGCTCACCCGATCCGAGCACGCGCGCGCCCGCGGCCTTCAACCGGTCGCGCGCGGCGATGATGTCCTCTACCTCGTAGCAGACATGGTGGATGCCGCCGGCGGGGTTCTTTTCCAGAAAGCCCGCGATGGGCGAACCCTCGCCCAGCGGGTGCAGGAGTTCGATCTTGGTGTTGGGCAGCTCGATGAAGACGACCGTCACCCCATGGTCGGGTTCGTCCTGCGGCGCGCCGACTCGCGCCCCCAGCGTGTCGCGGTATTGCGCCGCCGCCGCCCCGAGGTCGGGCACCGCGATGGCGACATGGTTCAGGCGTCCGATCATCGCATCCCCCCTGTCCGGTCGGGTTCAATATGCTGCGCGCCGGGTCGGCGGCAAGGCTCAGCCTTCGGTCGGGGCGGGTTTCGGGCCGCTGCCGCGCGCGGGTTTCGGCCGCTCGCCCCCGAGGTGCTTGCGCAGCTTCGAGGATTGGGCGGGCTTGCGGTCGCGAAAGGGGTTGTCGGCGGTGCGGCTGCGCAGCGTGATGCGGATCGGGCTGCCGGGCAGATCGAAGCTCTCGCGCAGGCCGTTGACCAGATAGCGCCGATAGCTGTCGGGCATCTCCTCGGCGTTCGAGCACATCACGACAAAGCCGGGCGGGCGCGTCTTGACCTGCGTCATGTAGCGCAGCTTGATCCGCCGCCCCCCGGGGGCCGGGGGCGGGTGCGCCTCGGTCATCGCCCCGAGCCAGGTGTTGAGGCGCCCGGTCGTGATGCGCCGGTTCCAGACGCCGTGCGCGGACATGATCGCGGCCTGCAGCCGGTCGATGCCCCGCCCCGTCAGGGCCGACACCGCCACGACCGGCACGCCGCGCAATTGCGGCAAGAGGCGCTCGGCCATCTCGCGCAGGGCCGCGAGCTTGCCGGACTTGTCATCCTCGAGATCCCATTTGTTGGCCGCGATCACCACCGCGCGCCCCTCGCGTTCGGCCAGATCGGCGATGCGCAGGTCCTGCGTCTCGAAGGGTTGGGCGGCGTCGAGCAGCACCACCACCACCTCGGCGAAGCGTACCGCGCGCAGCGCGTCCGCGACCGAGAGCTTTTCGAGCTTGTCCTGCACCTTGGCGCGCTTGCGCATGCCGGCCGTGTCGAAGATGCGCACGGGGACCCCGTTCCAGCGCGTCCGGACCGAGATCGCATCGCGCGTGATCCCGGCCTCGGGCCCGGTCAGCAGCCGGTCCTCGCCGAGGACGCGGTTCACGAGGGTCGACTTGCCCGCGTTGGGCCGCCCCACCACCGCGATCTGCAGCGGGCGGGCCTCGGTGATGGGGCGCAGCGGCGGCGCATCCTCGGGCGCGTCGGGGTCGATGTCGATGTCGGTTTCGGGCGCCTCGGCCTGATCGGCGGCGGCGGCGGCGTCCGCGGCATCGACATGCGGGCGCAAGGCGGCATAGAGATCGTCCATCCCCTCGCCATGCTCGGCCGAGAGGCGCAGGGGCTCGCCCAGGCCCAGCCGCCAGGCATCGAGTGCTGCCGCATCGCCCGCCTTCCCCTCGGCCTTGTTGACCCCGAGGATCACGCGCCGCCCCTCGCGCCGCAGGATGCCGGCGAGGTCCTCGTCCATCGCCGTGATCCCCGCCCGGCCATCGACAAGAAAGAGCGAGACATCGGCCATGCGGATCGCGCGCTCGGTCAGCTTGCGCATCCGGCCCTGAAGGCTGTCGTCGGTCGCTTCCTCGAGCCCGGCCGTGTCGATCACGACAAAGCGCAGATCCGCGAGCCGCGCCTCGCCCTCGCGCAGGTCGCGCGTGACGCCGGGGCGGTCATCGACGAGCGCGAGGCGCTTGCCGACGAGCCGGTTGAAGAGCGTCGACTTGCCCACATTGGGGCGGCCGATGATGGCGAGGGTCAGCATGGGATGGATCCTCGTCGCGGATGGCCCGCGACCTAGCGAAAGGCGTGCAGCGTGCCCGACCGCGACACGACATAGAGCGTGCCGCCCGCGATGGCAGGGGGGGCGGCCGCCCCGCCCGGCAGGTCGATCCGCCCCGTCTCGCGGCCGTCCACCGGATCGAAAAAGCGGATCGCCCCGTCGCCCGAGGCGACGACAAGGCGCCCGCCGGCAAGGATCGGGCCGAAATGGGCATAGATCCCCTGACGCTTGGCCGGATCGTCGCGCTCGAACCCCGGCAGGGGCACCGACCAGATGATCTCACCGCTCGCGGCATCGATCCGCGTCAGGCTCGCGCGGTCGCCCACGGCGAATACCGACCCGCCCGCGACCCATACCGGCGCCATCGCCCCCTCGGCCGCGACCCACAGGATGGTGCCCGACGCCGCGTCGATGGCCGCGATCCGCCCCGCCGAGGTGCCGGCATGGATGCGCCCGCCCGCGATCGCCGGATCGCCCGTCAGATCGCGCACGAGGCTGGCGGGATAGCCCGGGCGGCGACCCGGCACGCTCGATTGCCAGATTGTCGTACCATCGGCGCGCCGCACCGCGCGCAGCCCGCCGTCCGAGACGGCGAAGAGGACCGCCCCATCGCCGAGCGCCTTGGGTGCGGCCGATCCGGCCACCCCAGCCCGGGCGGCGACGCCCGCCTCGACCCAGATGCGTCGGCCGGTCGCACCATCGATCGCCCAGGTAGTGCCGTCGCGCCCCTGCGCATAGATCCGGTCCCCGAGTATCAGCGGCGCGCCCGCGAGCGGCGCCTCGAACTGCTGGCGCCAGAGCTCGGCGCCGCTCGTGGCCTCGAAGGCCAGAAGGAGCCCGAAACTCGTCGTTGCCACCAGACGGTCCGCCGTGGCCGCCAGCCCGCCGCCCGTCGCGCCCGCCTCCGCCGCGCCCGAAGGTGTTGCGCCGCGCCGCCAGAGCACGGCGCCGGCCGTGTCGGTCGCCTGCACGATGCCGTCAGCATCCATGGTGAAGATGCGGCCGCCCGCCACGACGGGCGCGGCGGTGATCCGCTCGCGCCTGCTGTCGCCGGCGCCGATGCCGACGGTCCAGACGGCCAAGGGCGATGGCCCGAGCGCGACATGCCCGGTCTCGCCGGCCGCGCTGCCGCCGCGATGGCTCCAGTCGGCCGCGGCGCGCGCCGGGCCGGGCGCGAAGCGTTCCGAACGGTTCGTCAGGGCGGGGACCGGGTCGCCCGTCATCTCACCCACGGGGACCGAGATCGCGAAGCGCGTGCCGGGAAGGATTTCTTCCTTCTCTGCGCACCCGGCGAGAGCGACCAGCATCGCCACCGTCCAGAGGGCCGCGCGGGCGGCTGGGATCATGGGCGACGCCCCGACGTTCATCAGCCCCCCCCGCCGCCAGGGGCGGCCTGCGCTGGGCCGAGCGCGGTCAGGATCCGCAACAACCGGCGGCGTTGCGTCGGCGGCGTCGCGGCATCGTCGGCCAGCGCCTCGAGACGCGCGCGCGCGGCTCCGATCTCGCCCGCCTCGAGGTCGGCGAGCGCGAGATGTTCCTCGGCGAGAGTGCGCAGCGGCCGCCCCGGCACGATCAGCGCCTCAAGCTCGGACCGGCGCGCGGCAGGGTCGAGCGCACCCGTCGCGGCCCCGATCGAGATCCGCCGCAACCGCGCGAGATCGGACCAGACGGGATCGAGCCCCGGCGCCGCCGCCACCTCTGCGAGCGCCGCCATCATCGCATCGCGGCGCGCAGGATCGGCCTCCGGATCGGCC
>CAYYJB010000024.1:8255-33105 GCA_964472135.1 uncultured Gemmobacter sp.
TGCGAGCGCCGCCATCATCGCATCGCGGCGCGCAGGATCGGCCTCCGGATCGGCCTCCGGATCGGCCATCCCGGCGCTGATCAGCACGGCGATGGCGCGCTGATCGGGGGTCGCTCCAAGCCCGGCCAGTGCCGCGGTGCGCGCGGCTTCATCAGGGGCATCGATCGCCGCGTGCAGCGCGTCGCCGAAGGCGCGCGCCGCCGCTGCCTCGCGCGATGCCGTCCATTCGCGCCAGGCCGCCCCGCCGACGATCAGCGCAACGATCAGGCCGCCGATCCAGCCAAAGCGACGCAGCACGCCGAAGACGCGGTCGCGCCGGACCTCTTCGGTCACCTCGTCGATGAAGCTGTCGGGGTTCGACACCGCGCCCTCCGCCGGCGGTCGGTCCGCCCTGCAATCCGACCGCCGTTCTACACGCAAGGGGCCGAACTTGCCAACCCCCGCCGCCCGCGGCCCGATGCGCGCCTATCGGCCGGGAAGCGCGGGCAGGATCACCTCGAAGCGGCTGCCTTCGCCCGGTGCGCTGTCGATGCGTAGCCGTCCGCGGTGTCGGTTGACGATGTGCTTGACGATCGCGAGCCCGAGTCCCGTGCCGCCCTTCTCGCGCGAGCGGTGGCTGTCCACGCGATAGAAGCGCTCGGTCAGGCGGGGCAGGTGGATGGGGTCGATCCCCTCGCCGCGGTCGATGACGGCGACGCTGACGGCCGGGCCGCGCAGCGCCGGCGAGGCAGGATCGTGGCGCAGTTCGATGCGCACCTCGCCGCCCGAGCCCCCGTACTTGATGGCGTTCTCGATCAGATTGTGCAGGACCTGCGTGATCTGGTCGTGATCGGCCGGGATCTCGGGCAGGTCGGGCGGGCAGTCGATGACGACGCGCACGCGCGCCTCGGCGGCGACGCCGCGCAGTGTGGTCGCCACGCTGCCGACGAGGGGGCCGATCTCGACGATCTCGGAGGGGCGGACGCGCTCTTCGGCCTCGACCCGGCTGAGCGAGAGCAGATCGCCCACCAGCCGATTCATCCGCAGCGCCTCGCGCTCCATGATGTCGAGAAAGCGTCCGCGCGCGGCCGGATCGTCGCGCGCGGGGCCCTGCAGCGTCTCGATGAAGCCAAGGAGCGCCGTGAGGGGGGTGCGCAGCTCGTGGCTGACGTTTGCAACGAAATCGCGCCGGATCTCGCCCGCGTGCTCGATGTCGCTGATGTCCTCGAAGGCGAGGCTCGCCCCCTCGCGGCCAAGCGCCGCGACATGGACGCGAAAGATCGAATCGCGCGAGGGGCCCGTCAGCACGAGCCGCGCCTCGCCGTCGGCGCCGCCGTTCAGGACCCGCTCCAGCAGCGTCGCGACCTCGGGCTGCCGCAGCGCCGCCATATAGTGCCGACCCTGCACCTCTGGCCCGAAGAGGGCGCGCGCGCGCGCATTCATCCGCAGGATGCGCGCGTCCGTCGCGACCACCAGAACCGGCAGCGGCAATCCGTTGAGCAGCGCATCGGTGATCATCTCAGCCGCGCCACGGATTGCCAACCCGCCGCCACTAGAGCGCGGCCGCAGCTGGCCGCGTGCCCGCGGCCGAAAGCTCCTCGGCGACAAGGAAGGCAAGTTCCAGCGCCTGGCTCGCGTTCAGGCGCGGGTCGCAGGCGGTATGGTAGCGGTCCGAGAGGTCCTCGTCGCTGACGGCACGCAGCCCGCCCGTGCACTCGGTCACGTCCTTGCCCGTCATCTCGAAATGCACGCCGCCCGGGATCGTGCCCTCGGCGCGGTGGATGGCGAAGAACTCGCGCACCTCGCGCAGCACGCTCTCGAACGGGCGGGTCTTGTAGCCGCTCGCGGCCTTGATCGTGTTGCCGTGCATCGGGTCGCACGACCAGACCACATTCGCCCCGGCCTCGCGCACCGCGCGGATCAGGCGCGGCAGGTTCTCGCCGACCTTGCCCGCCCCGAAGCGCGCGATGAGGGTGAGCCGCCCGGGTTCGTTGGCGGGGTTCAGCCGGTCGATCAGCCGCTTGAGGTCGTCGGAGGTGAGCGACGGCCCGCACTTGAGGCCGATCGGGTTCTGCACCCCCTCGCAGAAGGTGACATGCGCGCCGTCGGGCTGGCGGGTGCGGTCGCCGATCCAGATCATGTGCCCAGAGCCCGCCACCGGCAGGCCGGTCGTCGAATCGATGCGGCAGAGCGCTTCCTCGTATTCGAGCAGGAGCGCCTCGTGGCTCGTGTAGAAATCGACCTGCGAGAGCGCGGGGGCCGTCCGGGCGCTGACGCCCGCCGCCGCCATGAATTCGAGCGCGTCGGCGATCCGGGCCGAGATCTCGCGATAGCGTTCGGCCTTGTCCTGATCGGCAAAGCCGAGGGTCCAGGAATGGACCCGCCCGATATCGGCGAAGCCCCCGGTCGAGAAGGCCCGCAGCAGGTTCAGCGACGCCGCCGCCTGCGTGTAGGCCTGCAGCATCCGCGCGGGATCGGGGACGCGCGCCTCGGGGGTGAAGTCGAAGCCGTTGATGATGTCGCCGCGGTACGAGGGCAGCTCGACCCCGCCGATCACCTCGGTCGGCGCCGAGCGCGGCTTGGCGAACTGGCCCGCCATGCGCCCGACCTTGACGACCGGCAGCTTGGCGCCCCAGGTCAGCACGACGGCCATCTGCAGCATCACGCGGAAGGTGTCGCGGATGTTGTCGGCCGAGAATTCGGCGAAGCTCTCGGCGCAATCCCCGCCCTGCAGCAAAAAGGCGCGGCCCTCGGCCACATCGCCGAGCGCGCGCTTCAGCCGGCGCGCCTCGCCGGCAAAGACGAGGGGGGGATATTTCGCCAGTTGCGCCTCGACCGCCGCGAGCGCTGCCGCGTCGGGATAGTCGGGCATCTGCACCCGGGGCCTGCTGCGCCAGTCCGATTTCGTCCAACCCGTCGTCATGATCCTGTCCTGCGCTTGACCGTCAGCGGGTGCTCATATCGCTTCATTCGCGCGCTGCCAACCGCCAAGGCCCCGCAATCCCCCTTGCGGGTGCGTTGGAATGCTGTATCGCTCTAGCGGAAAACGACGCTTTCGGGTCGCAACATGACGATCACCCAGAGGCGGACAGGTTTGGCAGGGGCGCAGGCCTCGCCCAGGCGGTTCGTCTTTCTCCTGCTCGACAGCTTCACGATGATGTCGTTCGCCGGTGCGATCGAACCCCTGCGCATCGCCAACCGCATGGCGGGGCGGCGCATTTATGATTGGTTGCTGGCGGGCGAGGGCGGCGAGAGCGTGCGCTGCTCCAACGGCGCGTCGTTTCGCCTCGACATCGGGCTCGAGGACATCGACCGCGAGGACACGATCCTCGTCTGCGGCGGCGTCGATGTGCAGAAGGCCACGACCCGCGCCATCCTCAACTGGCTCCGGCGCGAGGCGCGGCGAGGTGTCGCGGTGGGGGGGCTCTGCACCGGATCCTATGCGCTTGCCAAGGCGGGGCTGCTCGACGGTCGCAGGGCCACGATCCACTGGGAGAATCAGGACGGCTTCGCCGAGGAGTTCACCGAGGTGACGCTGTCGAAATCGGTCTTCGTCGTGGATGGCAACCGGCTTTCGACAGCGGGCGGAACGGCATCGATCGACCTCATGCTGAAGATCATCGCCAACGACCACGGCGAGGATCTGGCGAACGCCGTCGCCGACCAGCTCATCTATTCCGCGATCCGCACCGACCGCGACACGCAGCGGCTGTCGATCCCGACCCGCATCGGCGTACGCCACCCCAAGCTCGCGCAGGTGATCGGGATGATGGAGGCCGCGATCGAGGAGCCCGTCAGCCCCTCCGAACTGGCCGAGGATGTCGGCATGTCGACCCGCCAGCTCGAGCGGCTCTTCCGCCGCTACCTCAACCGCAGCCCCAAGCGCTATTACATGGAACTGCGGCTGCAGAAGGCGCGCAACCTGCTCATGCAGACGGACATGAGCGTCATCAACGTGGCGCTTGCCTGCGGGTTTGCGAGCCCCTCGCACTTTTCCAAGTGCTACCGCGCGCAATACAACACCACCCCCTACCGCGAGCGCGGCACGCAGGGGATGCGCCTGTCGGTCTGATTCAGAACCCGAGCGCGCCGCGCAACAGGTTGAGGCCCGTGATCAGCAGAAGGATCAGCGTCCAGCGCCGGAAGCGCGCCGGATCGAGCCGGTCCTGCAGCCAGTAGCCCGCCGCCATCCCCGCCATCGCCGGCACGATCAGCGCGGCCGAGAGCGGCACGGTCGCTGCGTTCAGGATGCCCGATTGCAGATGCGCCGCGGTCAGGATCACCGCCCCGATCAGGAACACGACGCCCTGCACGCGCACCGTCTCCTGCTTGTCCGCCCCGACCGAGAGCAGGTAGATCAGCACCGGCGGCCCCCACACGCCCGAAATCCCGCCATAGAGCCCGCCGACGATGCCGAGCGCATATTCGGCGCGCCGCCGGTGCTCGAGCCTCAGCGCGAGGCTGCGGCCGGCAAGCTGGACGCCCGCGAACAGCACCACCGGCACGCCCAGAAGCCCGAGCATCAGCGCCTCGGGGATGACGCGCACGAACTGGGCCGAGACGACGATGAAGATCACGATCATCCCGATCAGCCGCCGATAGGTGACGACCGACCGCCACGCCGCCGCCGGTCCCTGCCGCAGCGCCTGCGAGACATTCGTCACGACCGTGGGCAGGATGAGCGCGGCGAGCGCCGTCTGCGGCGGCATGAAGGCCCCGAAGGACGAGATCATGATGAGCGGCATCGCAAAGCCGATCGCGCCCTTGACGAAGCCCGCGGCAAAGGTGACCCCGAACGCGAGCGCCACCGCCCAGAGCGGCAAGCCCGCCGATATCGCCTCCATCCGCGCCTCCGACGCATCTTGCGCGCCGGGTGCTAGCGCGTTTCCGCACCGGCTGCACCGAAAAATCGCGAGGGACATTTTCGTGCTGGAAATGCGGCGGGTGCGAATTAATATTGCGCTGCGGCTGCAAACATCCTAAGCCCGCACCGACCCTCAGGAGCCCGCGCCATGCCCCACGACGGACAAACCCTCGCCGATCTCTCCCCCGTCCTCGACGGTCTGCGCGACCATGTCCGCGCGGCCTGCGCCCCGGTCGGCGCGCTTCTGGCGCGCGCGACCGAGCGGCTTCGCGCCGATGTCGCCCCCGCGGGCCGGATCGACCCCGCGCTGCTCGAGGCGCGCCAGTCGGCGGCGCACGGGCTTGCCTGGCTCGCGACCTATGCCGAGTCGGTCAACCAGATGTCGGCGTGGGCCGACCGTCTGGCCGATGCCGGGCAGTTCGGCGAGATGGAGGCGCTGATCCTCCAGATCGGGGCGGGCGAATACCTCGCGCAGATTGCGGGCGGCATCCCGATGAACCAGGGCGAGGTCGTGCGCCCGCGCGACCTCGGCGCGAGTGCGGCCGAGATGGCGGCCTTCGCGGCCGAGGCGCCGGTCGCGGCGCTGCTCGAGGGCGGGAACACGGGTGCGGCGCGCGCGCGCCTTGTCGCGCTCATCCGCGCGGCGGCAGGCGCCGCGACCTATGGCGCGAGCGGGCTCGACGACGAGATGGAGATGATCCGCACCCAGTTCCGCCGCTTCGCCGACGAAGAGGTGGCCCCCCACGCCCATGGCTGGCACCTCGCGGATGAGCTGATCCCGATGGAGACGATTGGCGCGCTGGCCGAGCTTGGCGTCTTCGGCCTGACGATCCCCGAGGAATACGGCGGGCTCGGCATGCCCAAGACCGCGATGGTCGTCGTCTCCGAGGAGCTTTCGCGCGGCTACATCGGCGTGGGCAGCCTCGGCACCCGGACCGAGATCGCGGCCGAGCTTATCCTCTGCGGCGGGACCGAGGCGCAAAAGCGCGACTGGCTGCCGCGGCTCGCCTCGGGCGAGATCCTGCCGACGGCGGTCTTTACCGAACCGAACACCGGCTCGGACCTCGGCGCGCTGCGCACCCGCGCGGTGCGCGAGGGCGACGTCTGGCGCGTCACCGGCAACAAGACATGGATCACTCACGCCGCGCGCACCCATGTGATGACGCTGCTCGCCCGCACCGATCCGGCCACGACCGATTATCGCGGCCTGTCGATGTTCCTTGCCGAGAAGATCCCCGGCACCGACGCGGCACCCTTCCCCACCCCCGGCATGACGGGCGGCGAGATCGAGGTGCTCGGCTATCGCGGGATGAAGGAGTATGAGCTTGCCTTCGACGGCTTCGAGGTCAGGGGCGAGAACCTCCTTGGCGGGGTCGAGGGGCAGGGCTTTCGCCAGCTGATGCAGACCTTCGAATCGGCGCGCATCCAGACGGCGGCGCGCGCGATCGGGGTCGCGCAGAACGCGCTCGACCTCGGGCTGCGCTATGGCGAGGACCGCAAGCAGTTCGGCAAGCCGCTGATCGCCTTCCCGCGCGTCTCCGACAAGATCGCGATGATGGCGGCCGAGATCATGATCGCGCGGCAGCTCACCTATTACTCGGCCCATCAGAAGGACAGCGGCAAGCGCTGCGACCTCGAGGCCGGGATGGCGAAACTTCTTGGCGCCCGCGTGGCGTGGGCGGCGGCGGACAATGCGCTCCAGATCCACGGCGGCAACGGCTTCGCGCTCGAATACCAGATCAGCCGCGTGCTCTGCGATGCGCGCATCCTCAACATCTTCGAGGGCGCGGCCGAGATCCAGGCGCAGGTCATCGCGCGCCGGATCCTCGACGGCGGGAACTGAGCCGCCTCAGCCCCGCTTCGGCGCGCCGACCATGAAGGGCCGGCGCGCCCGGGTCGACAGCGCGAGCGCGATGATCGGGATCGAGAACAGGCACCAGATCGCCGGCCCCTCGTTCGGGTCGGTCGTCAGCGCGAACGACAGCACCGGCCCCGCGACGAAGTTCAGCGCCGCGAAACGCCACGCGCCATAGAGCGCCGGCAGCAGGAACACCGCGATCATGTAGCTCGGGAACCCGGTGCGGGTGCCGAGCGCGGCCTCGAGCGGGACGAGGAGCCCGTTGTAGGGCACATCCCACGCCTGATGCCAGGTGCCCGTGCGGGTGCAGAGCGCCTCGGCGCAGAGCGCGACCCCCTCGGCGCAGCGGCCGAACGACCCGATGGGCAGCAGTTGCAGCACGATGACTGCGCTTGCCACCGTCGCCGCCGCGATGATCCGCCGCCGGCTGCGCGCGGGCAGGGCGGGGTGCAGCAGCGCCATGGCAAAGAGGTTGATGACGATCGGCTGCAGCGCGATATGCGCCACGGCCGAGAGCGTCACCGCCCGGTTGGCGGGCGTGCCGCACTGGTCGATGACGCCGTAGCCCGCAAGCTGGATCGCCTCCATCGCCGCGAAGAAGCCGAGCGTCAGCGGCACGGGCCAGGGCGCGCCGCGCCGGTGCGTGATGGCCGCCGCCCCCACCCCGGCCACGATCATCCCTGCGGTAATGCCGACGCCCCAGCACATGCGGGCCCCCTGAAATCGTCCGTCGAGCGTGCCAGAGGGCGCCGCACCCCGCAAGGGCGCCCCTCACGCCCGCCGCACGGATCAGCCGAAATCGCGCCAGCCCGCCCGCCAGCGGCCGAGCGTCGTCAGCGCGCAGAGCGCGGCAAACCCCCAGGCGAGGGGCGCGAAGGCCCCGGGCCAGAGGCAGATCGCAACGAAAAGCGCGACCGTCTCGGCCCCCTCGGTCAGCCCGCCCAGATATGAAATCCCCTTGCCCGCCCGCCGCGGCGCCATCCCCCGCCGCGCGCTCAGGGTCGCATGCGCCAGAAACGACGACGCCGTGCCGATGAAGCCTGCAAGCAGCGCCGCCGCCGCCAGCGCGTTCGCCCCCGGGTCGTGGATCGCGAAGCCGAGCGGGACGGCCGCGTAAAAGACGAAATCGAGCGCGATGTCGAGGAACGCGCCCCGGTCCGTCGGCCCCGCGATGCGCGCCACCGCCCCGTCGAGCCCATCGGCCACCCGGTTGAGGAGGATGAGGGCCAGCGCCACCCCGAAGGCGCCCGCCGCCGCCGCCGCCGCCCCGCCGAGCCCGAGCGCGAAGCCCGCGAGCGTGATCGCATCCGCCCCGATCCCGCGCGCGGCGAGCGCCCGCGCCGCCGGGGCAAGGACGCGCGCCTGAAGCGGCGCGATCCGCGCGTCAATCATCCCCGCCGCCCCCATCCCCGCTTCCCCGTCGCCAGCGGTTGAAGGCCCCGGCGAGCGCGAGCGCGCGCGGGTTCGTGCGGCCCTTGCGCCAGGTGCCGGCGGCGAACTTGCCGGCCTCGGCATAGGTCGGATAGGGCAGCACCGTCGCGAGCATCCGCCCGAGCCCCAGGCCTGCCTGCATCGCGAGCAGGAAGGGCGCGAGCATCTCGCCCGCATGGGGCGCGACGATGGTGACGCCGAGGATGCGCCCCCCCCGCCCGGCGGTGACGACCTTGACGAAGCCCGCCGTGACCCCGTCGGCGATGGCGCGATCAAGATGGCCCAGATCGTGGCGTGTCACCTCATGCGCGATGCCGCGGGCGCGCGCCTCCTCCTCCGAGAGGCCGGCGCGCGCGATCTCGGGGTCGGTGAAGGTGACGGCGGGCATGGTCGCGCCCGCCACGCGCAGCCCCCGCAGCCCCGGCACGATGCCGCCCACCAGCGCATTGACGGCCGCCCCCCAGCCCTGCTGCGCCGCCGCATGGGTGAACTGCGCGGGCCCCGCTACATCGCCCGCGGCGAGGATGTTGGGGTGCAGCGTGCGCATGAAGGCGTCGGTCTCGATGGTCGGCCCCTCCGCCCCGATCCCGAGCGCCTCGAGCCCGAGGCCCTGCAGCCGCGCCCGCCGCCCCGTCGCGGCCAGCACCGCCTCGGCCGCGATCTCGGCGCCCTCGGCAAGGAGCAGCCGCAGATCGCCCGCCCGGCCGCCGACCGAGGCGACGCGCGCACCCGTGCGGATCTCGACCCCGTCGGCGGCAAGGGCCGCGGCGGCGAGGCCGGCCGCCTCGGCATCCTCGCGCGGCAGGATGCGGGGTGCGGCCTCGATCAGCACGACCCCGAGGCCGAGCCGCGCCAGCGCCTGCGCGAGCTCGCATCCGATCGGTCCGGCGCCCAGGATCGCGAGCCGCCGCGGCGGCCCGGCCGGATCGGCAAGCCGCGCCCAGATCGTCTCGGAGGTCAGGCAGCCGGCATCGATGAGGCCCGGGATCGGCGGCACGACGGGCGCCGCCCCTGTCGCGATGACGATCGCCCGGGTCGAGAGGCGGCGCATCCCCGCCTCGGTCGTGACCTCGACATGCCAGGGGTCGGCGATGCGCGCCCGCCCCGCCAGCACCTCGACGCCGAGGCCGCGATACCGTTCGGCGCTGTCGTTCGGGGCGATCGCCGCGATGGCCGCGCGGATGCGGGCGGTGACGGCGGGCCAGTCGGTCTCGGGGGTGCCGGCGTGGATCCCGAAATCGGCGGCCCGGCGCACCTCGGCCGCCGCCCGGCCCGAGCGGATCAGAGTCTTTGACGGCACGCAGCCGGTATTGAGGCAATCGCCCCCCATCTCGGCCTCTTCGATCAGGGTGACGCGGGCGCGCAGCGTCGCGGCCATGTAGGCCGCGACCAGCCCCGCCGCGCCGGCCCCGATGACGACGAGGTTGCGGTCGAACCGGCGCGGCCGCGGCCAGGGCGCGCGCAGACGCCGCAGCTGCAGCCATCCCGCGCCCCAGCGAGCGATCCACGGAAACGCCCCGAGCGCCACCAGCGCCCCGAGCATCCCCGGCGAGACGATGTCGGAAACCGACCGCACCGCCGCAAGCTCGGTGCCTGCGTTCACATAGATCGCGGTGCCCGGCAGCATCCCGATCTGGCTTGCCCACCAGAAGCGCCGCAGCGGCAGCGCGGTGAGGCCCATGGCAAGGTTCACCGCGAAGAAGGGCACCGCCGGCACGAGGCGCAGCGTCAGCAGATAGAGCACCCCGTCGCGCGCGAGGCCCCGGTCGATCGCCTCAAGCCGCGCGCCGAGGCGCGCGCGCGCCCAGTCGCGCATCAGGTGGCGCGCGCTCAGGAACGCAAGGCTCGCCCCGAGGGTCGAGGCGAAGGACACGATGGCGAGCCCCCACCAGAAGCCGAAGAGCGCGCCGATCCCCAGCGTCATCCAGATCCCGAGCGGCAGCGACAGCGCGGTGACGGCGACATAGAGCGCGAAGGCCGCAAGCGTCGCGGCCATCGGATTGGCCGCGCGCCACGCCCCGAGCGGTTCGAGCGCGGCGCGCAGATCGCCAAGCCCGATCCCGGCCTGCGCGATCACGATCCACGCGATTGCCACGGCCGCGAGCAGTGCCGCGAAGATGGCCGGGCGGCGGGCCATCGCCCTCAGCGCCCCGCGTCCGCGCGGCCCGCCCCGCCCGCCGCGACCTCCGCCAGCCAGGCGCGGATCGCGGCGACGGACTCGGGTTCGTCGAGGAAGGGCACATGCCCCCGCCCCGGCACCTCGGCGCGGATGAGGCCGGGATGCTGGCGCGCCATCTCTGCCGCGGTCGCCTCTGACAGGAGGTCCGATCCCGTCCCGCGGACCAGCGCGACGGGCAACCCCGCGAGGGCGCCAAACAGCGGCCAGAGGTCCGGTTGCGGCTGCGACAGCGCGGCGTGGAAGGCTTCGGCCAGCGCGGGATCGTAGCAGAGGCCAAGCCCACCGTCGCGCGGGACGAAGCGCCGCGCGGCCTCGTGCAGCCAGCGCTCGGGTGCCACCCCCTCGAACCCGACCGAGCCCGCCGCGATCATCCCGGCCGCCTCGGCCAGGGTCCGCGCGGCGGGCGGGCGGCCGACATAGGCCGCGATGCGCCCGAGCCCCTCGGCCTCGAGCACCGGCCCCACATCGACAAGGCAGAGCCCCGCCAGCCGCGCCCGCGCCGTCGCGGCGAGGAACATCCCGATGATCCCCCCGCGCGAGGTGCCGATCACGGCCGCGCGCGCGATCCCGAGATGGTCGAGGAGCGAGAGCGCGTCGGCGGCCTCCTGCGCGACGGTATAGGTCGCGGCGCCCGTGTGCGCGGATGCGCCCCGCCCGCGATAATCCATCCGCACGAGGCGGCAGGGCGGCAGGTGGGGGGCGAGATCGTCGAAGTCTCGCCCGTCGCGCGTCAGCCCCGCAAGGCAAAGGACGGGCATCCCCGCCCCCTCGTCGCGATAGGCGATGCGCGCCCCGTCGGCGGCGGCGAAGACCTCCACCATCACGCGCCTGCCCGCCACGCGGAGATGATATCGGGCAGCCCCGACAGATCGGCCAGAACCGCCGCCGGCCGGCCCGGCAGCCGCTCGGCCGGGGCGCCGCGACGGTTCACCCAGACGGTGCGATAGCCGAAATCCGCCGCCCCCGCCGCATCCCAACCGTTCGCCGAGACGAAGGCGATCTGACCGGCCGGCAGGTCGAGTGCCGCGCAGCCCAGCCGATAGACGGCCGCCGCCGGCTTGAAGACGCCCGCCGCCTCGACCGAGAGGATCGCGCGGATCCGCGTCCCGATCCCCGCCGCCGCCACGGCAGAGGCGAGCATCGCGGGCGTCCCGTTCGAGAGGATCGCGCAGGCGACCCCCTGCGCGGCCAGCGCCTCGAGCATCGCCCCGACCTCGGGGTGGGGGTCGGGCGCATCGTAGAGCGCCATCAGCGCATCAGACAGCGCCGGGTCCGGGTCGATGCCGTGCGCCGCGAAGCTCCAGCCCAGCGCGTCGGCGGTGACGGCGCGGAAATCGGCGTGCCGGCCCGTGATCGCGCGCAGCCAGGTGTATTCGAGCTGCTTGCGCCGCCAGGTCTCGGCGAACCCCTCCCAGATCGGCGCGATGGGGGCGCCAAGCGGCAGGGTGGCGATGCGCCGGGCCGGGGCCGCGACATCGAAGAGGGTGCCGTAGGCATCGAAGATGCAGGCGCGCACGGGGGGCATCTATCCTCCTGCCGGGGGCGGTCAGAGGCGGCGCAGACGGATCACGACATCGACCCGCGCCACCTCGGCGCCGGCGGGCGCCTCCGGCAGGCCGAGGATGCGCATCCCCGCGGCCGGCGCGTCGGTCAGGTCGGCGGTATCTTCCCAGTAGAAATGCGGATGCTCATCGAGCCGGGTGTCGAAATAGCTGCGCGCCCCGTCGACCGTCACCTCCTGCACGAGGCCCGCGTCGCGGAAGGCGTGCAGCGTGTTGTAGACGGTCGCGAGCGAACACGGCGCGCCCGCCGCCCGCGCCGCGGCATGGAGCGCCTCGGCCGTCACATGCCGGTCCTGCCCGTCGCCCACGAGCAGCGCGGCGAGCGTCACGCGCTGGCGCGTCGGCCGCAGGGCCGCGCGCGCAAGCCAGTCTGCGCCGCGCTGGCGGGCAAGATCCGAAGGGGGGGCGGCGTTGTTCTGCATGGGATCTGAATACCGCGCCCGGGGCCCGGATTCAAACGAAAACGCGCGGCCGATGCCGCCCGATCCGCGACCTTGCCACCGCATCGCGGCGGGGCTAGCCTCGGGCGCACACGGAAGGGAAGGCAGGACAGTGACATACCCCACGCGCTTCGAGAAGGAAGACCTGCTGGCCTGCGCCCGCGGCGAGCTCTTCGGCCCCGGCAACGCGCAATTGCCGCTGCCGCCCATGCTGATGATGGACCGCATCACCGAGATCTCGGGCGACGGCGGGGCGCATGGCAAGGGGCATGTGGTGGCCGAGTTCGACATCCACCCCGATCTGTGGTTCTTCGCCTGCCATTTCCCGGGCAACCCGATCATGCCGGGCTGCCTCGGGCTCGACGGGCTGTGGCAGCTCACGGGCTTCAACCTCGGCTGGCGGGGCTGGCAGGGGCGGGGCTATGCGCTCGGCGTGGGCGAGGTGAAGCTGACCGGCATGGTCCGCCCCGACCGGCGGCTCCTGACCTATCGCGTCGATTTCACCAAGGCGCTCCAGACCCGCCGCCTGACGATGGGCGTCGCCGACGGCACGCTCGAGGCCGACGGCGAGCTCATCTATGCCGTCAAGGACATGAAGGTGGCACTGAGCGAGGCGTGAGGGGGGGATTGTTTTCTACCCGAAATAGTCTCTGTGCCATGAATGTGGGTGCTGCTTATCGATCTCGCGCCGTCCTTTTTGCATCAAGTCGCGATGTTGCGCTGAAACTTCTTCTTTTGTTATTCGGCCTCACTTTCTGGCTTATCTGGGACTTTGATCACTCTTAGCCTCAAAAGGCCACTCAATATCGCTGGAGAAAATCGACGCTTCAAATATTCTGGGATGGCCTCATTAATAACCACAAGGTCTAGACGGGCTTCAACATTCTTTGCCTTTCGGTATAAATTAATTTGAGAAAGTAAGTTAGCTATTCTAATTTCAGCGAGGCGATTCAGTCCATGTCTGAATTCCACAAAAACATCTTTATCATTTTTTCTGTAAAACATATCAACAGATTGGCCTCTTTCTGAACTTGAGATTTCGCTGAAAGTTGGATCAGTGATGGCTACGTTGCGCTGGACGTCTCCGTCCCCAATGCCCTCGATTTTCATGTAAGCCTCAGAAGCGGCACGTTCCCTCTCCAAAAATTCCTCGAAAGAAATACTTCTTCTCCTGGAAAAAGTTATTTCTCGATTCTCATCTGGAGAATTGTCTTTTTTGCCCGATTCATCTGCTATTGCTAAGGCTAATTGCGCGTCAAGCGCCAATTCTTCTTTCTTTTCTTTCTTGGCCGCCTCGTCTGTTTGAGGCGACAAATTTGGAGCGCCCGTTTGAATATTGAATTGATTACTGCTTACATTTCTGATTGTGTTCTGAACTGAAATAAGGTTTGCTGTTTGCTGCAAAAGAAAACCATTTCTCTCTTCAAGTTTCTCGATCTGAATCTCTTGCTGCCCTATCGTTCGTGACATTACTAGTAATTTCGAGATCGAAAACGAGTCAAAGTATTCAAAAAGCAGCAACACAATAACGGAAAAAATAAGAAAAATGAGGCCTGCGTCAATCGTTCCTATCGGTTCGATCCAAAAAAACTTGTAAGCTACTATTGCAACAAGAAAAAGAGCATAAGCGCTGATCAATATCCGCGAAAGTAAATCTGGCTTCCTTTCCGCCATCAAAATTCCCTTTCATAAATCTCGTGTACATTAGCGGCGTAGTTGCAAGCTGTCAATCGCCCCCCTTCCCGCTTGCCCCCCACCCGCCGCTGGCCTAGACAGGGGGCAGAGGTTGCGGCGGAGGGGTCATGCGGCGGGTCGTCGTCACGGGGTTGGGGATCGTGTCGCCCATCGGCAACGATGCGGCCGAGGTCGATGCGAGCCTGCGGGCGGGGCGGTCGGGGATCGTCTTCGCCCCCGATTATGCCGAGCACGGCTTTCGCAGCCAGGTCCACGGCCTGCCGCGCATCGTCCTCGAGGAGCACATCGACAAGCGCGACCTGCGCTTCATGGGGGCGGGGGCAGCCTACAACTTCATCGCCATGCGGCAGGCGGTGGCCGATGCGGGCCTCGAGCCCGCCGAGGTGTCGAACCCGCGCACGGGCCTCGTGGTGGGGTCGGGCGGGCCGTCGACCGCGAACCTCTTCGCCGCCCACCAGATCGTGATCGAGAAGGGCGCGCCGAAGCGGATGGGGCCCTTCATGGTCACGCGCTGCATGTCCTCGACCAATTCGGCCTGCCTTGCCACGCCCTTCGGGATCAAGGGGGTGAACTATTCGATCACCTCGGCCTGCGCGACCTCGGCCCATTGCATCGGGCACGGGGCGGAGCTGATCCAGATGGGCAAGCAGGACATCGTCTTTGCCGGCGGCGGCGAGGAGCTCGACTGGACGCTCTCGTGCCTTTTTGACGCGATGGGGGCGATGAGCTCGAAATACAACGACGTGCCCGAGACCGCCTCGCGCCCCTTCGACGCGACGCGCGACGGTTTCGTGATCGCGGGCGGCGGCGGGGTGGTCGTGCTCGAGGAACTCGAGCATGCGCGGGCGCGCGGGGCGCGGATCTATGCGGAACTCACGGGTTATGGCGCGACCTCGGACGGCCACGACATGGTCGCGCCCTCGGGCGAGGGGGGGGAGCGGTCGATGCGGCTCGCGCTCTCGACGCTGCCCGGGGGGCGGCGGATCAGCTACATCAACGCGCATGGCACCTCGACGCCCGCGGGCGACGTGACCGAGATGGACGCGCTGCGGCGCATCTTCGGCGAGGGGCAGGTGCCGCCCGTGTCCTCGACCAAGTCGCTGACGGGCCATTCGCTGGGCGCGACCGGGGTGCACGAGGCGATCTATGCGCTCCTGATGATGCAGGGCGGCTACATCGCGGCCTCGGCCAATGTCACGACGCTTGACCCCGCGATCCGTCCGGGCGAGATCGCGACCGAGGCGCGTTTCGGCGTCGCGATGGATTCGGTCCTGTCCAACAGCTTCGGCTTTGGCGGAACCAACGCGAGTTTGGTGTTCAGCAGTTTCGGCGGGTAACCGGCATGGGCGGATTGTTGGAGGGACGGCGCGGCCTGATCATGGGGGTCGCGAACGACCGCTCGATCGCCTGGGGCATCGCGAAGGCGGCCGCCGAGGCGGGCGCCGAACTCGCGTTCTCCTATCAGGGCGAGGCGTTCGGGCGGCGGGTCGAGCCCCTCGCGGCCTCGGTCGGGAGCAACATGCTCCTCGATGTCGACGTCTCGGACGAGGCGAGCCTCGATGCCGCCTTCGCGCGGCTTGCGGCCGAGTGGGGGCGGCTCGATTTCCTCGTCCATGCGATCGCCTTTTCGGACAAGGCCGAACTGAACGGCCGCTTCATCGACACGAGCCGGGGCAATTTCCGCAATTCGCTCGACATCTCGTGCTTTTCCTTCATCGACCTCGCGCGGCGCGCGGCGCCCCTGATGGCGCGGGGCTCGAGCCTGATCACGCTGACCTATCAGGGATCGAACCGCGTGACGCCCTTCTACAACGTCATGGGGGTGGCGAAGGCCGCGCTTGAGGCGTCGGTGCGCTATCTCGCGAACGATCTCGGGCCGGACGGGATCCGCGTGAACGCGATCTCGCCCGGGCCGATGAAGACGCTGGCGGGGGCGGCAATCGGGGGGGCGCGCAAGACCTTCCGCCAGACCGAGGCCAACGCGCCGCTGCGCTCGAACGCCACCCTCGAGGCGGTGGGCGGCACGGCCGTCTATCTGATCTCGGAGTTCGGCGCCTTCACCACGGGCGAGATCATCCACGTCGACGGCGGCTATCATATCCTTGGCATGCCGCAGCCCGAGAATATCTGAACCCCTTTCAGAGCCATTGCCCCGGCTCCATCATCCCCGCTTCGATCAGCGTCCGCGACGACCAGTCGAAGCCCTGCACGCCTGGCCACATCAGCCCAGACAGCGCGGCGCGGGAGTCCGGATTGGCGCGCAAGGCCTTCACGGCGCGCAGCGAGGCGATCGCGACCGTCGGATTGCGATGCCACGCGCAGTGGCGGGTGTTCATCTCGGCAAGACTGAAGCGGCCCTCTGAATCAAGCCCGACGCCCGGCAGCGCGCGAAACAGGGGGGTGCGCGCGATGTTGCGCCGCGCATGCGGGATGTGGTGCTCGAACCGGCGCCGGAGGCCGCCGAATATCTCGCTCTCGCGCGCCCGGGGCGCCCAGCCCGCTGCCGGGTCGCGTCGCGGCACCTCGACATAGCCCAGCGCGTCGAACCACAGCGGCCGCGCCTCGGGCGACGGCGGGGGCACGTCGGCCATCTTGGCCGGGAAGATGTCGACGATGGTGCCGGCCACCGCATCGCGCCGTTCTTCGGTGACAAATCCCGTCAGATCGCCGATCCGCCGCAATTCGCAGAAGGGGAAGAACAGGAACTCGGCGTTGACCCCGAGATAGACCCACCGGCCGGTCCGGGCGCGCAGCGCGGCCTCGGTCAGCACGCGCTCGGCGCCCGCCGCCCCGCCCGGGCAGGCACGCGTGTCGAAGGCGACGCGGCGCAGGCGGGCCCCCGTTTCACCGAGCGTCGCAGCCAGCGCGGCGCAGTCCGGTTCGAGGTAGGGCGGACAGACCACGATCACCTCGGCGAACCCCAGACCCAGATGATGCGCGACCGTTTCCGCCAGCCAGACCCCGTCCTCGGCCGCGATGATGGCGACCGGGTCGGTCCCCGGGGCCCGGGCGATCGCCTCGGTCAAGCCTTGCAGGTCGGATGAATGGGCCATGGAGCCTGAAATCGTCGGTCGCCGTCGCGTCAATGCGGTCCAAGCTTTGCAGCCCTTGCGACGCGTTGCAAGCGGGCGCGTGCTTCGCTAGGACGCGCAGGGTCTACCACGGGGGGCGCGAGATGTCCGAGGGGCGCAAGGCATTCGTCAAGACCTACGGCTGCCAGATGAACGTCTATGACTCCGAGCGCATGTCCGAGGCGCTCGCGGCGCAGGGCTATGCCGCGACCGACACCGCCGAGGATGCCGACCTCGTCATCCTCAACACCTGCCACATCCGCGAGAAGGCCGCCGAAAAGGTCTATTCCGACATCGGCCGGCTGCGCCCGCTCAAGGCCGAGCGGCCCGATCTGCGCATCGCGGTCGCGGGTTGCGTCGCGCAGGCCGAAGGCGCCGAGATCCTCGCGCGCACGCCGCTTGTTGATCTGGTCGTCGGGCCGCAGGCCTATCACCGGCTGCCCGACCTCCTGCGCCGGGCCGAGGCGGGCGAGCGGCCGGTCGACACCGACTTTCCGGCCGAGGACAAGTTCGACCATCTGCCGCAGGGCCGCGCGCGCGCCGCACCGTCCGCGTTCCTGACCGTGCAGGAGGGCTGCGACAAGTTCTGCACCTTCTGCGTCGTGCCCTATACCCGCGGCGCCGAGCAGAGCCGCCCCCCCGCCCGCATCCTCTCCGAGGCCGAGGCGCTGGTGCGCCGGGGGGTGCGCGAGATCACGCTGCTCGGGCAGAACGTCAACGCCTATCACGGCTCGGACGGTGGCGCGGACTGGAGCCTCGCGCGGCTGATCCGCGCGCTGTCAGAGATCGAGGGCCTCGCGCGGATCCGCTACACCACCTCGCACCCCTGCGACATGGGCGAGGATCTGATCGCCGCCCATGCCGAGGTGCCGGCCCTGATGCCGTGGGTGCATCTGCCGGTGCAGTCGGGGTCGGACAGGATCCTCAAGGCCATGAACCGCCGCCATGGCGCGGCCGACTATCTCGCGATCATCGACCGGCTGCGCGCGGCGCGGCCCGACATCGCGTTGTCGGGCGATTTCATCGTGGGCTTCCCCGGCGAGACGCGCGCCGATTTCGAGGCGACGCTCGATCTGATCCGCGCGGTGGGCTATGCGTCGGCCTATTCCTTCCGCTATTCGCCCCGCCCCGGCACGCCGGCGGCCGACCGTCCGCAGGTCGATCCGGCCGAGGCCGAGGCGCGCCTGCACGAGGTGCAGGCGCTGATCGACGCTCAGCAGCGCGCGGCGCTCGCAGCCATGGTCGGGCGGACGGCCGAGGTGCTCTATGAACGGCCGGGCCGGATGGCGGGGCAATGGGCGGGCAAGTCGGCGCATCTCCACGCGGTGCATGTCGCCGACCCTGCGGGGCAGGCGGGCGAGATCGCGCGCGTGCGCATCCTGCGGGCCGAGCCCCATTCGCTCGCCGCCGAGCGGATCGGCTGATTTCCGCCCGCCTTGTCGTGAAATCGTGCGTTTCGTGCGGCAGCGTCGTGGAAGCCGACAGAATCGCTTGCCAAGCCGATCCGGTGGCCGCAAGTTATCCACAAGTCCCGCCAGCAGAAGGGCACCCCTTGGGCTTCAGCGCGCCGACCACCCCGCCCGCCGCCTCGGTCGCGTCCGAGACACATCTCGAATTCGACGACAACCGGCTGCTCATCGATCTCTGCGGCCAGTTCGACCGCAACCTCGCGCGGATCGAGCATCAGACCGAAACGCGCATCCTGCGGCGCGGCAACCATCTGACCCTCATGGGCGAGGCGCGCGCGCGCGACCGCGCCGCCGCCGTGCTCGAGGGGCTCTATGCGCGCCTCGTCTCGGGCCGTCCGGTGGGGCCTGCCGATGTCGAGGCGGCGCTGCGCGGCGCGATGGCGCCCGCGGCCGGCCAGCTCGAGATGTTCGGTGCCGCCCCGCCCGAGCTGCGCACGCTGCGCAAGCCCGTCGAGCCGCGCACCGCGGCGCAGAAGGCCTATGTCGAGGCGCTGCTCGCGCACGAACTCGCCTTCGGCATCGGCCCCGCTGGCACCGGCAAGACCTATCTGGCCGTCGCGGTCGGCGTCAGCCTGTTTCTGGCCGGCGAGGTGGAGCGGATCGTGCTCTCGCGCCCGGCGGTGGAGGCCGGCGAGCGTCTGGGCTTTTTGCCCGGCGACATGCGCGAAAAGATCGACCCCTACATGCAGCCCCTCTATGACGCGCTCAACGATTTCATCCCCGCCCGGCAGGTGCAGAAGCTGCTCGAGGAAAAGCGGATCGAGATCGCGCCGCTCGCCTTCATGCGCGGCCGGACGCTCGCCCACGCCTTCGTCGTCCTCGACGAGGCGCAGAACGCCACCACCATGCAGATGAAGATGTTCCTCACCCGTCTGGGCGAGGGCAGCCGCATGGTCATCACCGGCGATCGCACGCAGGTCGATCTGCCGCGCGGCATCGCCTCGGGCCTTGCCGACGCCGAGCGGATCCTCGCGGGTGTGCCGGGCGTCAGCTTCAGCTATTTCACCGCCCGCGACGTCGTGCGCCATCCGCTGGTTGCCCGCATCATCGAGGCCTATGGCCGCGACGAGGGCACGGGCGGCTGAGATGATCGTCGAGTGCCTGATCGAGGATCCGCGCTGGCGGGCGGCCGGCCTCTCGCGCCTTGCCCGCGCGGCGGGGCGTGCGCTCGCGGCCGAACTCGGCCTCGGTCGGGCGCGCCTCGGCTATTGCCTGCTCGGCTGCGACGATGCCCGGATCGCCGCCCTCAATGCCGACCACCGCGGCAAGGCGCGCCCGACCAATGTGCTGTCGTGGCCGTCGGCCGAACGCGGCGCGGCGGTGCCGGGCGCAAGCCCGATCCCGCCCGCGCCCGATCCGACCGGCGAGGCGGTCGAGCTCGGCGATGTCGCGCTGGCGTTCGAGACATGCGCGGCCGAAGCCGAGGCGCAGGGCAAGCCGCTCGGGCATCACGCGAGCCACCTCATCGTGCACGGCGTCCTGCATCTGCTCGGATACGACCACGAAACCGACGCCGACGCCGCCCTGATGGAAGGGATCGAGACGCGCACCCTTGCGCGACTGGGCATTCCCGACCCATATTAGCGCTTCCTGCGTCTCGGCACGGCCCGGCGCGTCAATTCGGAAAGGACAGATGGGTACGACTGACACTGGAACGGACACGCCGCCCTCGGAGGCGGAGGGGTCAAGTTCCGACGAAGGCGGCCAGCGAAGCCTCTTTGGCAGGCTGTTCGGCGCCTTCCTCCCCCGCCCCGCGCCCGGTGCGGCCCGGCTCTCGCCCGACAATCATCCAGCAGCGGTGCCGGTGGTGCCGCAACCCGGACTCGGCGCCTTGCGCCGGATGCGCGTCGATGATGTCGCGGTGCCCAAGGTTGATGTCGTGGCGGTGCCGCTCGACATCACCCGCGACGATCTGGTCGAGGCGTTCCGCAAGCACGGATTTTCCCGCCTGCCCGTCTACAAGGGCACGCTCGACAAGCCCGTGGGGCTTGTCATGCTCAAGGATTTCGCGCTCACCTACGGCTTCGGGGCTGGAAATGGAAAATTCAGCCTTCGCAAACTCTTGCGGCCAGTTCTTTACGCGCCGCCGTCGATGCGCCTCGCGGTGCTGCTGCAAAAGATGCAGACCGAGCGCGTGCACATGGCGCTGGTGATCGACGAATATGGCGGCGTCGACGGCCTCGTGACCATCGAGGATCTGCTCGAGACGGTCGTGGGCGACATCTCGGACGAGCACGACGAGGAGGAGGATCGCCTCTGGGTCGAGGAAAAGCCCGGCGTCTTCCTCGCGCAGGCGACCGCCCCCCTCGATGAGTTCGAGGCCGCGATCGGCCAGAGTCTGCGGCTGGGCGAGGATGACGCCGAGATGGATACGCTGGGCGGCCTCGTCTTTCTGCGGCTCGGGCGCGTCCCCGCGCGGGGAGAGGTGGTGCAGAACGACGGCGGTGCGGTGTTCGAGGTGGTCGATGCCGATCCGCGCCGAATCAAGCGGCTCCGGGTCCGGCTGCGAATGGACGGCCCATCCGCTTCGGGCGCAGACCAAGGGGCGGAACCCGCGCCCGTAGCGTTGCGGGCCTAGTCGATGCGCGAGGCCCCGCGGCTGACGCTCGCCCTTGTCGCGGGGGCGATGGCGGCGGCGGGGCAGGCGCCATGGTCGCTCTGGCCGGTGGCGCTGGCGGGGTTCGGGGGCGGCATCTGGCTCGTCGCGCGCGCGCCCGCGCCGGGGCCGGCCGCCCGTCTCGGGCTTGCCTTCGGGGTCGGGCATTTCGGGCTGGCGCTGTCGTGGATCGTCGAGCCCTTCCTCGTCGATGCCGCGCGCCATGGGTGGATGGCGCCCTTCGCGCTCATCCTCATGGCGGCGGGGTTCGGGGCGTTCTGGGCGGCGGCCTTTGCCGCGGCCGCCCGCCTCTGGGCGCCCGGTCCGCGGCGTGTTGTCGGGCTTGCGCTGCTGCTCACCCTGGCCGAGGCATTGCGCGCGCATCTCTTCGGCGGCTTTCCCTGGGCGCTGCCCGGCCATGTCTGGATCGGCCTTCCCCCCGCGCAGGCCGCCGCCTGGGTGGGCGAGCATGGGCTGACGGCCGCGACGCTTGCGGGCGCCGGGCTGGCCGTGGCGGGCGCGATGGCGCGGGGCAGGGGCCGGATCGCGGGGCTTGGCGGCGCGGCGGGGATCGCCGCGCTCCTGCTGCTGCCTGCCCTCTGGCCGGCGGGGGGCGCGCCCGCGGCCGATCCGGCGGCCCCGCTCCTGCGCCTCGTGCAGCCCAACGCCGACCAGCGCATCAAATGGGCCGAGGGGGCGCGCGATGCGCTGTTCGCGCGCCTGCTCGATGCCTCGGTGCCGGGGCCGGGCCTGCCTCCCGATGCCGTCATCTGGCCCGAATCGGCCGTGCCCTTCCTGCTCGATGACAGCGCGCCCGAACGCGCGCGCATCGCCGATGCGGCGGGCGGCGCCCCTGTCCTGACCGGCATCCAGCGGTCCGAGGGCTGGCGCTATTTCAACAGCCTCGCCGTCATCGGCCCGGACGGAACGGTGGGTGCGGTCTACGACAAGCACCACCTCGTCCCCTTTGGCGAGTTCATGCCGGCGGGCGATCTGCTCTTTGATACCTTCGGGATCAGCGCCTTCGCCGCCCGGCTCGGCGCGGGCTTCACGCCCGGGCCGGGGCCGCAGACGCTCGACCTCGGGCCGCTCGGGCAGGTGCTGCCGCTCATCTGCTACGAGGCGGTCTTTGCGCGCGAGATCCGCGCCGCACCGCGCCGTCCCGACTGGATCCTGCAGGTCACGAACGATGCGTGGTTCGGCATCCACTCCGGCCCCTATCAGCATCTCGCGCTCGCGCGGCTGCGCGCGATCGAGACGGGGCTGCCGGTCGTGCGGGTCGCCAACACCGGGGTCACGGCGCTGATCGACGGGCACGGGCGGGTGATCGAGGCGCTGGCGCTCGGCGTGCATGGCCATCTCGATGTCCGCCTGCCGCCGGCGCTGCCCGCGACGCCCTACTGGCGCGTCGGCGATTGGCCGGTGTTCGCGCTGTTGCTCGCGCTTCTCGTCTTTCTGCGCCCCGACGATCTGCGCCCCGATGCGCGACGCGGGATTGACCCCGCCCGCGCGAGCCCGTAACGCAGGACACGACCGTCACAACGGCTTCCTGGCGTGACGGTGGCACACAATGGAGCATTTCCCATGTCAAGATCAGATTACGTCTTCACCTCCGAAAGCGTCTCGGAGGGCCATCCCGACAAGCTTTGTGACCGCATTTCAGACAGTGTCCTCGACGCCTTCCTGTCGGTCGAGGAAAACGCCCGCGTCGCCTGCGAGACCTTCGCCACCACCAATACCGTCGTCGTCGGCGGCGAGGTGGGGCTGTCGGATCCCGTCCGGCTCGCGGAACTCAAAGCGCGCGTCGAGCTGATCGCGCGCGCGTGCATCCGCGACATCGGCTATGAGCAGGACAAGTTCGACTGGCGGACGGTCAACGTCTTCAACTTCCTGCACCCGCAATCGGCCCATATCGCCCAAGGGGTCGACCGTGACGGGGCGGGCGACCAGGGCATCATGTTCGGCTATGCCGTGGACGAGACGCCCGATCTCATGCCCGCACCGATCCAGTATGCGCACGCGATCCTGCGCCGACTGGCCGAGGCGCGCAAATCCGGCGCCGAGCCTTCGTTGCGGCCCGACGCGAAAAGCCAGCTCTCGCTGCGCTATTCGAACGGCAAGCCGGTTGAGGTGACATCGATCGTGCTCTCGACCCAGCACGCGGATGTCGGCCAGACCTCGGCCGACATCCGCGCCATCGTAGAGCCCTACATACGCGAGATCCTGCCCGAGGGCTGGATCACGCCCGCCACCGAATGGTGGGTGAACCCGACGGGCACCTTCGTCATCGGCGGCCCCGACGGGGATGCGGGCCTGACCGGACGCAAGATCATCGTCGACACCTATGGCGGGGCCGCGCCGCATGGCGGCGGGGCGTTCTCGGGCAAGGATCCGACCAAGGTCGACCGTTCGGCGGCCTATGCGGCGCGCTATCTGGCCAAGAACATCGTGGCCGCGGGCCTCGCGCGGCGCTGCACGCTGCAGATCTCCTACGCGATCGGGGTGGCGAAGCCGCTCTCGATCTATGTCGACACGCACGGCACCGGGGTGGTCCCCGACGCCGTGATCGAGGCGGCGGTCGGCAAGGTCATGGACCTGACGCCGCGGGGGATCCGCGAGAAACTCTGCCTCAACAAGCCGATCTATGCCCGCACCGCCGCCTATGGCCACTTCGGCCGCGCCCCCGAGGCCGACGGCGGCTTTTCGTGGGAGCGGACGGATCTGGTCGAGGCGCTCCGGCGCGAGGTCTGACATGGACGGGGCCGGGGAAGACGCGGACACGCATCCGCCCTCGGCCCCCGCGCCGCTCTGGCGCAACTTCTACGGCCGCACCTCGGGCAAGACGCTGCGCCCGATCCAGCGCCGCCGGCTCGGCGCCGATCTCGGCCCGCTCGTGCCCGCGGGCATCGACCGCGCGACCAACCCCGACCGCCGGCCGATCGACCCTCGGGCGATCTTTGCGACCCCCCGTCCGCTCTGGCTCGAGATCGGCTTTGGCGGGGGTGAGCACATGGTCCATCAGGCCGCCCGCCATCCCGAGGTCGGGATCCTCGGGGCCGAGCCCTTCATCAACGGCATCGCGATGCTCCTGCGCCGCATCGCCGAGGCCGGGGTCGCCAATGTCGCGATCCATCCGGGCGATGTGCGCGACCTCTTCGACGTGCTGCCGCCCGCGTCGGTCGGGCGGGTCTTTCTGAATTATCCCGACCCCTGGCCCAAGCGGCGCCACCACCGCCGCCGCTTCGTGACGCCCGAACACCTCGACCCGCTCGCGCGCGTGATGGCCGCGGGGGCCGAGCTTCGGCTTGCGACCGACATCCCCGACTACATGCGCCAGGCGCTTGATGAGGTGCCGCCCGCGGGCTTCGCGCTCCGGGCAGGGCCGGTCGCGGCGCCCCCGTGGGAGGGGTGGATCACCACCCGCTACGAGGCCAAGGCCCAGCGCGAGGGGCGCGCGCCGGCCTATGCGGCCTTCGTCCGCACCGGGGCGCCCGTCAGGACGCAAGCCCCCCCTCGCGCAGGATGAAGGCCGCGACCTCCTCCACCCCCCGCCCGTGGCGGAGCTGCGCGAGCACATAGGGCCGCGCGCCCCGCGCCCGCTCGGTGTCGGACCGCAGGAGGTCGAGATCGACCCCCACATGGGGCGCAAGATCGGTCTTGTTGACGACGAGCAGATCCGACCGCGCCACCCCCGGCCCCTTCTTGC
>CAYYJB010000025.1:0-30929 GCA_964472135.1 uncultured Gemmobacter sp.
GCGCATTTCGGCGAGTTGATGTCGGAAATCACCGCTTGAGCGGCCGACGCCTAGATGAGCAGATCGTCGGGCGATTTTCCGGCCGCAACAGCCGCGACGAACCAGCCGGGCTTGCGGCCCCGTCCTGTCCACGTCTCGGTCGGGTTGGCGGGATTGACATATTTCGGCGCCGACGCGCTGCGCTTGCGCGCGGCCTTGACGCTGTTGAGTTCCGCGAGGGTGAAGCCGCGCGCGCGCGCCATTTCCTCGAGCTCGGCGAGGATTTCGCGCTTGCGACGGTCGTTGAATGAATCGATGGCGCGCGCAACGCGTGCCTTCAGATCCTTCAACTCGGCAAGCGACATCTTGTCGAGATTAACGTCCATTGGACACTCCGCAAATTGAAACGTAATGCGGACGTATCACCAATACATTCACGCGGCAAGGGAGCGCCGGAAAAATATCCGGCAAATCGGGAAAATGCCGCGGATTCGGCACCCGCAATCAGAGAGCGGTCCAGCCGCCGTCAACGCTGATTGTCGTGCCGGTGATCTGGTCGGCGGCGGGCGAGCAGAGGAACACGACCGTGCCGCCCACCTGCTCGACGGTCGCGAACTGGCGCGAGGGCTGGCGCGCGAGCATCACCTCGCGCACCACGCGCTCGCGGTCCATGCCGTGGGTCTTCATCTGGTCTGGGATTTGTGCCTCAACCAGCGGGGTCAGCACATAGCCCGGGCAGATCGCGTTGCAGGTGATGCCCTGCCCGGCCGTTTCGAGTGCGACCGTCTTCGACAGCCCCACCACCCCGTGCTTGGCCGCGATATAGGCCGACTTGAAGGGACTTGCCGTCAGGCCATGCGCCGAGGCGATGTTGACGATCCGCCCCCAGCCGCGCGCCCGCATCGCGGGCAACGCCGCGGCGGTGGTGTGAAAGGCCGAGGAGAGGTTGATCGCGATGATCGCGTCCCATTTCGCGACCGGAAAGGCGTCGACCGGCGCGACATGCTGGATGCCGGCGTTGTTGACGAGGATGTCGCAGCCGCCCGCGGCCTCGATCAGCGCGCGGCAGTCATCGCCCGAGGCCATGTCGGCGCGCAGATAGCGCGCGCGCACGCCGTGCGCCGCGGCGATGCCGGCCGCGAGAGCGTGATCCTCGGGCGTGTCGGTGAAGGAGTTCAGCACCACATCGGCACCCGCGCGCGCGAGTTCCGTCGCGATCCCGAGACCTATGCCCGAGGTCGAGCCGGTGATGATCGCGGTCTTGCCGGACAGGTTCATGGACGACCTCATCTGCGTTCAACCAAAGAAAAAAACGCCGGCGCGAGGCCGGCGTCCAGTTGTTGAGGCAGGTTTCATACAGGCAAGAAACCTAACGAGCAGTGCGGTTGTTATAAGCTTTCCGGCGCGTCCTTCCAAGGTAAAAAATTTGCCCCCGGGCGCGGGGCGGCGTAACCTGCGCGCATCGACCCCAACCGCCGCAAGCCGAAGGACCGTCCGAATGAACGCGCCCCGCCCCCTCGCCGCCCTGACCCTCATCCTCGCGCTTGTCCTCGGCGGTGCGCTGCGCGCCGAGGCGCCGGCCCACGCAATCGCTATGTATGGGGCACCGGACCTTCCACCCGATTTTGTGTCGCTCCCCCATGTCAACCCTGATGCTCCCAAGGGCGGGCGCATCGTGTTCGGAGAGTCGGGCGGTTTCGATTCGCTCAATCCCTTCATCCTCAAGGGGCGGGCGCCGGCGGGGATCGCCCCCTATACGGTCGAGACGCTGATGGGCCGGTCGTGGGATGAACCCTTCACCCTTTATGGACTGATCGCCGAATCGATTGCGACCGACGATGCCCGCTCCTGGGTCGAATTCACGCTGCGCCCCGAGGCCCGATTCGCCGATGGCAGCCCCGTGACGGTCGAGGATGTGATCTGGTCCTTCGAGATCCTCGGCACCAAGGGCAGCCCGCGCTATCTCGCGGCCTATGAAAAGGTCGCAACCGTGCGCGCGACCGGGCCGCGGAGCGTGCGGTTCGACTTCAAGGCCCCCGACCGCGAATTGCCGCTGCTTCTCGGGCTTCGGCCGATCCTCAAGCAGGCGCAGTGGGAGGGGAAGGATTTCGCCGAATCGGGGCTAGAGGCGCCGATCGGCTCGGGGCCCTACGAGGTCGCGGAATTCGAGGCGGACCGCTTCGTCGTACTGCGCAAGCGCGCTGACTGGTGGGGCCGCGATCTGCCCTTCAACCGTGGCCTGCACAATCTCGACGAGATCCGATACGACTATTACGCCGACGCCAACGCGATGTTCGAGGCCTTCAAGGCCGGCGCGACGATGAGCTTTCGCGAGGGTTCGGTCACGCGCTGGCAGACGGGCTATGATTTTCCCGCGGCGACCGAGGGGCGGATCGTGCGCTCGGAAATCGTGCATGGCCGCCCCTCGGGGATGATGGGGCTTGCCTTCAACACGCGCCGCCCCGTCTTTGCCGACTGGCGCGTGCGGCAGGCGCTGATCGAGGCGTTCAACTTCGAGTTCGTCAACCAGACGCTGAATGCCGGGATCCAGCCGCGCATCGCCTCGTATTTCTCGAACTCGGTCCTCGGCATGGGCGAGGGGCCCGCCTCCGAGGCGGTGGCCGCGCTCCTCGCGCCCTTCGCCGACAGCCTGCCGCCCGATGCGCTGGACCCGATCGTGCTGCCCCGGACGGACGGCACCGAGGCGAACCGGTCGGGATTGCGCGGGGCGCTCGCCCTCATGGCCGAGGCGGGCTGGGAGGTGAAGGACGGGCTCATGCGCAACGCCGAGGGCACGCCGCTGGCCTTCGAGGTGCTGTTGCGGCAGGGCGACAGCGACATGCGCTCGGTCGCGACGATCTATGCGGCGGCGCTCGAGCGGATGGGCATCGCGCTGTCGATCGCGATGGTCGACAACGCGCAATACACCGAGCGCGTCAACGCCTATGACTTCGACCTCACACCCATGCTGCGGGCGATGTCGCTTTCGCCCGGAACCGAGCAGAAGCTCTATTGGGGCAGCTTCGGGGTCGAGACGCCGGGCACCCGCAACCTGCCCGGCGTCTCGAGCCCGGCCGTGGAAGCGATGATCGAGCGCCTGCTGACCTCAACCGAGCGCGACGAGTTCGTTGCCGCGGCGCAGGCGCTCGACCGGGCGCTGATGGCGGGGCGCTATGTCATCCCGCTGTGGTATGCCGACCGCAGCCGCATCGCCCATGACGCCCGCCTGAAGTATCCCGAGCGGCTGCCGGTCTATGGCGACTGGATCGGCTTTCAGCCCGACATCTGGTGGTTCGAGGAAAACTGACCCCGAGCGGCCTTACCGACACCGCGGTGTGCGATATATTGGGGTCGTGCCGCGTTGCATATGCGGGCACGTCGGATCACAGAGGATGGAGAAGATTGGACATGACGAAGGTTCTTGCAATGGTTGCGCTGGTCTTCACCCTCGGCGCCTGCAACACGGTGGACGGCGTCGGGCAGGACATCTCGGGCGCGGCGAGCAGGATCGGCAGCTGGCTTTGACCCGATGAGCCGGGCCGCCACCGCGCCGCCGGTCGCGGCCCTCTCGGTCTCGGCGCTGGACGGGGCGCGCTGGCCCCCCTGCCCCGCGCCCTTCAACCTCGCGGCTCATGCGCTGGCGCAGGCGCCGCGGCTCGGGTCGAAATGCGCGCTCGAGATCGTCGGGCCCGCGAGGGTGGAGCGGTGGCGCTATGACGCACTCGCGGCCGCGGTCCTGTCGGCCGGGGGCGGGTTGCGCGCGGCCGGCATCGCGCCCGGTGCGCGCGTCGCGCTGCGGCTTGGCAACACGGTCGATTTTCCGATCCTGTTTCTCGGCGCGATCGCGGCGGGGATCGTGCCCGTCCCGCTCGCGGCGGCGCTGACCGCGCCCGAGGTGGGGCGCCTTCTGGCGACGCTCCGCCCGGCCGCGATCCTCGCCGACCCCGCGCTCGCCCTGCCCGAGGCGCCGGGCTGCAGCGTCATCACCGGGGCGGCACTCGGGGCACTGCGGAGCCACGCCCCTTGCGCCTTCGAGATGGGCGACCCCGACCGTCCCGCCTATGGCGTCTTCACCTCGGGCACCTCCGGGCAGCCGCGCGCCGTGATCCATGCCCATCGGGCGCTCTGGGCACGCGGCATGATGCATGCGGGCTGGTATGGCCTGACCGAGGGCGACAGGCTCCTGCATGCGGGGGCCTTCAACTGGACCTTCACGCTCGGCACGGGGCTGCTCGATCCCTGGAGCGTCGGCGCCACGGCGCTGATCCCGGCGGCGGGCGTCGCGCCCGGGCAGATCGGGCTGCTGCTCGCGCGCCATGATGCGACGCTTTTTGCCGCGGCGCCGGGGGTGCTGCGCCAGATGCTGCGCGCGGGGCTGCCTGCCCTGCCGCGGCTGCGCCACGCCCTCGTCGCGGGCGAGAAACTGCCCGAGGCGCTGCGCGCGGCCTGGCTCGGCGCGACGGGCACGCCGCTGCACGAGGCGTTCGGGATGTCCGAATGCTCGACCTTCATCTCCTCCTGCCCCGACCGCCCAGCCCCGCCCGGGGCGATCGGGCACGCCCAGCCGGGGCGGCGCGTGGCGATCCTCTCCGAGGGCGGCGCGCCGGTCGCGCGCGGCACCGAGGGGATCATCGCGGTCGCACGCGACGATCCGGGGCTGTTCCTGGGGTATCTCGACGCGCCCGAAGAAACGGCCGCACGCTTCGCCGGCGCGTGGTTCCTGACGGGCGACCGCGGGGTGATGGCCGACGATGGCGCGATCGCCTATCTCGGCCGCGACGACGACATGATGAACGCGGGCGGGTTCCGCGTCTCGCCGCTCGAGGTCGAGGCGGCGATGGCCGCGTGCCCGGGCGTCGAGGAATGCGCCGCGGTCGAGGTCGAGGTGCGCCCAGATGTGCGGGTGATCGCGCTCTATTACACCGCCGCGGAGGAACTTGACATTGCCCGCCTGACGGCCCACGCGGAAGAAAGGCTCGCGCGCTTTCGGCAACCGCGCCTCTTCCGGCGCATCGCGCAACTGCCGCGCGGCGCCAACAACAAGATCCTGCGCCGCGCGCTGCGCGAGATGCCGGCGCCGACGGGGCACCCGAGCGATGATCGACCTTGACGTCTACGCCGATCCGGTCTGCCCGTGGTGCGCCATCGGCAAGGCCGAGCTTGACCGCGCGCTTGCCGCGCGCCCGGATCATCCCTTCGTGCGCCGCTGGCTGCCGTTCGAGCTGAACCCCGACCTGCCGCCCGAGGGCGTGCCGCGCGCGGCCTATCTCGAACAGAAGTTCGGCGCCGAGGCCGTGGCGGCGATGCTCGGACGCGTGACCGAGGCCGCGGCGCGCGCAGGCGTCGCAATCGACTTTGCGCGGATCGCGCGGCAGCCCAACACGCGCGACGCGCACCGCCTGATCCTGTGGTCCGGGGTCGAGGGGCGGCAGGAAGCCGTCGTCGCGGCGCTGATGGCGGCCCATTTCGCGCAAGGCCGCGACATCGGCGCGGCGCCGACGCTGATCGAGATCGCGGCCGAAGCGGGGATGCAGGGCGAGGTCGTGCGGCGCCTGCTCGCGAGCGACGCTGATTGCGACAACATCGCGGCCGTTGGCGCCGATGCGCGGATGATGGGCATCTCGGGCGTCCCGAGCGTCGTGATCGGGGGGGCGCATGTCGTGGTCGGGGCGCAGCCGGCCGAGACATGGCTCCGCATCATCGACGACATCCTCGCGCATCCGGGCCGCTGGTCATGAGCCTTGCCGAACCGGCACGCGCCGAGGCGCGGCTGTCGCTGCCGGAATTCGTGGCGCTGACGGCGATGCTCTTCTCGACGATCGCGCTCTCGATCGACGCGATGCTGCCCGCCCTGCCCGAGATCGCGGCCGAACTGTCGCCCGAGGCGCCAAATCAGGCGCAGCTTGTCCTGACCAGCTTCGTGCTCGGGATGGGCCTCGGCACCTTCGTCGCCGGGCCGCTATCGGATGCGTTCGGGCGGCGGACGGTGATCCTCGGGGCGAGCGCGCTCTATTGCCTCGCCTCGGCCTGGGCGGCATCGGCCGACAGCCTCGGGATGCTGCTGCTCGCGCGGGTCGTGCAGGGGATCGGGGCGTCGGGGCCGCGGATCGTCAGCATGGCGATGATGCGCGATCTCTATTCGGGCCGGATGATGGCGCGGATCATGTCGTTTGCGATGATGATCTTCACCCTCGTGCCGGCGGTCGCACCCTTTGTCGGCGCGACGATCATGCTGTTCGCAGGCTGGCGGAGCATCTTCTGGGCCTTTGTCGGATTTGCCCTGCTGTCTTCGGTCTGGCTCGGGCTGCGCCAGCCCGAGACGCTCGCGCCCGACCGGCGCCGGGCGCTGCGCTGGGCCGAACTCGTCTCGGGCGCGGCCGAGGTCGTCCGCCACCCGACGGTGCGGGGCGCGATCGTGGTTCAATCGCTCTTGTTCGGGGCGCTCTTCGGCACGCTCTCATCGATCCAGCCCGTCTTCGACCAGACCTTCGGCCGGGGCGCGAGCTTTCCGGCGTGGTTTGCCCTGATCGCGGTGCTGGGCGGCAGCGCGAGCCTTCTCAACGCGCTTGTGGTCGTGCGCCTCGGGATGCGGCGGATGGTGACGACGATGCTCGGGGCGCAGATCATCGCGTCGGGCATCATGACGGCGGCGTGCCTGATGCTCGGCCCCGATGCGCTCTTCTTCGTGTTCGTGGGCTGGATCACCACGGTATTCTTCATGGCGGGGGTTACGCTCGGCAACATCAACGCCATCGCGATGGAGCCGATGGGCCATGTGGCGGGGATGGCGGCCTCGGTCATCTTGGCGCTCGCGACCGTGGCGGGGGTCGCCATCGCCGCCCCGATCGGGCTCGCGTTCGACGGCACGGCGCTGCCGCTCGTGCTCTCGGTCCTCGTGATCGCGGCGCTCGCGCTTGCGGCGATGCAGCGGCTGCCGGGCGGGGCGACGGGTTAGCGCGGTCAGTCCGCGAAGACGCGGGCGAAGATCGTGTCGACGTGGCGCAGGTGGTGGGCGAGATCGAACAGCGCGCCGATCTCGGCCTCGGTCAGATGCGCGCGCACCTCGGCGTCGGCGCAGAGCTCGGCGCGGAAGTCCGCGCCCGCCTCCCAGACCTTCATCGCGTTGCGCTGCACCAGCCGATAGGCGTCCTCGCGGCTCGCCCCCTTCTGCGTCAGCGCGAGGAGCACGCGCTGCGAATGGACGAGCCCGCGCAGCCGGTCGAGGTTCGCGGCGAGATTCGCGGGATAGACGACCAGCCGCTCGATCAGCCCCGCAAGCCGGTGGAGCGCGAAGTCGAGTGTCACCGTCGCGTCCGGGCCGATCATCCGCTCGACCGAGGAGTGGCTGATGTCGCGCTCGTGCCAGAGCGCCACGTTCTCGAGCGCGGGCACCACCATCCCGCGCACGATGCGCGCAAGGCCCGTGAGGTTCTCGCTCAGCACCGGGTTGCGCTTGTGGGGCATGGCGCTCGAGCCCTTCTGGCCGGGGCTGAAGTATTCCTCGGCCTCGAGCACCTCGGTGCGCTGCATGTGGCGGATCTCGGTCGCGATGTTCTCGATCGAACTCGCGATGACGCCGAGCGTCGCGAAATACATCGCGTGGCGGTCGCGCGGGATCACCTGGGTCGAGATCGGCTCGGGCGAAAGGCCCAGCTGCGCGCAGACATGCGCCTCGACGGCCGGGTCGATATTGGCAAACGTGCCGACCGCGCCCGAGATCGCGCCGGTCGCGACCTCGGCACGCGCCGCGCGCAGCCGGTCGCGGGCGCGCGTCATCTCGGCATGGAAGCGGGCGAAGGTCAGGCCCATCGTGACGGGTTCCGCGTGGATACCGTGGCTGCGCCCGATCCGGGGCGTCAGGCGATGCTCGAAGGCGCGCGCCTTCAGCGCCGCGCGCACCCGCTCGATCCCGCCGAGCATGAGGTCGGCGGCGCGGACCAGCTGGATGTTGAAGCAGGTGTCGAGCACATCGGACGAGGTCATGCCCTGATGGACGAAGCGCGCCTCTTCGGCGCCCACGATCTCGGCCAGATGGGTGAGGAAGGCGATCACGTCGTGCTTCGTCACCGCCTCGATCTCGGCGATGCGGTCGGCATCGAAGGTCGCGTCGCGCGCGCGCCAGACGGCGGCGGCGTTCTCGGCCGGGATGACGCCAAGCGCCGCCTGCGCGTCGCAGGCATGGGCCTCGATCTCGAACCAGAGCCGATAGCGCGTCTCGGGCGACCAGATGGCGACCATCTCGGGGCGGGAATAGCGCGGGATCATGGGCGGGCCTCTCGGGCGGCGGATGTTGCGGCCTTTAGCGGGGCCGGGCGGTCTATGCCAGCCCCGCGATGACGGCGCGCAGGGTCGCGATCCCCTCGCCCGTCTCGGAAGAGGTCAGCACCATCTCGGGGAAGGCCGCCGGATGGCGCGCGAGTGCCGCACCCACGCCCGCGACCAGCGCAGGCCGGTCGCGCGCCGGGATCTTGTCGGCCTTGGTCAGCACCACCTCGAAGGGCACCGCCGCGCGGTCAAGAAGCGCCATGATCTCCTCATCCGCCGTCTTTACCCCGTGGCGGGCATCGATCAGCACGAAGGCGCGCCGGAGGCTCGCGCGCCCCGCAAGATAGGCGCGCAGCAGCGCCTGCCAGCGCGCGACGATGGCCTTGGGCGCCTCGGCATGGCCGTAACCGGGCAGATCGACGAGATAGCGCGCCTCGCCCAGCGCGAAGAAGTTGATCTCCTGCGTCCGGCCGGGGGTGTTCGAGGCCCGCGCGAGCGCCTTGCGCCCGGTCAGCGCGTTGATGAGGCTCGACTTCCCGACATTCGAGCGGCCGGCAAAGCAGACCTCGGCCCGGTCGCCCGGCGGCAGGCCATCGAGTGCCACCACCCCCTTCACGAAGGTGACGGGCCCGGCAAAGAGCTTGCGCGCCGCCTCGGCCGCCTCGGCCTCGGGCTCGGGCGCGAGGGTGAAGGTCAGATCCATCGCGCCCCGTCCCCGACCGCGACGGGCCCACCCGCGACGACCTCGGCATAGACGCCGAAATCCTGAGCCCCTGTCGCGGCCTCGAGCCCCGCGAGCGTGTCGGCATCAATCCGCCCCGTCGCGGGGTTCGCCATCGTCGCGCGGCAGCGCGTGATCGGCTCGCGCACGCGCAGCCGCGCCGGGCCGATCGCGATCTCGCGGCCGATCATCTCCATCTCCTCCCACGGCGCGAGGCCGTCGAGCCAGAGATTGCCGCGCCAGCGCCCGACATCGAGCGCAACGCCCATCCGCTGCCCGAGCGCGCGCTGCGAGGCGAGCGAGAGGATCGCGACCGACGGGAAATCGGTGTCGGTGAAGGGTTGCGCGGCGCGCACGAGCGCCACGGGCCGCGCCCGGTCGGGCGGGTTGAGGGGGGCCGACCATTCGAGGAAGCGCGCCGCATCGGCCGGATCGTCGGGGTCGATCTCGATCTCGGGCAGGTCGGGATGCCGCAGCCGCAGCAGCCCCGCGCCCTCGTCCAGTTCAGCCGAGATCGCCATCAGCGCCGGCGCCTTGGCGCCGCGCGCGAAGTTCTGGCAGGGCGCCCAGCGCCCGGCCTCAAGCCGCGCGGCCTCATGCGCGACGGCCCAGGCGCGATCGAAGGGCAGCGTCGCGCCGGCGCTCAGCGTCACGCGCTCCAAAGCCTCGCGCCCGTGCCCCTTGATCGGGTGGCGCCAGATCTGCGCGAGGCGGGCCGTCATTTCGCCGCGGGCTTGCCGCCCCGTCTGAAGCCCGCGCGGATGTTGCCGAAGAGGTCGGGCTTGTGCCCGTGGCTGCGCATGATCGCGTATTGCTGCACGAAGGTGATGACGTTGTTCACGATCCAGTAGAGCACGAGGCCCGAGGCGAAGCGGCCGAGCATGAACATGAACACCCACGGCATCCAGGCGAAGATCATCGCCTGCGTCGGGTCGGTCGGTGTCGGGTTCAGCTTCTGCTGGAGCCACATCGTGATCCCGAGGATGATGCCCATGATCCCGATGAGGATGAGGGCGGCAAAGGACATCGGATCGGGCGCGGCCCAGGGCAGCGCGCCGAAGAGGTTCACGATCGAGGTCGGATCGGGCGCCGAGAGATCCTGCAGGAAGCCGAAGAAGGGCGCGTGGCGCAACTCGATCGTGACGAAGATGACCTTGTAGAGCGAGAAGAAGATCGGGATCTGCAACAGGATCGGCAGGCAACCCGCGGCCGGGTTCACCTTCTTTTCCCGATAGAGCTTCATCATCTCCTGCTGCATCTTCTGCCGGTCGTCGCCGACGCGGGCCTTCAGCGCCTCCATCTCGGGCTGAAGTTCCTTCATCCGCGCCATCGAGACGTAGGACTTGTAGGCCAGCGGAAACAGCAGCGCCTTCAGCACCAGCGTCAGCGCGATGATGGCAAGCCCCATGTTGCCGATCGCGGCGTTGAGCCAGTGCAGCACGGCAAACATCGGCTTCGTCAGGAAGAAGAACCAGCCCCAGTCGATCGAATCGATGAAGCCGCCGATGGCCTTGCGATCCTCGTAGTTGCGGATCGTCTCCCATTCCTTGGCGCCCGCGAAAAGGTCGGTCGTGACCTCGGCCGCAGCCCCGGGTGCCACGGTCAGCGTGGGCAGCCGGATCGAGGTGCGGTAGATGTCGCTTTGCGGCAGGTGCTTCATCACCGCGGTGAACGGTTGACCCGCCTGCGGGATCAGCACCGTCTGCCAGAAATGGTCGGTAAAGCCGATCCAGCCGTTCGCCGTGACGTCGGCCACCTCGGCCGGCCCGCCCTCGACGACGACGGGCTCTAGATCGGCCAGATCGTCGTAGCCCGACTCCTGCAACACGCCGTCGGCCATGCGCACGACGCCCTCGTGCAGGATGAAGAAGTTCTTGAGGTCTGCGGGCACGCCCTTCCGCTCGGCCACGCCGAAGGGATAGAGCGCGACGGGCGCCGCGCCCGCGTTCGCCACGCGCTGCGTGACGGTGAACAGGAAATCCTCATCGACCGATATCGTGCGCGAGAACGTCAGCCCCGCCCCGTTCGACCATTCGAGCGTCACGGGGCTGTCGGGGCCGAGCACATTGCCAGCAGCGAGCGTCCAGACCGTGTTCGGACCGGGCAGCAGGTCGGGCGCGAGCGTGCCGTCGACCGAGCCCCAGCCATAGTGGACATATTGCGCGCCCGTCTCGCCCACCGGCCGCAGCACCCGCACGATCGGGGCATCGGGCGCGATCGTCTCGCGATAGTCCTTGAGCGCGAGATCGTCGATCCGCCCGCCGGCAAGCGCGATGGTGCCCTGCAGGCGCGGCGTCTCGATCGGGACGCGCGGCGCGCTTGCGGCGGCGGCCGCGGCGGCGGCACCCTCGGCGCCCGTGGCGGGCGCCACCTCGGATACCGGGGGCAGCAGCGTCTGCTCGGTGGCGGCCGGCGGCGCGGTCTGCTCGGGCGGCGGGAAGAGGAAGAACCACACGAGGATGACCAGAAAGCTCAGCGCGGTCGCGAGGATCAGGTTGCGGTTCTGGTCGTCCATGTCGGTGCGGCCTTCGGGTCAGCGGGTTCGGGGATCGGGTCCGTTCAACAGAAGGGGGCGGGAAAGGTCAAGCCTGTTCGCCCCCGCCACCGGCCTTCGGCGCGAGCGCGAGGGCCGCAAAATCGAAAAGCGCGGGGTCGGGCAGGTGCGAGGGGCGCGCGTTCATCAGCGCGCGGAACATCACCTGCCGCCGCCCCGGCGCCTTGGCCTCCCACCCGTCGAGCAGCGCCTTGACCTGCGCGCGCTGGAGCCCCTCCTGGCTGCCGCAGAGATCGCAGGGGATGATGGGATAGTTCATCGCCCGCGCGAAGCGGTCGCAATCGGCCTCGGCGGCAAAGGCGAGCGGGCGCAGCACGAAAAGGTCGCCCTCTTCGTTCACGAGCTTGGGCGGCATGGTGGCAAGGCGGCCGCCGTGGAAGAGGTTCATGAAGAAGGTCTCGAGGATATCGTCGCGGTGATGCCCGAGCACGACGGCCGAGCAGCCCTCTTCGCGCGCGATGCGATAGAGGTTGCCCCGCCGCAGCCGCGAGCAGAGCGCGCAATAGGTCCGCCCCGCCGGCACCTTGGAGACGACGACCGAATAGGTGTCCTGATACTCGATCCGGTGCGGCACGCCCATCCGGCCGAGGAACTCGGGCAGCACGGTCGCGGGAAAGCCCGGCTGCCCCTGATCGAGGTTGCAGGCCAGGAGATCGACGGGCAGGAGCCCCCGCCATTTCAGCTCGTGCAGGATCGCGAGCAGCGTATAGCTGTCCTTGCCGCCCGAGAGGCAGACAAGCCAGCGCGCGCCGGGCTCGACCATCGCATAGGTCTCGATCGCCTCGCGGACGTTCTGCACCAGGCGCTTGCGCAGCTTGCGGAACTCGACCGACCCGGGCGCGCCGGCAAAAAGCGGGTGGATGGCGCCGCCGCTGCTTTCGTCCTCTTCGCCCTCGTCAAGCATGGCGCCCATCCTTCCGCCGGTCGTGCTCGGGGTCCGCGCCCGGCACCGGATCATAGCCCGAGCCGCCGAACGGGTGGCAGCGCGCGATCCGCCGCAGCATGAGCCACCCGCCCCGGACGCCCCCGTGGCGTTCGAGCGCCTCGAGCGCATAGGCCGAGCAGGTCGGCTGATAGCGGCAGCCATGCCCGAGCCAGGGGCTCAGCACCAGCCGATAGGCGCGCACCGGCAGCGCGATCAGGCGCGCGAGCGGGGTCATCCGCCCCCGGCCTTGCGGTGGAGCGTGCGGAGCGCGCGCGCAAGATCGGCCTTCATCGCGGCGAAATCATGCACGACCGTGGCCCCGGGCCGGCCGACAAGGACGTAATCCCACCCCGGCCGCGCGATCCCGGGCAGGACGACGCGTGCGATCTCGCGCAATCGGCGGCGGGCGCGGTTGCGCATCACGGCGTTGCCGACCTTGCGCGAACAGGTGAAGCCCACGCGAATCGCGTCCGACCCGTCGGCCCGCGGCCTGCCCTGCAAGAGAAAGGCATCCGTGCCCTGCCGCAAAGCCGAAGCGGCGCGCAGGAATTCTGCACGCCGCCGCAGCCGTTCGGGTGGTGCCGTCGCCGGCCCGGGCGCTTCAGGCGCGGCGGGCAGCGCGTCTGCCCCCGCGGACATCGCGGGCCTCAGGCCGAGAGGCGCTTGCGCCCCTTGGCGCGCCGCGCGGCAAGCACGAGGCGCCCGCCCTTGGTCGCCATCCGCGCGCGGAACCCGTGGCGGCGCTTGCGCACGAGGTTCGAAGGTTGAAAGGTGCGTTTCATCGCGTATCTCCTGCCGATGCCGGTCGGGAACTCCCGCCGCCCGGAACTTCACCGTGCGCCCATAGCAGGGGGGCGCGCGCCAAGTCAACGCCGGAAGCGGCCGGGATCGCATCGAAGGGCAGACGGGGACAGTGTCGGGCATGCTGCGGGCCAATACCCTTTCGGGCCGGTTTCTGGGCCTCACGCTCGTGTTCGTGGCGCTGGCGCAGGTGCTGATCCTCGTGCCCTCGGTGGCGCGCTTCCAGCACGACTGGCTCGTGCTGCGGCTCGAGAAGGCGCAGATCGCCGCCCTGACCTTGCTCGCGAGCGAGGGCAGCGTGCCCCCGGCGCTCGAATCGGAACTGCTCGACAATGCGGGGGTATTCAACGTGGTGCTGCGGCGCGACGCGGTGCGCCAGCTCGTGCTGTCCGCGCCGCTGCCGGGGCCGGTCGCGCGCACGCTCGACCTGCGCGGCGCGCTTGCGCCCGAATTGGTGGCGGCGGCGTTCGCGACGCTCCTGCGCCCCGATCCGGGCGTGTTGCGGGTGATCGGGGCGCCCTCGCACGATGCGGGGCTGCTGATCGAGGTCACGATCGACCCCGCCCCCCTCACGGTCGCGCTGCGCGCCCATGCGCTGCAGGTGCTCGCGCAGTCGGCGCTCCTCAGCCTCGCGACGGCGGTCCTGCTCTTTCTGGCGGTAGAGCGGATGATCCTGCGGCCGATCGCGCGCCTCTCGGGGCAGATGCAGGCCTATGCCGCCGACCCCGAGGATGCGCGGCGCATCATCGAACCGGCCTCGGGCCTGGCCGAGTTGCGCGCGGCCGAAACCGCGCTGCGCCAGCTCGAGACCGATCTGACGGCCGCGCTGCGCCAGAAGGACCGCTTGGCCCAACTCGGCACCGCCGTGGCCAAGATCAGCCACGATCTGCGCAACATGCTGACATCCGCCCAGCTTTTCGCCGACCGGATCGAGGGCAGCGCCGATCCCGCGGTGGCGCGCGCGGCGCCGAAGCTCGTGGGTTCGATCTCGCGCGCGATCGCGCTCTGCGAGGCGACGCTCGCCTTCGGGCGGGCCGAAGAGCCGCCGCCTCGGCTTGCCCGCCTCGCGCTGCGGCCCCTCGTCGAGGAGGTGTTCGAGGCCGAGGGGCTCGGGCCCGAGACGGCGGGGCGGGTGCGGGCGCTTGTCGATGTTCCGGCGGGGATGATGCTGCGCGCCGATCCCGAGCAGATCTTCCGCGTTCTTTCCAACCTCGTGCGCAACGCCCGCCAGGCCATCGAGGCCACAGGGCGGCCCGGCGCGGTCGAGATCTCGGCCGCCGAGGACGATGCCGAATGGCGGCTGCGCGTGGGCGATGACGGGCCGGGCCTGCCCGAGCGGGCGCGCGCGCATCTCTTCGCGCCCTTTCAGGGCGGGGTGCGGCAGGGGGGGGCGGGGCTTGGCCTTGCCATCGCGGCCGAGCTGGTGCGCGGCCACGGCGGGCGGCTGACGCTCGAGCGCAGCGATGCCGAGGGGACGGTGTTCGCGATCCGCCTGCCCAAGGATGTCGCGGCCGAGGCGTGATGCCCTCAGGCCGCACGGATGATCGCGGCGAACTCGGCGGGCTTGAGCGACGCGCCCCCGACGAGCGCACCGCCGACGCCCGCCACGGCGAAGATCGCGGCCGCGTTCGCCGCCGTCACCGACCCGCCATAGAGGATCCGCACCCCCTGCCCCGCAGCGCCGAAGGCCGCCGCGATCTCGCGGCCGAGCTGGGCGTGAACGGCCGCGATGTCCTCCATCGCCGGAACCCGGCCGGTGCCGATTGCCCAGACCGGCTCATAGGCGAGATCGAAGCGCGCCGGATCGACCGCGCCCGCCGCCGCCAGCGCCGCGCGGAACTGCCCCGAGACGACATCGCCCGTGCGGTCCGCGTCGCGCTCGGCCTCGGTCTCGCCCACGCAGAGGATGACGCGCAGACCCGCGCCCTGCGCGGCCGCGATCTTGGCGCCGATCGCGGCGTCATCCTCGCCCCGGTCGCGGCGACGCTCGGAATGGCCGAGGATCACGAGGGTCGCGCCCGCGTCGATCAGCATCGGGGCGGAAATCTCGCCCGTGTGCGCGCCCTTGGCGGCGGCGTGGCAATCCTGCCCGCCCACCCCGATGCGCCCCGCGACCCGCGCGGCCAGCGCCGCGATCAGCGTCGCGGGCGGGCAGATCGCCGCCTCGGCCGCGCCGGGCGCGCCCGCCGCCTCGAGGACCGGGCCGAGCGCGCCGAGGTCGGCCGCCACGCCGTTCATCTTCCAGTTGCCGACCACGAGCCGCCGCATGCCATCCCCCCGCATTGCCACCCGTCGGGGCATAGCAAAACCGGAGGGGGTGCGGCAACCGGGCCGCGCCGGCCTTGATGCGCCGCACCGCTTGGCCTAAACGCAAGGGGGATTGGGCAGATGCGGGGGCATGTCATGGCCGGGGGTCTGATGGCGGGGCGGCGGGGTCTGATCATGGGCCTTGCCAACGACAAGTCGATCGCTTGGGGCATCGCGCGCATGCTCGCCGAGCACGGCGCCGAGATGGCCTTCTCCTATCAGGGCGAGGCGCTGCGCAAGCGGGTGGAGCCGCTCGCGGCCTCGCTTGGCACACCCATCGTGCAGGAATGTGACGTGGGCGACGAGGCCTCGCTCGACGCGCTTTTCGCCGCCTTGCGCGAACGCTGGGGCACGCTCGACTTCGTCGTCCACGCGATCGGGTTTTCCGACAAGAACGAACTCCGCGGCCGCTATGTCGATACGAGCCGGCAGAACTTCCTGATGTCGATGGACATCTCGGTCTATTCCTTCACCGCCGTCTGCCAGCGCGCGGCCGCGATGATGGGGCCGGGCGGGTCGCTCCTGACGCTGACCTATTACGGCGCCGAGAAGGTGATGCCGCACTACAACGTCATGGGGCTCTGCAAGGCCGCGCTCGAAAGCTCGGTGCAATACATCGCCGAGGATCTGGGCAAGGACGGCATCCGCGTCAACGCCATCTCGGCCGGGCCGATCAAGACGCTCGCCGCCTCGGGGATCGGCGATTTCCGCTACATCATGAAGTGGAACGAGCTGAACTCGCCCCTGCGGCGCAACGTGACGCAGGAGGAGGTCGGCAAGGCCGCGCTCTATCTGCTGTCCGATCTCGGCTCGGGCACGACGGGCGAGGTGCTCCATGTCGATGCGGGCTATCATGTCGTGGGCATGAAGGCGGTCGACGCGCCCGACATCGACGCCGTCACCGGCCGCAACCAGGGGGCGCGCGAATGACCGACCGGCTGCCGCACGAAAAGGGCTTTCACGTCAGCTGGGACCAGATCCACCGCGACGCGCGCGCGCTCGCCTGGCGGCTTCAGGGCCAGGGCCCCGAAGATGGCAACTGGCGCGCCGTCGTCGCCATCACCCGCGGCGGCATGGCGCCCGCAATGATCGTGAGCCGCGAGCTCGACATCCGCACGGTCGATACCGTCTCGGTCAAGTCCTACAACCGCCACGAACAGACAGAGCCGCGCCTGATCAAGGCGCCCTCGGCCGAGGTGATGGGCGCGGACGGGGCGGGTGTCCTCATCATCGACGACCTCGTCGATACGGGCAAGACGCTCGAACTGGTCCGCAGGCTCTGGCCGCGGGCGCATTTCGCGACCGTCTATGCCAAGCCCGCCGGCCGCGCGATGGTCGACACCTACATCACCGAGGTGAGCCAGGATACCTGGATCTTCTTTCCCTGGGACATGGCGCTGCAATACGTCGAACCCTTCCGCGGCCGCGACTGAGGCCCGGCATGGCGCTGCCGCTCAACCCCGCCTTCGCCGAGACCTTCGCGCCCCCGGTGATGGAGGCCCGCCGCTGGCTGGCCGAGACGCCCCAGCCCGCGGGCCGCGCCATCCTGAACGTGAGCCAGGCCGCCCCCGTCGATCCGCCGCCCGAGGCGCTGCGCCGCGTCATGGCCGAGGCCGCGCTCAATGATCCGGCCGCCCATCTCTATGGCCCCGTCCTCGGCCTGCCCGATCTGCGCGCCGAGGTCGCAGCGCAATGGTCGGCGGCCTATGGCGGCACGATCGGCGCGGGCGATGTCGCGATAACCCAAGGCTGCAACCAGGCGTTCTGCGCGGCACTCGCGACCGTCGCGGGGGCGGGGGATGCGGTGATGATGCCGGTGCCGTGGTATTTCAACCACCGCATGTGGTGCGACATGGCGGGGCTCGAGACGATCCCGCTGCCGGTCGGCCCCGGCATGGTGCCCGACCCGGCCGAGGCCGCCCGGCGTATCACGCCGCGCACGCGGGCCATCGCGCTTGTGAGCCCCAACAACCCGACTGGCGCCGAATATCCGGCGGCGACGCTTGCGGCCTTTCGCGATCTCGCGCGCGCCCACGGCCTCGCCCTCATTCTCGATGAGACCTATCGCGACTTCGACGCCCGCCCCGGTCGGCCGCACGAGCTCTTCGCCGATCCCGACTGGCGCGACGTGCTCATCCATCTCTATTCCTTCTCCAAGGCCTACCGCCTGACGGGTCACCGGGTCGGTGCGATCGTCGCGGGGGCGGCGCGGATGGCCGAGATCGAGAAGTTCCTCGACACCGTCGCGATCTGCCCCGCCCAGATCGGCCAGATCGCGGCGCTCGCGGGGCTGCGCGATCTCGGGCAATGGGTCGCGGGCGAGCGGGCCGAGATCCTCGACCGCCGCGCCGCCATCCACGACCACGCGGGGCGCGCGCCGGGCTGGCGCATCCTGCAGTGCGGCGCGTATTTCGCCTGGGCCGAGCACCCCTACGCGCTGGCCTCGGACGCGGCGGCGCGCGCGATCCTCGCGCAGGCCGGCATCCTGATGCTGCCGGGCACGATGTTCGCGCCGCCGGGCGATCCGGTCGGCGCGCGCGGCATGCGCATCGCGTTTGCCAACATCGACCGCGCCGGCATCGCCGAGATGTTCGACCGCCTCGCCGGGGTTGATCTGCCGCGCATCTGATCGCTTGCCCGAGCGGGGGCGAGCCACTAGACAGGGCGCCGACAGCGGGGCGATGGGGCGGGCATGGCAAAGGGCGACAAGGTCGGGCAGGTAGCGGTCTGGGTGCTGCTCGTGGCGCTGATCATCGGGCTTGCGGGCTTCGGCATCACGGGCTTCGGAACCTCGATGCGCGGCATCGGGACCGTGGGCGAGGTCGAGATCGACGCGCGCGACTATGCCCGCAACATCCAGCAGGAGGTCAACGCCCTCTCGGCGCAGGCGGGGCGCCCGCTCGGCTTTGCCGAGGCCCAGATGCTCGGGGTCGATCGCAACGTGCTCGAACAGCTCGTCACGACCGCGGCCTTCGACGATCTGACGCGCGCGACCGGCATCTCGGTGGGCGACGAACGGCTCGCGCGCGAGGTTCGCGCGCTGCCGGCCTTCAGGGGGCTCGACGGCAGCTTCGACCGCGAGGCCTATCGCTTCGTGCTCGATCGCAACGACCTGACCGAGGCAGAGTTCGAAGAGCGCATGCGCGCCGACATGGCGCGCGGGCTGCTCCAGGGCGCGATCGCGGGCGATTTTACGTTCCCGCCGGTCTACGCCCAGACGATCCACGCCCATGTCGCCGAGCGTCGCGCCTTCAGGATGCTCGTGCTCGGCGATGCCGACCTCGAGGGACCGCTGCCCGAACCCGATGCCACGAGCCTGCGCGCCCATTACGAGGCGAACCCCGACGCCTACACCGCGCCCGAACTTCGCCGCATCAGGTATGCGACGCTGATGCCCGAGGCGCTCGTGCCCGACATGACCGTGAGCGAGGAGTCGCTGCGCGCGACCTATGCCGATCGGATCGACGAATACGTCATCGCCGAGCGGCGTCTGGTGGACCGGCTGGTGTTCGCCGACCGGGCCGCGGCCGAAGCCGCCGGCGCCGAAATCGCGGCCGGGCGCCAGGGCCTTGACGATCTGATCGCCGCGCGCGGTCTGGCGCCCGGCGACGTCGATCTGGGCGATGTCGCGGCGGCGGATCTGGGCGCGGCGGGCGCCGAGGTGTTCGCTGCCGCCGTCGGCGCGGTCGTCGGGCCTCTCGACAGCCCGCTCGGCCCCGCGCTCTTTCGCGTGAACGGCGTGCTCGCCGCGCAGGAGACGACCTTCGACGAGGTGCGAGATCAGCTTTTCGCCGAGATTGCGCTCGAAGCCGCGCGCCGCGCGGTCGCGCAGCGGGTCGAGGAGGTCGAGGATCTGCTTGCGGGTGGCGCACCGCTCGAGGAGTTGGCCGAGAAGATCGGCATGACGCAGGGTTCGGTGGATCTCGATCCCGCGATGCGCGAGGGTCTCGCCGCCTACCCGGCCTTCCGCGACAAGGCGCTGGAACTCGCGCCCGGCGATTTCCCCGAACGGATCGAACTCGACGATGGCGGGATGGCCATCCTCGAACTCAAGGAGATCGTGCCCCCCGCGCTGCGCCCCTATGACGAGGTGGCCGAGGCCGTCCGCGCCGCCGTCCTGGCCGAGGCGCGCCGCGCCGGGCTCGTGTCGCGCCGCGATGCGATCCTGTCCGAGGTGCAGCTCGGCGCCCCGCTGGCGGCCTTCGGGATCGTGACCATCAACCCCGGCATCACCCGCGACGGCTTTGTCGAGGGCGCGCCCGCCGATCTGCTCTCGCGTCTGTTCGCGATGGAAACCGGGGCGGCCGCGGCCGTGGATGCGGGCGATTTCGTGGCCGTTCTTGTACTCGATGCGATCATCCCGGCCGATCCCGCCTCGCCCGAGGCGGCCGCGATCCGCGCGGCGCTGGCGGATCGCGCGGGACAGGAGATGGCGCAGGATGCCTTTGCCCTCGTCGCGCGCCATCTGCAGGACCGGACCGAGATCCGCCTGAACCAGACGGCGATCGACGCCATCAACGCGCAAATGCGCTGAAGGGGGCGCGGTGCAGCTTTCGCCCGACTTCGAGAGTTTCGCCCGCGGCTGGGCGGCGGGGCGCAACCAGGTCGTGTTCGCCCGCCTTGCCGCCGATCTCGACACGCCTGTCTCGCTCATGCTCAAGCTGGCCGAGGCGCGCGCCGACACCTTCATGCTCGAGAGCGTGACGGGCGGCGAGGTGCGGGGACGCTATTCGGTCGTCGGCATGAAGCCCGACCTCATCTGGCAATGCCACGGTCAGACGGCGCGCATGAACCGCGAGGCCCGCTTCGACCCCGCCGCCTTCGTGCTCGAGGCGGCGGACCCGCTGCAAAGCCTGCGCGACCTCATCGCCGAAAGCCGGATCGAGATGCCCGCGGGCCTGCCCGCCATCGCCGCCGGCCTGTTTGGCTATCTCGGCTATGACATGATCCGGCTGGTCGAGCATCTGCCGGGCGTGAACCCCGACCCGCTCGGCCTGCCCGACGCGGTGCTGATGCGCCCCTCGGTGGTGGCCGTCCTCGACGGGGTCAAGGGCGAGGTGACGGTGGTGGCGCCCGCCTTCACCGCCTCGGGCCTGTCGGCGCGGGCGGCCTATGCGCAGGCGGCCGAGCGGGTGATGGACGCGCTGCGCGATCTCGAACGCCCCGCGCCGGCGCTCCGCGAGATGGGCGAAAGCGCCCCCCTGCCCGAGCCCGTCTCAAACTTCACCCGCGAGGGCTACATGGCCGCGGTCGAGCGCGCCAAGGACTACATCCGCGCGGGCGACATCTTTCAGGTCGTGCCCTCGCAGCGCTGGGCGCAGCCCTTCGATCTGCCGCCCTTCGCGCTCTACCGCTCGCTCAGGCGCACCAACCCCTCGCCCTTCCTCTTCTTCTTCAACTTCGGCGGCTTCCAGATCGTCGGCGCGAGCCCCGAGATCCTCGTGCGGCTGCGCGAGGACGAGGTCACGATCCGCCCGATCGCCGGCACAAGGCCCCGCGGCGCCACCCCCGAGGAGGATCGCGCGCTCGAGGCCGAGCTGCTCGCTGACCCCAAGGAACGGGCCGAGCACCTCATGCTGCTCGATCTCGGGCGCAACGATGTCGGGCGGGTCGCGCGCATCGGCACGGTGCGGCCGACCGAGCAGTTCGTGATCGAGCGCTACAGCCACGTCATGCACATCGTCTCGAACGTCGTGGGCGAGATCGCCGAGGGTGAGGACGCGCTCTCGGCGCTGCTTGCGGGCCTGCCGGCGGGGACGGTCTCGGGCGCGCCCAAGGTGCGCGCGATGCAGATCATCGATGAGCTCGAGCCCGAAAAGCGCGGCGTCTATGGCGGCGGCGTGGGCTATTTCGCCGCGAACGGCGAGATGGACATGTGCATCGCGCTGCGCACCGGCGTCGTGAAGGACGGCACCCTCTACATCCAGGCGGGCGGCGGGGTGGTCTATGACAGCGACCCGGCGGCCGAGTTCGAAGAGACGGTGAACAAGTCGAAAGCGCTGCGCCGCGCGGCGGCCGAGGCCGGCCGCTTTGCCGGGCGCGCCCCGCGATGACGGCCGAAAACGGCCCCGAAACCACGCCCGACATCGGGCGCATCGAGGCCGCGGCCGGCCGCATCCGCGGCGTCGCCCGGCGGACGCCGATGCTGTCGGATCCGCTCCTCGACCGAATCGCGGGGCGGCGGATCCTCGTCAAGGCCGAGTGCCTGCAGGTCACGGGCTCGTTCAAGTTCCGCGGCGCGTGGTCGGCGGTCTCGGCGCTGGTGGCGGCGGGGCGGGCGCGCGGGGTGCTCGCGATGTCGTCGGGCAATCACGCGCAGGGGGTGGCGCTGGCGGCCGCGCGGCACGGGCTGGCGGCCGTCATCGTCATGCCCGCCGATGCCCCCGAGGCCAAGATCGGCAACACGCGCGCACTCGGCGCCGAGGTCGTGCTCTATGACCGCCAGCGCGAGGATCGCGACGCGATCGGCGCGGCTCTGGCGGCCGAGCGGGGCCTTGCCATCGTGCGCCCCTTCGACGACGCCGAGGTGATCGCGGGCCAGGGCACCGCGGGCCTCGAGATCGCCGAGGATGCGGCGGCGGCGGGGATCCTTGAGGCGCCCGTCCTCGTGTGCTGCGGCGGCGGGGGGCTTGCCTCGGGCATCGCGCTGGCACTCGCCGCGCGCGCGCCGGGCCTGCGCGTGCAGACCTGCGAGCCCGAGGGCTTCGACGATACCGCCCGCAGCCTCGCCGCCGGCACCCGGCTTGGCAACGCGCCCGGCGGGCGGACGCTCTGCGATGCGATCGTGACGCCTGCGCCGGGGCTGATGACCTTTCCGATCCTCGCGCGGCTTGCCGGCCCCGGCATCGCGATGCCGGATGAGGCCTGCCTCGATGCGATGGCGCTGGCGTGGCGGCACCTGCGGATCGTGCTCGAACCCGGGGGGGCCGTGGCGCTGGCGGCGGCGCTCTTCCGCCCCGATCTCGCGCCCGGGCCGGCGGTGATCGCGGTTGCAACCGGCGGCAATGTCGATCCGCCCGTCTACGCCCGCGCGATGGCGCGGCTCGACGATCCCGCCTTCTTCCCGATCCCCGCCTGACCGCCCCTCAGGGCTGAGCGCGGCGCAGGGGGGGGCCGATTTCCTCCGCCCCGACGCCCAGCCGGCCGAGTGCCGCGGGCGCGGTCCGCAGGAGCGCCGCGTCTAGGTCCGCCATCGTCACCGGCAGGCCGAGATCGACGAGGCTCGTGACCCCATGCCCGCGGATGCCGCAGGGCACGATGCCGTCGAAATGCGCAAGATCGGGTTCGACGTTGACCGCGAGCCCGTGAAAGCTGACCCAGCGGCGCAGCTTGACGCCGATCGCCGCGATCTTGTCCTCGCGCGGGGTGCCATCGGCGAGCGGCGCCCTGTCGGGCCGGCGCACCCAGACCCCGACGCGTCCCTCGCGCCGCTCGGCCGTCACGCCGAACTCGGCCAGCGCCGCGATCACCCATGATTCGAGCGCGCAGACGAAGCGGCGCACGTCGCGGCCCCGCGCGCCGAGGTCGAGCATGACATAGACCACCCGCTGCCCCGGCCCGTGATAGGTGTACTGGCCCCCGCGGCCCGTCGTCCGCACGGGAATCGCCCCGGGCGCGACAAGATCCTCGACCCGCGCCGAGGTTCCGGCGGTATAGATCGGCGGATGTTCGATGAGCCAGATCGCCTCGGGCGCGCGCCCCGCCGCGATCGCGGCAACGCGCGCCTCCATCGCCGCGACGGCTTCGTCATGGTCGGTCAGCCCGCCGGATTCGATCCATTCGATCATGCCCGCCCCCTTGCGCTCAGCCCCTTCTGCCTCCGCCGAGGGGGCTTCACAAGGGTTGCGGGCTCGGCTATACGCCCCGGACCGGCAAGACAGTGCGGTCGTGGCGGAATTGGTAGACGCGCAGCGTTGAGGTCGCTGTGGGGTAACTCCCGTGGAAGTTCGAGTCTTCTCGACCGCACCATCACCGGACGGCAGCGCCCCTCAGCGGGGCGCGAGCCAGGGGCGAAAGGCGCCCACCACCTGCGCATAGACCGCCTGCTTGAAGGGCACGATGCCGGCAAGCATCTCGTCGGCCGGGATCCAGCGCCAGGCCGAGAATTCAGGGTGCGGCTGGTCGATCCGGATGTCGGCATCCGTCCCGCGATAGCGCCAGAGCGACCAGCGCTGCCGCTGGCCGCGATAGCGCCCGCCCCAGATCTTGCCCAGAAGCTCGGGCGGCAGGTCGTAGATGACCCATTCGGGCATCTCGGCCACCAGTTCCACCAGATCGGGGCCGACGCCTATCTCCTCGCCCAGTTCGCGAATCGCGGCCTGAAGCGGGCTCTCGCCCGCGTCGATGCCGCCCTGGGGCATCTGCCAGGCGGGCGACGGGCTATCGAGCCGCTGCCCGGCGAACACGAGCCCGCCGGGATTGATGAGCATGACCCCCGCGCAGGGCCGATAGGGCAGCGTCGCGCCCTGCGTCATTCCCGGTCGATCGCGGACAGGCCGCGCAGCAGGTCGATGGCGTAGGCGAGCTGATAATCGTCCTCGCGCAGCCGCGCCGAGGCTTCGGCGAGCGCCTTTTCTTCCTCGAGCAGGCGCCGTTCGTCCTCGGAGATCGCGTCATTCTCGAGCCGGCCGCGCAGATCGGCCTCGGTCCGAGTCGGGCGCTCCTCGCCCTCGGCCTCGGTCGCCTCGGCCCGCGGGGGTTGGTCGACGATGATGTCGGGCGCGACGCCGAGCGCCTGGATCGACCGGCCCGAGGGGGTGTAGTAGCGCGAGGTCGTCAACCGCATCGCGCCCTCGTTGCGCAGCGGGATGACGGACTGGACCGATCCCTTGCCGAAGCTCTGGGTGCCGATCACCACCGCGCGGCGATGATCCTTGAGCGCGCCCGCGACGATCTCCGACGCCGAGGCCGAGCCGCCGTTGATCAGCACCACCACCGGCTTGCCGTCCGTCAGATCGCCCGGACGGGCATTGAAGCGCTCGCCATCCTCGGGGCTGCGGCCCCGGGTCGAGACGATCTCGCCGCGCTCGAGAAAGGCATCCGCGACCTCGATCGCCTGGCTGAGCAGCCCGCCCGGGTTGTTGCGCAGGTCGATCACGATCCCGTTGACCTTTTCGAGGCCGCCCGCCTCTTCGACCGTCCGGCGCAGGCCGTCGCTCAGGTTGGCATAGGTCTGGTCGTTGAAGGTCGTGATCCGCAGCACCACGGTCGAGCCCTCGAGCCGGGCGCGAACGGCCGTCAGCTTGATGGTGTCGCGGATGATCGAGATGTCGAAGGGCTCCTCGACGCCTTCGCGCACCACCGTGATCACGATCTCCGAGCCGACCGGGCCGCGCATCTTCTCGACCGCCTGATCGAGCGTCAGCCCGAGGGTCGATTCGCCGTCGACATGGGTGATGAAATCGCCCGCCTGAACGCCCGCGCGGTCGGCCGGCGTGTCGTCCATGGGCGCCACGACCTTGACCCAGCCGTTCTCCTGCGTGACCTCGATCCCGAGGCCACCGAACTGACCGCGGGTCTGGACCTGCATGTCGTCGAATTCCTTGGGCGGCAGATAGCCCGAATGCGGGTCGAGCGAGGTGAGCATGCCGTTGATCGCGGCCTCGATCAGCTCGGCGGGCTCGGTCTCTTCGACATATTGGGCGCGCACGCGCTCGAAGATGTCGCCGAAGAGATCGAGCTGGCGATAGACCTCGGCCGATTTCGTGGCCTCCTGCGCGACCAGGGGGCCCGCGACCTGGGTCGCGACCAGCGCCCCGGCAACCGCACCGCCGAGCGCGGCCAGAACATAACGATTCATCCAAGCTCTCCCGCTACCGCGCCCCGATGGGGTGACTATAAACCGACTTCGGGTGCGATGCACCAGCCCCAGTCGCCGCCGCCATTCACGTCGCTGTGGCCGGGCGAAGGATCAGGCTCCGCCCCGTCATCTCGGGCGGGGCCGGCAGGCCCATGAGATCGAGGATCGTCGGCGCGACATCGGCGAGCCGCCCGTCGCGCAATGCCGCGCCCGCGGGCCCGCCCACCAGCACCGCAGCGACGGGGTTCAGCGTGTGGGCCGTGTGCGGGGCGCCCGTCACGGGGTCGATCATCATCTCGCAATTGCCGTGATCGGCGATCACGAGCATCGCCCCCCCGGCCGCCCGCAGCGCCGCGACGGCGGCGCCAAGGCCGCGGTCCACCGCCTCGCAGGCGGCGATGGCGGCGGGCAGGCTGCCGGTGTGGCCCACCATGTCGGGGTTGGCGTAATTGACCACGATCAGGTCATGCGCGCCCGACCCGATCGCCTCGAGCAGATGCGCCGTCACGCCCTCGGCCGACATCTCGGGCGCGAGGTCATAGGTCGCGACCTTGGGCGAGGGCACGAGGATGCGCGCCTCGCCCGGCTCGGGCGGCTCCACTCCGCCGTTGAGGAAGAAGGTGACATGGGGATACTTCTCGGTCTCGGCCAGCCGCAGCTGGCGCAAGCCCTGCCCCGCGACCCAGGCGCCGAGCGTGTTGACGATGGCGCGCTTGGGAAACATCGCCGCCATGTAGCGGTCATGGGCGGCGGAATAGTCGACCATGCCGAGGCAGGCCGCCCAGCGCGGCCGCGCGCCCGGGTCGAAATCGGCGAAGTCGGGATCGGCCAGCGCCGCGAGGATCTCGCGCGCGCGGTCGGCGCGGAAGTTGAGGCAGAAGAGCCCGTCGCCATCCCGCGCGCCCGCGTAGCCGGGCAGGACGGTCGGGCGGATGAACTCGTCGCTCTCGCCCCGAAGGGCCGCGCGCGCGACGGCGTCCGTGGCGTCCGCCGCCCCCTCGCCCCGCGCGTGCAGGATCGCCCCGGTCGCGAGGGCGACACGCTCCCACCTCTTGTCGCGGTCCATCGCGTAATAGCGCCCCGCGACGGTCGCGATCCGCGCCCCCTCGGGCAGGCCGGCCGCAAGCGCCGCGATGTCGGCCGCGGCCGATCCGGGCGCGACGTCGCGCCCGTCCGTCAGGGCATGGACCGCGACCGGCACGCCCGCCGCCGCCAGCGCCCGCGCCGCCGCGAGGATATGCGCCAGATGCCCGTGCACCCCGCCCGTCGAGGCGAGCGCGATCAGATGCGCCGTGCCGCCGCTTGCGCGCAGCCGTGCCGCGAAATCGCCAAGGGCGGGGTTGGCGGCAAAGCTGCCATCCGCGATCGCGAGGTCGATCTGGCCGAGGTCCATCGCCACCACGCGCCCCGCGCCGATGTTCATGTGGCCGACCTCGGAATTGCCCATCTGCCCCGGCGGCAGCCCGACGTCGGGGCCGTGCGTGACGAGATGCGCAACCGGCCCCGCGGCGCGGATCGCGTCATAGGCGGGTGTCGCGGCCTGCGCCGGCGCATCGCCCGGGCCGCCGTCGCCGACGCCCCAGCCGTCGAGGATCATCAGAACGACAGGGCGCAACGCTCCCGCCATCTGCCGGCGCCCCATCAGGCGAGCGAACGCTCGACCGTCTCGCGCTCGAAGATCTCGATGATGTCGCCCTGGCGGACATCGTCGTAATTCTCGAACGCCATGCCGCATTCCTGGCCCGAGATGACTTCCTTCACCTCGTCCTTGAAGCGCTTGAGCGTCTTGAGCGTGCCCTCGTGGATCACGACGTTGTCGCGCAGGAGCCGCACGCCTGCCGAGCGCCGCGCCACCCCTTCGGTGACGAGGCAGCCCGCGACCTTGCCCACGCCCGAGACCTTGAAGACCTCGAGGATGCGGGCATAGCCGATGAAGTTCTCGCGCACCTCGGCCTTGAGCAGCCCCGAGGCCGCCGCCTTGATGTCATCCACGAGGTCGTAGATGATCGAGTAATAGCGGATCTCGACGCCCTTCTGCTGCGCGGCCGTGCGCGCCGAGGCGTTGGCGCGGACGTTGAAGCCGATGATCGGGGCCTTCGAGGCCTCGGCGAGGCCCACGTCGCTGTCGGTGATGGCGCCGACGCCCGAATGGAGCACGCGCACCCGCACCTCGGCGTTGCCGATCTTCTCGACCGCCTGCACGATCGCCTCGGCCGAGCCCTGCACGTCGGCCTTGACGATGACGGGCAGCTCCGCAACCGACCGGTCGGCGCGCGCCTTGGCCATGAGCTGCTCGAGCGTCGCCGCCGCACCCGCCGCCGCGCGCTTGTCGCGGGCGAGCTGCTCGCGATAGGTCGCGATCTCGCGCGCCTGCATCTCGGTCTCGACGACGTTGAGGGTGTCGCCCGCCTCGGGCGTGCCGCTGAGGCCGAGCACCTCGACCGGAACCGACGGCCCTGCCTCGTCCACCCGCTCGCCCTTGTCATTGAGCAGCGCGCGCACCTTGCCCCACTGCTCGCCGACGACGAAGATGTCGCCCTTGCGCAGCGTCCCGTGCTGGACGAGCACCGTCGCCACCGGGCCGCGCCCGACGTCGAGCTTGGCCTCGATCACGGCGCCTTGCGCGGCGCGGCTCGGGTTGGCGCGCAGATCGAGGATCTCGGCCTGCAGCGCGATGTTCTCGAGCAGGGTATCGAGGCCCTTGCCCGTCAGCGCCGAAACCTCGACATCGAGCACCTCGCCCGACATCGCCTCGACCACGACCTCGTGCTGGAGAAGGTCCGTGCGGACCTTCTGCGGATTGGCCGAGGGCTTGTCGCACTTGTTGATGGCGACGATCATCGGCACCTTGGCGGCCTTGGCGTGGTTGATGGCCTCGACCGTCTGCGGCATCACCGCGTCGTCGGCGGCCACGACCAGCACCACGATGTCGGTCACCTGCGCGCCACGGGCGCGCATCGAGGTGAAGGCCGCGTGGCCCGGCGTGTCGAGGAAGGTGATGAGCGCGCCGTTCGCCGTGCGCACCTGATAGGCGCCGATGTGCTGGGTGATCCCGCCCGCCTCGCCCGACACCACGTTCGTCTTGCGGATCGCATCGAGGAGCGAGGTCTTGCCGTGGTCGACATGGCCCATGATGGTGACGATCGGCGGACGCGGCACGAGATCCTCGGCGCGGTCTGCGACCGTGTCGATGACCTGCTCGACATCCGAATCCGCGACCCGGACCGGGCGGTGGCCGAATTCCTCGATGATGATTTCGGCGGTGTCGGCGTCGATCGTCTGGTTCATCGTCGCCATCACGCCCATCTTCATGAGCGCCTTGACGACGTCGGCCGCGCGTTCGGCCATGCGGTTGGCGAGTTCCTGCACGATGATCGTCTCGGGCAGCTGCACGTCGCGCGATTGCTTCTCGGATTTCTGGCCAAGCCCGAGCGCCTTGGCGCGGGCCTTTTCCTGCTTGCGCTTCATCGCGGCGAGGCTGCGCTGACGCCCGCCCTCGCCCGCGAGCGCCTCGTTGAGCGTGAGCTTGCCAGTGCGGCGCGCGTCGTCAGTGCGCGCGCGCCCCGCGCGCTCGCGCTCGGCGGCGCTGCGCTCGTCGCGGTCGCGGTCCGTCTTGCGGGCGCCGGGCAGGCCGGGCTTGGCAGCGGGCGGGGCGGCCGCCGCGGGGGCGGCGGGGCCGCCCCGGGCGGGTGGGGCGTCGGCGCGGCGGGCGGCCGGGGCGGTCGAGGTGGGGCGTGCCTCGGCCTCGCGCCGGGCCTGCGCCTCAGCCTCGGCCTTGACGCGCGCGGCGGCCTCGGCTGCCGCCTCGGCCTCGGCGCGTTCGCGCGCCTCGATCTCTTCCCGGCGGCGGCGGCGTTCCTCGTCGCGCGCGCGCTCATCCGCGGCGCGCTGGGCGGCATCCTCGACCTCACGGGCGCGCGCCGCGCGCAACGCAGCCAGACGACGCTCCATCTCGGCATCGGAAATCCCGGCTGGCCGGCGCGAGGTGTCACCACCTGCAACGGCACCCTGTGCCCCCGCCGCCCCTGTCCCAGCGCCTGCGCCGGGCTTGGGCACGAGAACGCGCTTGCGCTTTGTCTCGACCAGAACGCTCTTGGTCCGGCCGTGGCTGAAGCTCTGCTTCACCTGGCCGGAGCGTGCGCCGCCCCCGATCCCGAGGGGTTTTCTGCCGTCCGTGTCGCTCATGCGTCCTTCGTGTCCTTCCCGGTGGCAGCGCCGCCGAATTGCCCGTCTTTCCGCGCGCGCATGCCAGAAAGCCGCGCCGCGTCCTCTAGCGCACGTTGCGCCAAACCACCAGACGAAAGCGCGCCGTGTATGGCACGTTCGCGCCCGAAAGCCAAACCCATTTCCTGCGCCGAGAGGCAGTCGATGCGCGATTGCGGGCCGTCGGGCGGGCGCAGGCGGGCGCGCTCGCGCACCGAACCGTCATGCGCCTGCACGAGCACCGCCGCCGTGCCCGCCGTCAGCCATTCCTTGACCTTCTCGAAGCCCGCCACCGACTGCCCGGCCTTGCGCGCCAGCGAGATCGTCTCGACCAGCCGACGCGCGAGCCCTGCCTCGACCAGATCGGCCAGATCCGCGGCCGCCTCGACCCGGCCGCGCGCGGCCCGTGAAAAGAGGCCGCGCCGGACCGCCTCGTGCACCGTGGCCCGATCGGCGGTGACATAGATCCCCCGACCGGGCAGCCGCCCGGCGAGGTCGGGCACGGCCTGACCCTCGGGGCCGACGACGAAGCGCACGAGCCCCGCCTTGGGCGCGCTCTCGCCCGTGACGATGCAGCGCCGCTCGGGCTCGTCGCGCATCTTCTCCCTGCCGCCCCGACCCACCTGCGCCCCGCCCCGGTGCCGCGCGACCTAGCCGCGCGCCTCCTCTTCCGCGGAGTCGCGCTCCTCTGCGCCCTCGTCCGGGTCGGCCCCGGCGCCAAGCTCGGACGGATCGACCCAGCCCAGCATGACGCGCGCGGTCATGACCATGTTCTGCGCCTCCTCTAGGCTCACGTCGAACTTCTCGAGCAGACCCGTGTCCTTGACGCGCTGTCCGCCGACGACCGTCCAGCCGCCCGCGAGTTCCCAGTCCGCGCAGGTCGCGAAATCCTCGATGGTCTTGATGCCGTCCCTGGCCAGCACCTCGACCATCTGCGGCGTCAGCCCCTCGAACTCGATCAGGCTCTCCTCGGCGCCGAGCGCGCGCGCGGCTTCGAGCGCCTTGCGGTTCATCTCCTCGAGGTGATCGCGGGCACGGGCCTGCAATTCCTCGGCCGTCGCCTCGTCGAAGCCCTCGATCGCGAGCAACTCGTCGAGGTCGACATAGGCGACCTCCTCGAGGGTCGTGAACCCCTCGGAGACCAGAAGCTGCGCCATCATCTCGTCGACGTCGAGCGTATCCATGAAAAGCTGCGTGCGCTCGGCGAATTCGGCCTGACGGCGCGCGCTCTCGTCCGCTTCGGTCATGATGTCGATGTCGAGCCCCGTGAGCTGGCTCGCGAGCCGCACGTTCTGGCCGCGCCGGCCGATCGCGAGCGAGAGCTGCTCGTCGGGCACCACGACCTCGATCCGCCCGCCCTCGTCGTCGAGCACGA